>DYPH01000076.1:24147-31505 GCA_020720045.1 Sorangium cellulosum | reverse complement strand
TCACGACCGGGTAGGGGGTGGCCCCGACCCAATTTGCCTGGCCCGGGCCAGGGGGTCAGCGCGGGGCGTCGTAGGCGCAGCGGGCGCCGCCGGTCGGGGCGTGGGTCACGGCCCAGAGACGCAAATCGGCAGCAAATGCCGTCGTATAGGAGCCACCACGGAGCTCGGGGCCCTGCACACCGTCGACCCATTCGGCGACGTTCCCGGCGACGTCCTGGAGGCCGGCCGCCGTTGCGCCGTCCGGGTGGGCGCCAACCGTGTCGGGCCCGGCGGTGGCGATCTCCGCGCAGGGGCCGTGCACGAGGCCGAAGGCGCCCCGCCGGCAGACGGCGCCGGTCTCCCCCCAGGGGTAACGGGTCGCTTTATCGATGGTTTTTGGCGGTTCGCCCGTTCCATTCCCCGGCCGGTAGGCGGCCGCCGCCACCCATTCGGCGCTCGTCGGCAGGCGCCCACCTCGTGCCCCACAGCGCGCGCGGGCCTCGCCGACGGTCAGGTCGCCGGCGGCGCGCCCGGGATCGGTGGGATCTTCCGCGGTGAGCTCGTAGGCGTCGATCCAAAACGGCACCGTCGCCACGACCAGCGGAGCGACCTGATAGCTAGCTTCCCAATCGCTGGCGACCAGCGAAAATGCAGCCCGCGGGATCGCAACGCGCCTCGGTGTCGGTGCCCGCATGGTGCACGTCCCCATCGTGCCAGCCGTCGCTTCGCAACAGCGCCCGTTCGGACCAGGGACGAACCCAGCGCCGCAGCGGGGGCCCTCGGCGACGTCACGACGGGCCACCGCGACGCCGAGGCTGATCCCAACCGCGGCAAGCAGCAACGCTCCAACCAGCAGCGCACGCCGCTTTTTGACCGGCGGCGCTGCGGTCATGCCTCGCGATCCGCGCCGATCGCCACGGTGAGCGCGTCGAGACCGGGGACCTCCAGCCGCAGCGTGTCGCCGGCGACGAGCGGGCCGACCCCTTCCGGCGTTCCGGTGAGGATCAGATCGCCGGGCTCAAACGTCATCACCTGGCTCGCGTAGGCGAGGACGACGTCGACCGGGAAGATCATGTCGGCGGTGTGCCCCTCCTGGCGGAGCTCGCCGTTGCGCCAGCAGCGGATCGTTGTCGCATCGGGGGCGAAGGCGCTCGCGGCGGTGAGCGTCGGGCCGACCGGGCAGAAGGTGTCGAAGCCCTTGCCGCGGGTAAACTGGACGTCTTTCTTCTGGATATCGCGGGCGGTGATGTCGAAGGCGACCGTGTAGCCAAAGATCGCTGCGCGGGCCTCCTCGCGGGTCGCCCGGCGGATCCGGCGGCCGACAACAAAGGCGAGCTCCGCCTCCTGCTCGACCCGCTCCGACTCCCGAGGGAGGACGACCGTCCCGCCGTTCGCCAGCAGCGACGAGACCGGTTTGTGGAACAAAAGCGGCTCTTTCGGCACCTCGTTCCCGAGCTCTTTCGCGTGGGCGGCGTAGTTCCGACCGACGCAGACGATCTTCGACGGCGTCGTCGGCACTCCATAAATGGCGCCCGTGAGCGGTCGCGAACCGAGCGTCGCCGGGGAGAGCCACGGGGCGCCATCGAGGGCGTTGGCGCAGTCTTCGTGGAGCGCGTACCAGCGGAAATCGTTCGGAGCTTCGGGGAAGGCGAGGCGGGCGTAGCGGGCCATTCCTGCGTCATACACGCGCCTCTGCGCGATGGGGCTACCGATAGATGCCGCCGGCGGCGACGAGGGCCCAGCCGCCGTAGAGCACCACCACCGCCGCCACGGCAAGTGCGCCAAAAATCCTTGAAATCGGAGCATTTGCTGAAGCTGTCAGCTCGGTCCGTCGCTCAGTCCGTCCGGAAGCTGTCAGCTCGACCCGCCGGTGGGCGGCGAGGAAGGCAGCGGTCGCTTCCGTCTCCGAGCGGGCGGCGAGGCGGACGTCGGGGGCTTCCGTGGTGGCGCGAAGCGCTTCAAAAAGGGGATCGCTCATTAAAATTCCTGAGGGCGGGTCTGGAGCCGAGCGGTCAGCGCTTCGGCGAGCGCCCCGCGGGCCCGTTCGAGGCGCTTGCGGGTCGCTTCGGGGGTGAGGCCGAGCACCGGCGCCGCCTCCTGGGGGGTCATCCCTTCGAAGGCGACAAGGTGAAGGATTTCACGGGCGGCGTCGGGGAGCGTGCCGAGCACCTCTTCGAGATAGCCGAGCGTCTGCCGATCGGCGAGGACCGCTTCCAGGCTCGGGGCGTCGTCGCGAGGGCCGGAATCGGTCGTGTCGTCGTCGAGGGGGAGCGTCGGCCGCCGCCGGTCGGCGCGCCGGGCATCGAGGAAGGCGTTGCGGGCGATGGCAAAGACGAAGGCGCGAAGGTCGGGAGTGTTTCCGCGCGGCCCGTCGTCCGCCAGCAAGCCGGGCAGCGCGCGGGCGAGGCGGAGCCAGCTTTCTTGAAAGAGATCATCGGCAAGGGCGCGATCGCGGGTCAGCCGCACCAGGTACCCATAGAGGCGCGGGCTGTGGGCCCGGTGGAACGCGGCAAACGCGCGCGGCGACCCGTCCCGAAGGGCCTGTATGTCGGCGGCGAGCAGCGAAGTTGCGTGGAGTGGCGACGCCGGTGACAACGGGCCCCGTTCACCAGGGCCCTGCACGTCGTCGGTTGCTGCGGCCGTTCCCATCTCTTCCGAAGACGACGTACGCGAACGGCGGCCGTGACGGAAAAAAACACCAATGCCGTCACGGCGCCGGCCCCCCGCCGTCTTCGCTTGGTAGGAGGTCTTGCGCCCATGCTCACCCTGTTCCGCGAAGGCGGCGTCCCGATGTTTGCCGTCCTCCTCTTTGGGCTCCTCGCCCTCGGAGTGGCCGCCCGTGATGCCTGGCGCAGGCGCCCGCCGACCCGTCAGCTCGCCCTCTGGATCGCCGCGACCATCTTCGCCGCCCTTTCCGGGGTCGCCGCCGATCTCGCAGCTGTCGGTCATCACGTGAGCGACCGCTACGCCGAGTACCGCCCCCAGCTCGTCGAGATCCTCCTCCAGGGGCTCGCCGAGTCGATGGCACCGGCGATCCTTGGCTTTTCACTGGCGGCCCTGGCGGCGTTCGTCGGCGGGTTCGGCGGCTCGGCAAAGGGCGACCAGTCCTAAAGGGCCAAACAACTGATCTTGTTTCCCTAAATCTAGCTATCAGCTAGATTTAGCCCCCCAGGAATTACCCCTAAAACGCAAGGGCGACCTCCGCGGCGAAGTAAGGCCCCCGGAAGGCCAGCGACGGCAGCGTCCGCCCGCTGTTCTGCCCCAAGATCGCGTTCGGGTCCTCAATCGCCACCTTCGGCGTGCGCGCCGTCGACCACGCGTAGCCGATCCGCGGGACGAACCAGGCGCGGACCCGGTGCTTTGCGTCGGGGCTGCCGAGGAGGATCCCGGTACCGACGGAGCCGTCGAGGGTGAAGTGGGTGCTCGTCGCACGGAGCGTGTCGCTGCTGTTGGAGAGGCTCTGTGCGGCGCCGAGGAGGCCAGGGGCCAGGCGCACGAGCGGCACGAACCCGCCCGTGAGCAAGTAACGCCCCTCCGCGACCGCCGCGAACCGGGAAGCAGCGAGCTGGGTTGTCGCGCCACGGGCGCTGCCGGTGCTGCCGGAGGCGTCGTAGCTGAGCCCGGTCGCGAGGCTGAACGGGCCCCGTCGGTAGACGCGCGCGGTAGCGGCAAGCTCGATGCCGCCGGTCGTATCGGTGGCGGAGAACGGGTCGTAGCCGGCGCTGCTGTTGCGGCCGACGCGCCCGCCGAGGGAAAAACGCAGGAAGGGGTCGGTCCCGTGGCGCACCGCCAAGTTGGAGCCTGTCGATTCGGCAACAAGGACGCCGTCGCTCGTCGGCTCCGCATGGGCGAGTTTCGTAAGGAGGCCGACGGTGATCGCCGCGCCGGCGAGGCTAAGAAGAAGCGTACGGAAGTTCATTGAATCCCCTCCAGGGCGATCGCCGGGTAGGTGCGGGCTTGGGTCGCGTCGGGGCGGTCGGCGTCGACGAGGGTCGCGGCGAAAAGGCCACTCTTATCGAGGGCGATCAACGTGCGGCCACCACCAACGCGGGCGACGTCAAAGGCGGCGTCGATGGGGCGCTCGAGAGGCACCGAGACCGGGTGGAGGTCGTCGAGGCCGATGCGGGAGAGGTTGCCGGTCCGTGCCTGGTAGGCCCAGAGGCGGCTGCCGTCGGCGGCGGTGAGGAGGGAGGCAGCGCTCCGCGTCTGGAGGGGCGAGGCGGTGCGGGCGGCGAGATCGAGGACGAAAAAGCCGGCGCCGTTCGTCTGGGAGAGGATCTTGAGGTTCGCGTTCGGCGCCGGGACGGCGAGCACGCTGCCGATGGCGCTGCCGAGGCTCAACACTTCGACGGAGCGGTACGGCTCGCCGCTCGCTTTGCCGAGCGACAGAAACGCGACGCCGCCAGAAGCGCTCGTGTAGCCGCCGTAGAGGAGGGCGACATCGCCGCCGGCACCGCCCCCCGCTTCCGCGGTGACGAGGGCGAGCTTCGAGTAGGCGTCGGGGAGGCTCACGTCGGTGGTGATGCTCGTCGCCGGGTCGACCAGCACGGCGCGGCGGGTGCCGGGGACGAGGGCGGCGAGGCGGAGGCCCGCTTTCGTCGGATCGGCGGAGCCGGCGCCGGCGCGAACGAAGGCGATGTCGGTCGGGGTCCCGCCGACGGCGGCGAGGTTCAAGGTCGGCTGGAGCTCGCCGTTGGTGCCGCGGCTGAGGGTGATGAGGACGACGCTGGCGTCGTTGTCGAGGCGGACGCCGATGCGGGCGTCGTCATCGACGGTCGGATCGCCGTCGTCGATGGCGATCCCGGCCGGCTTCGCGGTCGTCGCCGAGGAGCCGCTCGTGAGGCGGATGGTGATGTCCGGGCGCGGGGTCGGGTCGTGGATGGAGGCGAGATCGACGAGGGAGATGTCGCGATCGGTCTCGACGACGAGGAGCCGCCGGGTGCCGCCCGGGAGGCCGAGGGGGGCGGTGAAGGTGAGGCGCTGGGGGCGCCCGCCGAAGCTCCGGAGCGTGTGGGGGACGAGCCGCGGCGCCTCGCCGGGGGCGGCGTCGACGATCACGATTTCGTTCGGGTTCTCGACGAAGTTCGGCGTCGATCCGGCCGCTGCCGGGAGCGCGTAGAGGGCCGCGTAGCGCCCTTCGGGGTCGAGGGCGACGCCGCTGTGGGGCGACTCCAAGGGGAAGCGCTGGCTGCCGGTCGCGGTGAGGATCGCGAGGGAGGGGGGCTCGTCTTTGTTGGTCTTCCGGGGCTGGTCGCCGGCGGCGAGGACCAAGAGGCGCGCGCGATCGGCGGTGGCGACGGCGGCGGTGACCGTGTGGCCGACGGTCGTCGTCGTGAAGCGGGCGCTGCCGTCGGCCTGGGGGGCGATGGCGAGGGCCCGGTGGAGGGCGTCGTCGATGACCACGACCCGGTCGGCGAGGCCGACGGTGAGCGAAGTGGTGGCGGGGGCATCCTCCCAGGCGGCGCTGCGGTCGCCGCAGGCGGCGAGGCCGGCGAAGAAAGGAAGCAAATAGGCAAAGCGTTTCAAGGGGTACCTCCGGTGACGACGCGTGAGGCGAGCTCGAAACCGGTCAGCGTGCGGGCGGCGCCGGTGGCGAGGTCGAAGAAGGTGATGCGCCCCTCGGGGTGCATCTGGCTGACGAAAGCGCGCCCCGCCGAGGGGACGACCCCAACCGCGAGCGGCGCGGAGGCGAGCGGAAAGTGCTCGGTCCGGAAGGAAGGGAACCGGGCGATCCAGGCGCCGTAGACGCGGGTGGTGTCGTTCCGTTCGGCGACGATGGCGAGGTCGTCGCGGACGGAGACGGCAAACGGAGCTGCGTTCATTTGCACGATTTTCGCCGGGAGCGTGTCGGCGACGGGGACGAGGCTGAAGGCGCCGAGGCCGTCGGAGCCGGTCGTGTGGAGGACGACGGCGTTCGCCGCTGCCGGCGCCGGAAACACGGCAGCGACCGGCGCATACAGGCGGAGGGCCCGGAAGGAGAGGGCCGGCGCGAGGCTCAAAACGGAGAGGCGCTCGACGGGGGTCGCCGTGGTGTAGAGGAGTGCCCGATCGCCGGCCGGGGCGAGGGAGACGCTCCCGACGGTCTCGCCGGTGATCGGAAGTGACGCAAATTCGAGCGGTTTCGTCGCGATCGCCGGCACCGGCAGCACGAAGACCTTCCCGGTCTCGCGGACGACGGCGACCGCTTTGCTGCCGTCTTCGGCGAGGTCGAGATCGGTGACCGGCCCGTCGAGGGTGACGTCGACGGCGGCGCCGACGCCATCGAGGGGGACGACGCCGACCTTCGCGTCGCCGGTGCGGCGGACGAAGGCGAAGCGGAGGTCGGGGGTGACGGAGACGTCGCGGGCGGTGGCTGCGCCAGGACCGTCGCTTCCGAGTGGCACATTCCGCACCAGGCGCGGGGCTGCTCCGCCGCCGGGGCTAAGTTCGAGGAGGGCGACCCCGTCTTCGGTGACCGCGTAGGCGAGTTTTCCGGCGCCATCGAAGCCGACGGCGGTCGGCCGGTAACCGACGGAGAGGATCTGGGGCGGGAGGGCGCCGGTGACGTCGATGACGGTGAGGTCCTGGAAGCCGCGGCTCTTCGCCGCCCCGGGGACGAGGGACGCGTCGCTCCAGGCGATCGCCCAGCGGCCGTCTTTGGAGACGCTCCACTTGTTGGCGTCATCGCCGACAGCAAAGGTTTTCCGTTCAAGAACGCCCTCTTTCGCGCGGAGGAGCGTCGCGTCGTGGGAGAGCGCATTGAGGACGACGGTCGCATCGCCGGAGCCGGCGCCCGTGCTCGGGAGCGCGGCGATTTGGGTCGGTCCGTTGCCGGCGAAGGCGACCTTTACTTCGAGGGTTTTCGCGTCGATGTAGGCGACGCGCCCGCTCGCCGGGTTCGCCACCCAGACGAAGTTCCCGGTGGCGACCGGCGCCTGGAAGCTCGATTCGATCTCTTTTTCGGGCGGCGGTCCGGCATCGACGGCGCTCGCCCCACCATTCCCGCTGGGGCCGGTCCCAGCGTCGGCGGCCCCCGAAGGGGCTTCGGCACCGAAGGTGGTCGCGCTATCGGAGGCGCCACACGCGTAGATGCTCGACGTCGCCAGAAGGACGAGCCCGAGCGCACTCTTGGGGGCATGCATAAAACCTCGCATGCCGGCCGATGCACCACGCACCGTGCCAAGAGCGCCGCCTGTGGCGGCCCTGTTTACAAACCGTAACGAAAACGCTCCAACCCCGCGAAAAAAGCCAGTCCCCGCCCTGACAGCGGCGTCACCAGCAAGACCGGGCGGTCATGGGAGAAGCGGTTTTGTCGGTTCACCCCTTCGCGAAGCGCCCGAACTCGGGTTTTCGGCCACGCAAACCATTCCCGAAGCGCCCTCAACCCGGTTTTCGGCCAC
>DYPH01000076.1:0-24047 GCA_020720045.1 Sorangium cellulosum | reverse complement strand
GGTTTTCGGCCACGCAAACCATTCCCGAAGCGCCCTCAACCCGGTTTTCGGCCACTCAAACCATTCCCGAGGCGCCCTCAAGACGGTCTTGAGCCCGTTGACGGCCGTAAAGCGTGACCAAACTCGGTTTTGAGCCCGTTGACGGCCGTAAAGCGTGACCAAACTCGGTTTTGAGCCCGCCAAACCATTCGAGAGGCACCCGACAGACGGTTTTGAGCCCGTTGACGGCCGTAAAGCGTGACCAAACTCGGTTTTGAGCCCGTTGACGGCCGTAAACCGTGCTCTCGGGCGGGCGGGCGACGGTTTCCGGGCATCGACCTACGGCTTGGGCCGAAATTGGAACAGCGTGAGCAACGGCGTCTCGAAGAGATCCCAGTCGTTCTCCACGAGCTTGAACGCGGCGGCCACGATCGGAAACCGTCGCCCCTCGGAGACGAGGATATGAAGGTCTTGCTGGCGGAAGCCGGTCCCGAGGATGCCCGCGACCTGCTCCACCTCCTCCGGCGTCGGCCCTGCAAACGCAAGCCCCCGGAAGGCGCGTGGCACGGCGAGATATTCCACGCCCACGCCAACAAGATCGACGTTCGTGCCCCGCTCCGGCTCCTTGCCAAACGCGGGGGATTTCGGGCTGCGAATAAGCATTTCGCTGTGGCTAACTTGGTACTGCCAAAGCTGAAAACGGTGGTTCGCGTACTCGGGAGGGATGCGGATCATGGGGACCGCCCGAACGTCTAACTAGGGCCGGCCCCGGAATTGGGGATTCATCTGCAACGGAGTCTCGAAGAGATCCCAGTCGTTCTCAACAATCTTGAAGGCGGCAGCCACAATCGGAAACCGTCGCCCCTCGGAGACGAGGATATGAAGGTCTTGCTGGCGGAAGCCGGTCCCGAGGATGCCCGCGACCTGCTCCACCTCCTCCGGCGTCGGCCCTGCAAACGCAAGCCCCCGGAAGGCGCGTGGCAGCGCGAGACATTCCACGCCAAAGCCAACAAGATCGACGTTCGTCACCTGCTCCGGCTCATCGCCAAAGGGGGGCGACTTCGGGCTCCGAAGGAGCATTTGCCCAAGGCTAACTTGATACTGCCAAAGCTGAAAACGGCGGTTCGCGTACTCGGGAGGGATGTGGATCATTGCGCAGTTCATTCGGCCGCCCAGTCGTCATAGCCGGCGTCAATGAGCTTTTTCCGAACAGACTCGTCAACATCGGACGCGCCATCCGCGATGCGACCTCCAACCAAGTAAACATCGTTTAGGACGGTCCTCTCTCGTCCCATGAACGCGGAAACAAGATCCGCAAGATTCCTGTCGCTCATGTGTGGATGGAGCATCGTGAGAACAGAAAGGTATTCGTCGTCACGAATCCCATCCGGAAACGCGCGCGCGAGCAGTTCGAAAGAGGTTTTGAGATAGCTGGGGACGGACATATCCATGAAACCTCAAGATCAATCACGCAAGAGATAAAGGCACCGATGCTCTGCCCCCAAAACGCACCTGGCAGGCGTCGAGGTACGTTTTCCAGTCCTTGAACCGGCGTTCCTCATTGAGCCGCGGCCCGAGATTGGGCCCCTCCGTCGGAATGTAAGCGACGAACACGCCGACTTCTTCCGGGTACCCGAGCTCGGCGTAGGCGAGCGCAACTGCCGACCACGGATCCCACTCGGCCCCCACATCCATTCACTCTTCCATGCGGTCCCCTGTTGAAGCGGGCCCGCGGTCTCTCGCGACGCCGCTCCAAGCAATTTCGCTGGTGATCGCGAACGGAAGGGCGTCGGTCATGGGGCCACGGCGACGCGATCAATGAGGCAACCCCCGAGAGGCATCCCCAACTCACTCGCAGTGCGCCGACCACTTGATGGCGTTCAAGTAGAGGCGGAGGAGCTTGGGATCGGCGGTGATGCGGTCGGCCCCGTAGAAGGGATCAATCGTGAAATTCACGCGGCGCCCCTCGGCGGCGACCGACTCGCGAACGGCGACGACGGGGCGCACGTGGACGTTCTGTTCGGTCGCGATCACCGTGCTCCCGGCGACCGGCGGTTGCGCCGGCATGTAGTAGGGGCTCGCCGTCATCGAAAACGGAAAGACGATCCCACTCAAGAGCGGGTGATTCGGCGTCGTCGCGGCGACGCTCAGATTCACATTGCCGTATTCGGTGTACCGCGCGTTAAAAAGATAGAGGTTCCGAAGCGCAACTTCCGTGTTGAATGCCTGCGCACGGTAATGGGCCCAGCCATTCACGACAAAGCCGCTTCCGGCAGCAGCCGCCGTGAGGACCGACTGCTGGCCCGGGTCGGGCAACGTCGCATTCGTATTGTTGAAAAAGGCGACCGTCGTTCCGAAACCGGCGGCATCGGGCTGCCCCGCGTAACTCACGTAGTTGGGGACGGAAGTCACTGTGAATCCATCGGCTTGGACGGCGGCATTGAAGGCTGCTTCAAAGGCGGTACCGGCACCGAGGAGGAGCGCCGTCGGGTTGCAGCGGCAGTCGACTTCTACGTTATCGATGGCGGTCATCGCCATCGTCCCGGCGCCGTTCCGGACGATACAGCGCCGCCCCGGCGGCTGCGTCTTTATGGTGACTGCGTAGGTCTTCCCGCTGTCCACCGGCCGATTGAATTTAAACTTCGGAAAGCCGGCAGAGGCGGTCGTTAATGCCAATTCATCTGTGCCATTTGCAAGAGTGACCGTCTGCCCAGCGGCGAGGCCGAGCACGGTCCCTCCAACGCCGAGACCGCAGGTGACTGCGACGTTGGTCACCGGCCCAGCGATGGTGCCTGTTCCATTCTCAATCCCACGGGTCTTTCCTGCCGGTGCCGTCTTCACAGCGACGGTATACGGAGCTCCAAACGCAACCGGCGCCGCAAACGTCCAGTTCGGGTACCCGGATACACTAGGCGTCAGTGCGAGGTCGTTCCCACCATTGAGGGTGATCACCGCGACGGTGCCATTTTCGATACCGCTCGCCGTACCGCTCACGGGCGCCGCGCTCTGCGCACACGTAATATCTACGTCGGCAATGTTGCGATCACGGACCGTCCCGTTGCCATTCGTGACCGTACAAACCTGGTCGGGCCCCGTCGGCTGATTGGCCACCTTGACCTCATAAACGGTCCCCATCGTCAGCTTTTTCGCGAAGGCGAACGTGACCGGACTCGCCCCCGTCCCCGCAGAAACAAACACCGGGTCGGCGCCGTTCAATTGGACGACGAGCCCCTTCCCGGTGAGGCCGCGCACCGTGCCGCTGATCCCGTAGGTGAGGTCGGTCGTCGGACCCGGCGTCGGGCTGTCGGAGCCGCCGCACGCGCTGGCGGCGAAGGTGGTGAGGGCGACGGCGAAGGGGGCGATCCGAAGGCGCATGGCGGGGCAGGCTAGCATGAAGCCCGCCGGCCGTTTGGAGCGCTTCGCGCGCTACTGGGGCAGTCGATAGGTGGCGATGACCGGCGCATGATCACTCACCGTCTTGCCGCGCGGAACCGAATACGAGCTTGAATCCCGGGCCGTCGAAAAAGCCGGGCTCGACCATTGATCGTCGTAGATCCGGGGGGTTCCATAGTTCACGGTCCACGCCTCGCCGCTCGGCATATCGGTCATCACATCGGTGAATGCGGGCGTCCCCTTCTGGATCGCATCGATGGTTGCCGAGTTCGGAAAATCGTTGAAGTCGCCAAGAACCATCACCGGCAAGTCGGCATTCTTCGCGAGCAGTTGGTCGGCGATGGCGCGCGTGCGAGCCGCCTCCGCGTAGCGCTTGTCATCCTCGTCGAGGCCGCCGGAGGAGATCTGGGACCGGAAGTGGACGCCAAGAAGGACGACCTCCTTCCCATCAACATCGACGTGGGCTTCCACGCAATCACGCGCATACCGGTAATTTTTCCCGGTTTTTCCATCAAACTTGTCACCGGCATGCGTCACGACCGACGTGAGGGGGCGGACGGACAGGATACCAATGTCGATGCCCCGCGGGTCGTTCCCCGGCTTGAGGAAAAGGTGGGTGTACTTCCCATTCAATTCCTGTTGCGCGGCGAGGTCTTTGAGGGCCGCCTCATTCTCTACCTCTTGAAGCACGACGATGTCGGCGTTCGCGTCGCGAATTACCTGCGCGATCGCCGTGAGTTTCACCTGGTAGGCGGCGGCGGTCGGGGTGTATTTCGCCTCGTCGAGGCCGTCGGGACTGTCGATCTTGTCGTTGTAGAAGTTTTCGACGTTCCAATTCATGATTCGAAGAGAAACGGGCGCTACGGCTGCGTCCTCTTCAATGACGGTTCCGGCGTCTTTTTTGGGAGTCTCCGCGGTGTCGCCTCCGCAGGCGGCGAGGGCGACGAAGGCGATAGAAGCGAGGGACGCACGCAAAGCAGACCGGCGAAGACGCATAAGTTCGCGCACTCTGTCCTGTTCGGGGGGGCTGCGCAAGCGGCCTCGCCCGCGAGCCCCGGGCGGACGAGCCGCTACGGCCCCCAGAAAAAGAATTCATGCCGGAGCGTCTTCCCGTCATGGGCGACGAGGAGCCGGATCTGTTCCCCGTCCTCCTCGAGCTTCGGTTCCGGGAAGGCTTCGCAGGGGTAAAAGGCCGCTTTTTCAAAGCCATTTTTGCCGACCCAGAAGAGGTGATAGCCCCCCTCGCCGAGGCCGTGGAAGAGCGCCATGCGCCCTTCGCCGACGACGTTCAAATGCAAAAACTTGAAGCCGTACCCCTCGAAGCGCTCGGGGCTTGGGAAGTCGGCTCCGAGATCTTTCAGTTCAGGAAGGTGGGCCTTCAAATGCTTGTACATGAGGTCGTAACGGACCTTGGCAAGCTTCGGCAAACGCCGATCCGTCGGCAACCACACGGGGAGATTCGCCCCGTCAAAGACGGCATTTTCCACATACTGGCGGTACCGATCACCGAGGGTCGCGAGCGGGGTCGCCTCCGCCGCGTCGAGAAACGCTTCGTCGCCCAGGGAGCGAATCCACCAAGAAAACGGGGACAGCTCCGCTTCGCCCGCCTTCGAAACAAGAAACACGAGCGACTCCCACAGGGGGCGCCGGAGGCGTACTTCCGTCTTCGGGTGGTTCTTCGCAATGCAGACAAGTACGTAAGAGGCGCCGTGGATCACGAGATTGAAGAGCGCGTTCTCCGCAGTCCCGATTTCACCCTGGGCGAGGAGCCGATCCCGCGTCTCGCGGGTCAGCGCGGCGCCGATGCGGTGCACGCTCGCGTCCGAAAAATCGAGCGCAAGGTCGGGCCCGCCGAGGAAGGAGGGCGCGAGCGCGGCAAAGCGCTCGGCGGCATCCTCGAGGTGGGCGAGGAGGGCCGGGTTCTTTGCCGGGTTGGCGTCCTCACGGCGGACGCGCGCCAAATCGCCACGCAAATCGGGCGGATAGAGCGGGAGGAACACACGTTCGAAGAGGGCCTCGGCCGAGAGCGACATGGCGCGTGCCTACTACGCGACGCGCCAGGATGCCTCGTCGTTTCCTCCCCTTCCCTTTCTCGCGCCTCCTGCGGCTATGGTGCGCGCGTGAAGATCCCTGCCGCGCTCCTACTCGCCGCCGCGTTAATTGCCTGCGGAGCGCCGCCGAAGACGGCCCAGGAGGAGAAGCTCCCCGACCCGCTCCCGGTCGCCCCCGCGAGCGCCTTCTCCGACCATACGCTCACCGTCGGCACCGCCAAGCGCCACTACGAGCTCCTCGTGCCGGCATCCACGGGGGCAGCAACAAAGGCGCCGCTGGTCATCATTCTCCACGGATACACCTCGAACGGCGAGCGCCAGGATGGTGTTTTTGGCTTCTCAGCCGATGCCGACAAACGAGGTTTCGCCGTCGCGCGTGCGGAAGGGACCGTCGATACCGACAATCACCCCTTCTGGGACGCATCGTTGGCCTGCTGCGACTGGAAAGGGGCCCACCCCGACGACGTCGGCTACCTCGACGCCCTCATCGACGACGCCGTCGCCACCGGCAAAATCGATGCATCCCGCATCTATCTCCTCGGCCACTCGAACGGCGCCTTCATGGCCTACCGCTACGGCTGCACCGGCCACCGCCCCATCGCCGGCCTGGCCGCCCTCGCCGGCCTCCCCGAGCTCGATCCTGCCGTCTGCAAGCCGATGAAGCCGTTCTCCCTGTTCCACCTCCACGGCGAGCAAGACTGGGGAATTCCTGCAAAAGGGGGGGTTCTTGACCCTGCACGCCCCGGCTTCCCGAGCGCCGACGAAACCCTCGCCCGCTTCGCGAAACACGCCCATTGCACGGGGCCGATCGTCGCCGACCGCGGGCACGCCGACAACGAGCGCGAAGTCGCCGGCGCCGAAACCCGCGGCGTCCAGGCGACCGGCTGCCCGGCCGGCCTCTCCGTGCGCGGCTGGTTCTTCGCGAAGATGGGGCACGACCCCGCCTTCCGGAGCTCGATGACCGACGCGCTCTACACCTTCTTCGAGCGGGCCCGTCCGTTCGCGAACGCCAGCGAACTTGCTGGGAGCGGCGTCGTGAGGGACGGTGGGCCCACTTCCAAAGGCGCACTTCCCCAATAAAAAACGCACCCCAGCCCGGTAATTACCGGATTGAGGTGCGCGTAGGTGAGGCCGAATCAGGGATTGAGCGTAACCTGCTGGACGCCGTAGTAGCCGCTCGCAAGGAACAATTGATTCCCTTCGCGGGCGACGTTCTCCGTCCACCAGCCGTGGGTGCGGACGAACTGCTCGAACCGGGGGGCGGCGGTGCCGATCCGGTAGACGTCGACCCCTTCGTTGCCCCACCCGGAGGTGACGAGGGCGCGGTCGCCGGTCACGTCGAGGAGCCAACCCCAGCCATTTTTCGCCGAGGCGGCGCGATCGACGGGGCGGCGCGGATCGCTGAGGTCGATGTCGTGGACCTGGACGGTCGGTCCGCCATTCGGCGAATTTTGCATCCAGTTGTACTGCTGGACCGTCGTGAGGGCGTGGTTCCCCTTGACGAAGACGCGCCCCGTGTAGCCGGAGAGCTCGGTCTTGCTCTGGAGGACCGCGCGGTTTCCAACGAGGCGAGCCACGTCGAAATCTTCGATTTCGTTCCCATTATTCCAACGGTAGTCGACGAAGTAGAGTTCGTTCGGGTCGGTCTGGGAGGCGCCGACGAGCACACCGGGGACGTTCACCTTCGCCTTCACCTGGGGGGCGGCGAGGTTCGTGAGGTCGATGCGATCGAGGTAGTAGCGGACGCGGTACTGGGTGTTGCCCGGGTCGCGGGGATCGGGGCGCTGGATCCACTCGTAGTGGGTCGTCATCAACTCGTTGCCGACGACGCGGAGGTTGCCCCACCAGCCGTCGAGGTCGGTGTTGATCGTGGTCGAAGCGACGCTCGGCGCGTTCGGGTTGCGGACGTCGACGACGTAGAGCTTCTGATCGTAGCGATATTGCTGGGTTACCTGGTCATAGTGGCCGTGCATCCGCCGGAAGGCGAGCGCGCTGCCGTTGACGAGGACCTCCGACTCACCGCCGTACCAGTCGTACCAGTAGCAGCCGCCGAAGTAGCCACGGCCGTAGCCGTCATCCTCGGCAGGGAGGTCGAGCTGACCGCGGATGCTCGGCGTCGGCGTCGTGAAGTCGACGACGGTGACGTGGGGGATGTAGGCGACGCAGCCGCTGGTTCCCGAAGGATCACGGGGAGATCCGCTATTCGGATCGCAGGCGGCCGGGCGGGTGACCGTCGTCACGACGTAGCCAAAGTTGCCATTCTTGTGGAGGCGCGCGTTCGAGCCTTCGAGGGCGAGCTTGCCGAGTTCGACGCTCGTATCTTCATCGGCATTCGCCGCCGGGACGGTGCGCAATTCGCTCGTCGTGTGGTCGTTCCCCCACCAATCCGAGGAGAGGAGGGCGACGTTCCCGCCGACGGGGCGGGCGTCGACGATGTTCCGGGCGAGGGTGAGTTCGGCGACGACCTGGGGGCTCGCCGGGTTCGTGTAGTCGGTGACCGAGAGCGCCTGATCGCTGAGGCTGACGAGCTTCCCCTTGATGAAGATGCCGCGTTCGACCCACCCCTTGGTGCGCGCCGCCCCCTTCGTCGTGATCGAATTCGCAGTGTATGCGATGAGTTGCACACCGTTCCGGTACTGCTGCTCCTGGGAGCTCCAGCCGCTGAACGGGAGGGCGACGAGGTTCTCATCGGCCTTCTGGGCGAACGCCTTGAAGGTGTTTGCCGCCGGCGTCCACGCCCACCCCTCACCAAACTTCGCCGCGCCGAGGGAGACCGGCGCCGCCTTGTTGGTTACGTCGATGTAGTGGAGCGAGAGGGCGTTCGACGATTGACCATTGTTCCAATTGTTCCCGAGCGCAAAGACACGATCACCGTTCGGGAAGAAGGCGAAGATGTTGCCGGGTACGGTGACCTGACCGGCAACCTGGGGATTCGCATCGTCGGCCAAGTCAAAGATCCGAACCGGCGTACCGCTCTGGTTCGTATCGTACTGGTAGGAGCTTAGATAAAGCTTGTCGCCGTCGAAGCGAGCGGCATCCGAATAGCCGACGTTCGGGAGAGCGATGCTCGCAAGGGCTGCCGGAGCCGACGGATTGGTGAAGTCGACGGTCGAGAGGATGACCGCATTGTTCCCACCATTGTTGTAGCCGTAGCGCTGGGTAAGAATACGCGCGTGATGGGTGCTCGGCTGGTAGTCGATGTTGAAGCGACCGTTGTCCTGGCCCCAGCCCTGAATGTCGCCTGCGACGGTCGCATGGCTCTTCTCGACGATGAGACCGGTCGGGTCCGAGATGTCGAGGTAGGCGATATCGCTTGTCGAATTCTGCTGGTAATCTGTACGATTGCCGTGCCCGAGCAGGATCGCGTCGGCAGAGACGTTCATGATCGCCGACCAGCCCGGGTAGTCGCGGCGCGCCTTCGCCTGGATGTTGCCGCCGGCAAAGCTGACGCTCGAGATGACCATGCTCGCGCCGCCCGAGGAGACGGCACCATCGGAATACCATCCGTAGTAGGATGGATAATCTTCGCTGATCGCGTAGAGGACGTCGCCAACGACGCGCGTATCACGGACCCAGCCGCCGAGCTGCGCTTCGCCGATCGTATGGATGCTCGTCGGGTTCGTCGCATCAATGCCACGAACGATCGAGCCGTGAAAGGGCGTTCCGTCGGTCGCCTGGCCGTACCAATCGGAGACGACGACCGTAGCAATGCCGTTCCGAACAATCATTTCCACCGGGTAGCCGTAGATCGGCATACGCCCGAGGAGTCGCGGCTGGGTGACGTTGGAAACGTCAAACACCATAAGGCCGCGGTAGCTATTCAAATAGTAGAGGCGGTCCCCTTCGAGGCGGTAGAGATCGGTCTCTTCCACGGTGCGCGTCGATGCGCTTGAACCGTTCGAGCCGGCGTCGGCGGCCGGTGCTCCGGTCGCTGCCGAGTCTTCCAGGCCTCCGCGCGATCCCCCACCGGGGAACGGGGCCGATTCAAAGGAGTCTTGCCCTTCCACACGGCTCTGACCGCTCTCCGCCGCGCACCCGCTGAGCGTCGAGTGGAGGAGGAGACCGGCGAGCGGCGCGAGAGCACGGATCGGGAAAGCGCGGAAAGTTCGGAGCATGACGTTGACCTCGAGCACTCTACCTACACAGCGCATGCCACGAAGCACGGTGCCGGCTTCCCGAAGGAATTCGAGGTATCTTTCAGGCGGCCGGCGATCTTGCGGGCACGCGCGGCACAGTTTGCGCATATTTGGCACAGTTTGCGGGATCCCGAGAACAGGAACGGCCCACCCCCATAAAGGAGTGGGCCGCTTCGGAAGCAGGAAGCTGCGCCGCTCGAATCAGCTACGTGGGCCGATGAGCCCGCGAGCGGTGCCGGTGGCGGCGGGTGCCGTCGAGGTGAACGTGAACGTCCAGTTGCCTTTGCCGTCCTGGGCATCGGCCGGGTACATCGTCAAACCGACGAGGTTCTTGGTGACGCAGTCTTTCACCGACTGGGGCGCGGTGCCGCCGGAGACGTTCAAATCGGAGAATGCCCCCGACTTCTTCTGCCACGTAAAGGCGATGTCGACGGTACCGCTGGCGGTCGGCTCGGTCTTGAGGACCTCACTGTAGCAGGCCGAGAGGTCGCTGTTCTTTGCGGCAAAGGACTTGTCGGTTTCCTGAGCAAACGCGGCAGGGCCACGGAGGCTGCAGCCAGAAGCAACGACGAGGGCGACGGGAATCAATGCGAGGAGCTTCTTCATTTTTGTCGTCCCTTCACTTCGTGACTACGAACTCAACGCGGCGATTCTTTTCGCGATCTTCGTCCGTCTTTTCCGGACTCGCGATCATCTTCTCCGAGCCGTAGCCCTTCGCGGAGAGGAGTTCCGGCTTCACGCCGATCTTCACGAGCGCCGCCTGAACTGCCTTCGCGCGTTCCTCGGAAAGACGCTTGTTCGTGTCTTTGTTGCCTTCCGAAGAAGCATGCCCCTGGATCTCGAGCTTCTTGATTGAAGTCTGGTTCTCGGTGATCGTTTTTGCGATCTCGTCGAGGAGCGTCCCGGAGGCGGGAAGGATCGTCGCCTTGCCCCCTTCGAACTGAATCTTCTCTGCGATCTCGATGTGATCCTTCAGGAACTTTACGCGCTGAATCCCCTGAGCGGCGGCCATCGCCGGGCGTGCAGCGGCGGGCGGCGTCCCAGCGACGGCCGAATTCCCAGAGAATTTCACAACACCGCCACAGCCGGCGAGCGCGACAAGGGCCGCGGCGGCGAGCGGGATACGGATAGACTGCTTCATTTCGATGAACCTCGATTTCCGTGAGCCCCCATAGCAGAGGGCCAAGTCTCGATTGCGGCGCCCCCGCGAACGGGCACGGCTGCGTCGGGTGGGATGCACGCTCCCCGGGCACGCGGCGCCGGGATAGGAGCGCGGTGTGCGACGGAGGTCACGCAAATTCCTTCGCTTCGACGGCGAAGAGCAGGACGAAAGATCGCGAAGTTCCCCCGACCGACGGCCGTGCTACATTTTTTGAGATCGTGCTACATCGCCGGCGTGGCGGCAATTCCTCTTGAAAGTTGGCTCCTGGGGTTCTCCCACGGGATGCGCCACGCCCTCGAGCCCGACCACCTCGCCGCCGTCTCGACGATGGTGAGCGGCGCTCCGAACCGGAACCGTCGCTCGCCGCTCCGTTATGCAGTCGCCTGGGGGGTCGGGCACGCAACGATGCTCTTCTTCGTCGGCGGCTTCCTCTTCCTCGTGCGCCACGAAATGCCGCCACGCCTCGGAGACGCCCTCGAAGGCATCGTCGCCGTGATGCTCATTGTGCTGGGACTTCGAGCACTTGTGACGGCTGTTCGCGCAGGCAGCGCCGGTCCCCCGCGGACGCATAGCCACGACGGCACCACCCACACCCACGGCGGCGTCCCCGACCACCTCCACCTCGCCGCCAGCGCGCGCCGTCCCGGGATCGCGGTTGCTCGCCTGCCCTTTGTCGTCGGCGTCGTCCACGGACTCGCCGGCTCCGGCGCAATGACGGCGATCCTCGCCGCCCACCAGCCTTCGATGCTCTCCGGGCTCGCCCTCCTGTTCGTCTATGCCTTTGGCTCGGTGGCCGGCATGGCGATTCTTGTAGGGATTGTCGGGGTCCCCCTCGCACGGCTCGCCCAGAAGCCGCTCGTCCACAGCACGATCCTAGGCTTCAGCGGCCTCATTTCGACCAGCGTCGGCGTCTACTGGGGCGCCCCGTTCTTCGCGAGCCTCGTCGGCGGTTAAACAATCGCGGATCCTTCCTTGCCCGGACCGGCGCCCCCCTCTAATACGGGGATAATGAGCGCTGAAGAACCGAGCAAAGCGACGACCTCCGAAGGTATCGAGGAGGCGGCACCGGCCGTCGTCGTCGCCGGCCGCCGAAATCGCGAGGCGGAAACGACCGCCGATGACGGTGCCGGGCGCCGGGGGCTCTACATCGCGATGGGCCTTGTGATGATCGGCGGAGCGATCGTCGCACTCGTACTCGGCGGCCTCCAAGATAACGGAATTTATTCAAAATCGGTCGACGAACTCCTCGCATCCTCGGGGAAGCTCACGGGGAAGGCCGTCCGCGCCGAAGGGAATTTGGTGCACGGGTCTCTCGTGAAGCGCGACTCCCCCTGCGAGTACCGCTTCACCGTCGAAAAGAAGGGGGTCCAAATGCCGGTTCGCTACGCCCAGTGCGTCGTGCCCGACACGTTCCGCGACGTCCCGAACGTCGAAGTCGGCGTCACCGTCGAAGGGAAATTGCAACCCGACGGTAGCTTTGAAGCCTCCAGTGTGCTCGCCAAGTGCCCAAGCAAGTACGACATGAAGGACAAGGCGGCACGCGGGGAGAAAATGCCCCAAGAGACGCTGCCGAACCTCTGACTGTTCCGCGCACTTTCCTCGATTCTTTAGCGCCCAACCTCTGATGAACGAATACCTCCCCTGGCTCGCTGGGTACGCTGCCCAAAGTGGCCTCCGCTACGAAGAACTCGCCGATGAGCGCTGGATGCGCGCGTGGGAGCCTTTCGTCACCTTACGGACGCCCCTCCACTACGCCCACGCCCTTCAGGGGACCGGCCCCGGCGGGTCCTTGACGATTGGGCGTATCTCCGTGGAAGCGCCCTACGTCGATGTAAGGACCGGCCAAAAAGCATTGGTTTGGTCGTTTGTCGCAATTGTTCAAGACGAGCGCCTCCTCGGAAGGGCGGCCGTCGCCGCAGACCCGGGGAGCGTTTTTGCCGAACCTGGCAACGAGATCCCCGTGCCGCGAATGGCGACGGGAGATCCCCATTTTGATCATGTATTTGCCTCCTACGCGAAGAGCGCCGAAGAGTTAGCGGCGACGGTGACGCCGAGCCTCCGCAAGCTGCTCGGAAGCTGGCGGACGGCAGTACATCTTGACCTTCGTCCCGGCGGCTTCGTGCTCGCTCCAGTTGCCCTCGCAGCGACGCCGGAGAGCATCTCCTGGCTCCTCTCCGCGGTCAGCTACGTCGGCGAAAAGGCGACCAAGCGTGGATGACCGCCTCAAACGTACTTGCTCGTCTGCCTGGAAGCGCCGAAGGCGGTGAGGAAACGGCAAGCACAGATCACATGTTGCGCCGTTGGCGAGCCTGCCCTCTTCGGCGGTTCCCAGCCTCGGTCCTTTCTCCGATTCCTCGTGCTAAGCAGGGTTACTGCATGCGTCTTCTGACTACCTTCGCCGCCGCCACGCTGACCGTCGGATCGTCTGCTTTCGCACAGGCGGCCGCCCCTTCGCAGCGCTGGGTCTATCCGGCTGCTTGCAAAGAAGTCGGCGCCGCCGAATCCGAGCAGGGGCATGCTCTGTACCTCGCCGCGAAGGTAAAATCAGACAACGGAAAGTACGACGCGGCTCTCGACGACTTTATCGCGGCCTACGGGAAAGACTGCTCGAAGCCGTTGATTCTGATCGCGATTTCGAAGACCCACGAACTCAACGGCGATCGCAAAGAGGCGGTCCGCGCCATCGAACTCTACCTCCAACGGAACCCCGGTGCCGAAGACGCAGCGACCCAACGGAACCGCGCGGCGGCGCTCCGAGTGAAGATCGCGGAAGACGACGCGAAGCGCGCAAACGCGGCAACTGCCAACGGTGCGGTTGGAAATGGGGGCCGCAGTGACGAGAAGCCCTCCGACGGCCCGGGGGCCGGTCCGTGGGTCGTCGTTGGCGTTGGCGGTGCCGTCCTCGTGACCGGCGTCGCCCTCCTCGCGACCGCCACCTATCCGGCAGGCTGCGACGCAAGCACCGACAAGTGCGTGGTGAGCGCGGCGACGCCGAACGCCCAGGCGGTCCTCGACCAGAAGCTCAGCGACGCAAACGCCGCCCGGACGCAAAAGGGGATCGGCGGCGTGATGACGGGCGTCGGCGTGGCCGGCATCGGTGCTGGGCTCGCTTGGTATTTCCTCTCAAAACCGCACGAAAAGACGGCGACGACGGCACGCACCTTCGAACTTGCACCGGCGGTGACGCCGACGTTCGCCGGGCTGAGCGCCGCCGGCAGCTTCTGACCTCGTGACGCCGATTTCGCTTCGTCGCTCCGACCGCCGCCCCGCCGGCGATGGTCTCCTCGCGGTGCGCCTCCCGTGGCCGGAGGAGTTCGCGAAAGCCCATGAACATCATGGGCAATTTGTCGTTGTACAACCGTCGGGGACCGCCGCCGCCGAGGGGTCGTCCTACTTCGTCCTCGCAAACGCGCCCGGTGCCGCGGAAGCCGAGCTTCTCGTGCGCCCCCGCGGCGCCGCTGGGATCGCCCTCGCGGAGGCCGATGAAATCCTTCTTGGCGCGCCCCGGGGCGCCGGTTTTGGTCCGTTGCCGGAGGCGGCCCCCCTCGTGGTCGTGGTGACTGGAAGCGCCCTCGCTGCGGTACGTTCCCTCATCGGCGCACGCCCGGCGCACGCCCCGACGACGCTCTTCCTCGGAATGGCGAACGGCGACGATCCCCCCTGGCCGGAATTTCTTGCCGAGCTCGCCGAACGGGGCGTCGTTGTGGCGACGGCCGCGAGCGATGCCCAAGGGGCGGCAAACCATTTTGGCTTCGTGCAAGCATCAGTAGAAGCACACTTTTTGGCCACACCGCCTTCCGCAGATACGTCCGTCGTCGTCGTTGGCCAACGGGCGCTGACCGACGAGGTCCGTGCACTTTGCACACGTTTTTCGTTGGCAGCGCCGCGCTCGAACTTCTAGCCGGCTCCGATTTCTTTCAGCGCGCCGGTTCGCCTCGGTAAGCTCGCTCGGCGATGCCGCACCAGACCTCGGGCGACTATTCACGGCGGGGGGGCAAGGAGGAGATCCGAGCCGCGGTCCTCCGCACCTACCTCCTGAGAATTCGCGCAGAAAAAGGGGAAAAGGCGCTCGCTTCCCTGCTCGATACGGCCGCCGTTCCGCCGAAGCTCCTCGATGACGAGCGCTCCTGGCTCTCGGAAGCGGCGGCGGCGCGCGTGCTCAAGGCGATCGCGAAGGTCCTCGGTGAAGGGGCGCTCGCCGATCGCGGCCCCTATACGACCGACCCGGAAGCACTTGGAACGCGGGTCCGCCTCCTTCGCAGCGCTCGCTTCGTGGCCGATGCCTACTTGCATCTTGCAGATAATTCCCAGGAGGAGACACGCCTCGGGACCTACCGGATCGCGGAGGCCGATCGCCTCAGCACCGAAGCGGCGCGCCGGGCGGCAACAGCGGTCACCGTCGTCTACCGGCGGCGCGACGACGAAGACGCTCCCGAGCCGGCCAGCGCCCCGACGCGGCGAGCGACCGAGCGCCTATTCTGCGGGGCACGCCGCGGCGAACTATCTGGATTTCCAAGACTTTGGGGCCTCCCTTCCGCGACGGTCACCCATGCCGAGTGCCTTGCCGAAGGGGGGGAAACCTGCCGCTACGAGGTCCGTTGGACGGTCCCGAGCGAGCGCCCCCTCGCCGCGCTGATCGGGTTTCCGGCCGCCGTGGTGACCGGTCTCGCCGCCGGTTTCGCCGGGACGCCGCTCTCGGGGGTCGTCGCCGGCGTGCTCGGCGGAGCGCTAGGGGCCTTCCTCGGTCACGGCCGCGTGCGTGCGGAGGCGATCGCGCGCGAAAAAGTCTTTGAAGATCTGCGATTGAAGGCCCTCGAGCGCGGGCTCGCCTTGAAGGGGGAGCTCGAAGAAGCCCCTTTGGGCGATCTGATTGGCACACTGCTCGGTGGCAAATATCGCATCACACGGAAGCTCGGTTCCGGCGGGATCGGTACCGTCTATGCAGCCGAGCACGCGAATCTGGGTCACGAGGTCGCCATCAAGGTACTCCGCGGCGCCGCCGCCTCTGATGCCAGTGAAATCGCACGCTTACGCCGCGAAGCCTACATCCAGACGCGCATCGAACATCCGGCGATTGCCAAAGTCCATGACCTTGATCAAATGCCTGATGGTTCGATTTATGTAGTCATGGATCGGCTCATCGGAAAGCCACTTTCGGATCGCCTCAGCGTGGAGACGATCCTCCCGGCCCAGGAGTGCGTCCCCTATTTTCGCGACGTCTGCGCCGGCCTCGCTGCCGCCCATGCGATCGGCGCCGTCCATCGGGATCTCAAACCGGGAAACATCTTCCTGTGCGACGACGGATCGACGAAAATTCTCGATTTCGGCATGAGCAAGCTCGGCTCCGCGGAGGCGCTGACCCAGGAGGGGTACACCCTCGGAACGCCGGAATACATGGCCCCCGAGCAGTGCATCGGCGCCGCCGTCAGCCCGGCGACCGACCTCTACGCGCTCGGCGTCCTCATGTACGAAACGCTCACCGGCGAGCTGCCGATTCGCGCCCAAAACCGGCGTGATCTCCTAGAGTTGCACCAGTCGCGGATCCCGGAGCCGATCGCGATTCGGCGGCCCGACCTCGGCATCCCGGCGGCCCTCGACGACGCGATCATGCAGTGCCTCGAGAAGAACGTCGCCGCGCGCCCCGCCTCGGCGAGTGCCCTCGGTGAGAAGCTCGCCGCCGTCTCTTTTGCGCGGATCCCGCCCCCGCCGGAGTCACGACGCCGCCTCGACTCGCGGACCGACGAAGACGAACGAGGGACACTGGATGCCTTCCTAGCGCCGCCGCCGTCGAAGCGGACGCTTGGAGAGTAACCCTTTATTTTTTCAGTACAAAACTGAGCGCGACCAAACTCGCGAGAAGCACAAAGATCGCCAGGAGGACGACGGTAAACTCGGCCCGTGACAGGAGCGCGCGGGGGGCGCGGGCACGACGGGCGGGGGCTGGAAGCGGGGCCGGCGGCGGTGGAGTCGGCGTCGGGAGAGGCGCATCGGCGGTGTGCTCGACGGGTGGGAGCGGCGGCGTGATGACGCTCGGGTCGTCGACGGGGCACGGCGGCAAGAGTTCCGCGGGGACGCCCACTTCGGCATCGGCCTCCATCGCGGCGAGGGTCCCAGCGACGGGGTCGACAAGGCCGAAGAGATTTCGCCCAATTTGGAGCAAATCCTTAGGGTTCCACAGGGCGTTCTCCCCGAGCGGGAGTTCGCGCTCCCCCAAAAGGGTGACGCCGCCGAGCGCCTTTACGTGAACGAGCGCGCCGCGCCGGGTAACCGTGCACTGTACACGGGAAACCTCGGGGTCATCGAGGACGACGACCGAGCGATCGCCGCGACCGAAGACGTACTCACCGCCATCCTCCAAGCGCAGCGCGTTCCGAGCGCTCGGCGTCTCGCCGCCAAAATCGATCGGCGACGGACCGTCGACGAACTGAACCTCGGCGACGTTTGGTCGACCGAGCGCTTCGAGGCCGAGGGAAACGAGCGAAGTTGCGAGATCTTTTGCCGTCCGGCACTCACCGGCGAGCCCCGTTGGCGGCTGCACAAAGAGCCGAATCCAGACGCGCCCGAGGCGCACCCACGCGCCGTCTTCCACGCGCTGGGGCACCCCGGCGTCGAGGCGGACGACGGCACCGTCGGCGCTTCGGACGGCGGTCCCATTCCGGGAGCGCTCATCCTGGAGGAGCCACCGCCCGCCATCGGCACGAACCGTCGCGTGGCGCGTGGCGACGCTCGCGTCCGGGAGGCGGACGTCGGCGGAGGCGCCACGACCGAGAACAATGCGATCTCCGGAGACGGTCACAAAGCGACCGGTCTCCCCCCGCGATCGCCCGTCCGTCACCGGAACAAAGACGGTAAGTGGCATTCTGTCAGCCGCCGAACGACGCGAGATTGGGGGCGAGTTCTTCCGCCTTTTTCTCGAGCCAGAGGATGACATCGGCGGCCCGGTCTTTCCCTTCGTGGCGGGAGAGCTCCTGGATGCCAGTCGGCGAGGTGACGTTGACCTCGGTGAGCCGGCCGCCGATGACGTCGAGACCGACGAAAATCAGGCCGTCGGCGCGCAGCTTCGGGGCCATCGCGGCGACCATCGCGCGCTCTTCGTCGGTGACGACGCAGGGCTCGACGCGACCGCCGACGTGGATGTTCGAGCGGAGGTCGTCGGCCTTGGCGAGCCGGTTGATCGCCCCGAGGATCTCCCCGTCGAGGAGGAGGATGCGCTTGTCGCCCTTGTCGACGGCGGGAAGGAATTCCTGAATCATTGCCAAGCGTTTACCTTCAAGGGTGAGCGCTTCGACGATCGCGTGGAAGTTCTTGTCGCCCCGGCGGAGCATCATCACGCCGGAGCCGCCGGCGCCGTCGAGCGGCTTGATGACCGCCCCACCACCGACGGCGTCGACGAAGCTCGCGATCTCGTCGGCGCGTGCCGTGACGAGCGTCCGCGGCATAAACTTGGGGAAGTTCAGGGCGTAAAGCTTCTCGTTGGCGTCGCGGAGGCCGCGCGGGTCGTTGAGGATGACCGTCCGCCCGCGGACCTTCTCGAGCAGGAGCGTGAGGTACAGATACTGGGACTCAAACGGCGGGTCTTTCCGAATGAGGACCGCCTGTGCATCGGCCACTTTGATCGTTTGAAAATCGCCGTGGAACGTCACATGAGGCGCCGTATCTGAGACGGTCACTTCCCGCACACGCGCGTAGAGTTCACCGTCTTTGGCGAATACATCGGCGGGGAGCGCATGGAGCGCGGTGTGCTTGCGCGTCTGCGCGGCGCGCATGAAGGCGAAGGTCGTGTCCTTGTCGGGGAGCACGGTCGTCATCGGATCCATCACATAGAGGAAGCGCATGGGGGGCGACCTTAGGCGGATTTCGCGCGCGAGGGCCAGTCGTGTGCGGCTACACCTGGGGAATGCGCCGCTCGCTGCTCCTCTTCGTTCCGCTGGTCTTTTCGCTCGCGACGCCGGAAATTGCCTGTGGCCACGCCACACCGAGCGCCCAAGGGGGGCGCATGGCGGCGGCGACCGAGCACCACGACGCCACGATGGCGGCCCTCGCCGTCATGGAGGGGGGTGGCTCGGCGGCCGACGGTGCGATCGCGGCGGCGCTCGTCCTCGGCGTCGTCAATCCGGGGGCGAGCGGGCTCGGCGGCGGCGGCTTCGCACTCGTGTATGATGCAAAGACCAAGAAGACGACCGCTCTCGATTTCCGGGAGCGAGCCGGCGCCGCCATCGATGGCAAAGTCCTTGGAACCCACGGAACTCCCTCGGGAAAAGTCGGTGCTGCCGTTGGTATTCCCGGCGAGCCGGCCGGGCTCGTCTGGCTCCAGAAGCACTACGGAAAGAAGACGCTCGCCGAAGACGCCGCCCCGGCCGTAGCGATCGCCCGCGACGGCTTCCCCCTCGCGCCCCACCTGGAGGGGACGGCGATGGCCTTCCGGAAGCGCCTCGAAGACGACGGCGAACTCGTACGTGTACTCTACAAGGACCCGACCCCCGCAAAGGCGACCACAGTGCCTGTCGGCGCGATCGTGAAGCGGCCCCAGCTCGCAGCGACCCTCGAACGCTTCGGCCGCGAGGGGGACAGTGTATTCTACAAGAGTCTCGCGCCGCAGATCGTGGCGGCGGCAAAGAAGTTCGGCGGGACGCTCACCGAGGCCGATCTCGCGAGCTACACCGTCGAAGAGCGCGCGCCGCTCGTCGGGCAGTTCGGGGGTCGGACCGTCTTCACGATGCCGGCCCCCTCGGCGGGCGGGCTGATGCTCCTCGAGAACCTCACCCTCTTTGGTGCCGATAAGTCTTCGGAACTTTTCGTAAAAGGCTTCGGCTCCAGCGAGAGCTACCACCTGATCGCCGAAGGGATGCGCGGCGCCTACGCCGACCGCATGGCCCACGTCGGCGACCCAAAGATCATTCCGACGGTCACGCAAGACGTCGCCAACGACCTCGGCGCCGCCCGCCTCGCCGCCCGCCGGAAGAGCATTTCGAGCGACGCCACCCACGACAGCGCCTTCTTCGCGAGCCGCGAAGGGGGGACGACCCACCTGGTCGTCGTCGACAAGGAGGGGAACATCGTCTCGCTGACGACGACGGTCAACAGCCCGTTCGGTTCCGGCATTGAAGTCGCTGGCGCCGGCTTCCTGTTGAACGACGAACTCTGGGATTTCTCCACCGACGAAGAGGCTAAGCCCTTCGTGAAAGCAGGCGGCACCCTGCCGAACAGCCCGCGACCGCTCGCGCGCCCGGTTTCGAGCATGACTCCGACGATTGTTTTCGAGAACGGCGCACCGATTTTCGCCGTTGGAGGCTCCGGTGGTCAGCGGATCGCGACGGGGACGACCCAGGTCACGATGTGCCGATTGATCTACAGCCTCGACCCGAGCACCTGTATCAGCGCCCCTCGCGTACATATTGCTGGAACTCCTGGCCTTTCCGTCGAGCCAGAGACGGTCATCGACGTACGCCAGGGCCTAGAAAAGCGCGGCGAGACGCTCCGGGAAGAGGTCTCTTTTTCCGCGATTACAGCGATTGCGATGGCGCCGGGCCAACTCTGGGCCGCCTCAGATCCGCGAAAATACGGGTTCGCCGCTGCCAAATAGCGTTTGGTTGATGCTGAGAAGAAGAAACGCGGTCCCCCCGATGCTGGGAGACCGCGTTTTTTCTGTGGGATTCGCGGGACGGGGCGGGTCGATTACTGATCGAGTTCCGCGGCAAGGTCGGCGGTGAGATCCGGGTCCATGTCGGCGGTAACCGCGTAGCCGACGCCACCGCGCTCACTCACCGCAACCGAGTAGCCATTCGCGCGACCGACACGGACTTCAGAGGCGCCGTGCTGGCGGGCAGCGAGGTCGGAAGCGTCGATCTGGAGCTTGCGCGGATCGTAGATGAAGACGCTAACGCGGCCGCCCGAGGCGCCGGCCACTTCGTACTGGAGCTGGGCGGCGCGCTCGTGCTGGACGGGGAGGACCCGCCCGCCGACAAACTTCGCCGACTGCATCCGCTTCAGGTAGAGCGGGTGGATCGGCACGCCGACGTAGGTCCCAAGCCCCTGAACTTCTTTCGTTTCTGGCGGCAACGGCCGCGCATGCTCGGCGACAAAGTCGCCGAGGGGGCCGTCGACGCTGTTCCGGCGAACCGCCGAGCGGTGCTGCTGGTAGGTGCCGAGGACGAGAACGACGGCTGCTGCGGCCGCCCAGGGGGCGAAGGAGCGGAGCGAAGACATCGCCGCGAGCCGCGACCGGGAACGCTCTCGCTCCGGCGCCGCCTCGGGGGCGACGACCGGAATCGCCGTAGAAGCGAGCGAGGCGGGAACATCTTCAATCGTTTCAGACACTTCCGTCGATTCGGCGGAAAGACGAGCGGCGAGGCGGGCCCGGAAATCGTCGGGGGCGTGGGCGCTGGCGCCGACGACCTTCTTCACGGAGCCGCGCATCGCTTGCTGGAAGCGGTGCTGCTCGCGGCATTCGCCGCAGCTCGCAAGGTGTTCGTCGACGGCGATGGTCGATGCGGTGTCCAGGGCACCGTCGAGGGACGGGCCGAGGAGCGCAACGATGCGGCTGCAGTCGGATGGGAGAGGCATGGCTGGGGTCATCCGTTCGCGGCGCGCTTCTTTCGGTAGGACGCAAGGTCGAGGGGGGCCGACGACTCGCTCGCAGGGCGGGCGGCCGGCGGTTCGGCGACGATTCCCAAGGCGACCGCGTGCTCAAGCAGCGAGGTCTTCAAGAGTTTTCGTCCCCGGTGAAGGCGGCTCATGACCGTGCCTACCGGGCACCCCATGATTTCCGCGATCTCCTCGTAGGTGAATTCCTCAACGTCGCAGAGGACGACAGCGAGGCGAAAATCGGACGGGAGGGCGTCGAGGGCGCGCCCGACTTCCGCTTCCACGAGCGGGCGGAGCGCCACCGTTTCCGGGTCGTGGAGCTTCTGCATCGAGGAGGCAGAGACCCACCCGAAGGAGAGCGGATCGGCGTCGGGACCTTCAAAGACCGAGCGCTCAAGCCCACCGCGACGGTAGTGATTGATGAAGGTATTCGTGAGGATACGGAAGAGCCAAGCCTTGAGATTCGTGCCCGCGGCGAACTGGGCCTTCGCCCGGATGGCGCGAACGAGGGTGTCCTGAACGAGGTCCTCGGCCTCGGCAGGGTTCCGCGTCAGTCGGCAGGCGGTGCCGTAGAGCGGGTCGAGGTGCACGAGGATCGCCTTTTCGAAGGGGATCGCGGCGTCGGCTTCCATCCGGTGTGCAGGTTCCACAGGGAGTAAGACCATGGGGGTGGAGGGACTATTCCCCGCCGCTGCGAAAAGCGCAAACTCGACGGCAAGATAGAAAAAAGCGCCGCAAGTTGCAGCGCTTTTGGCCCCGGTAACGTTGGGGTCCGCCGTCTCTCGCGACGCCGCGCCTCGCCAATTCGCTGGCGCTCGCGAACGGACGGGCCCCCCGGTGACAGAGACCTACTTCTTCTTCTTCGCGGGGGCCTCTTTCGGAGCCGCCTGCTTCGCCGCCTCGGCCGCTTCCTTCGCCGCCGCCTGAGTCTCAAGCTCTTCGATGCGCGCGGAGAGCGTTTTTACCTGCTTTTCAAGCTCGAGCCAGGGGAGCACCGTCGGGAGGACCGCGTTGACGCGCTCGTCGATCGTGTGGGTGATCGTGTGCTGGAAGTCTTCGAACTTCTTCACGCGCTCGTCGATGGTCGTCTGGATCGTGTGGGTGATCGTGTGCTGGAAGTCCTCGAACTTCTTCACGCGTTCGTCGATCCCCGACTGGATCGCCCCCTGGATGTCTTCGAGCTTCTCCTTCGCCTGATCGACGAGAGACGGCTTCGGCGCGACCGTCGGTGCCTTCGGTTGCTCATCCAGGGCAGCGGGAACCTCGCCGTCTTTCCCCGGCGCCCCCGGAATCAGGCGCCCGATGGGGCCTTCGCGGAGCGACGAGAGCACGTCCTCGGTGCGCTGATGGATCAGGTCTTTGAGCGTCTTCAGCGGGAGGGTCTTCTCCTTCGCCTTCTGCTCTTCGTAGATGATCTGCGCGAGGGTGACCTCGGTCAGGTCTTCCTTCGAGTTGTTGTCGATGATCTGGACTTCGTCGCCGGCGCGAACGAGCTCGGCGATTTGGAGCAACGTGACGTAGCGGGAGTCCTTCGTGTCGTAGAGCTTGCGGTTCGAGTAACGCTTGATGACGCGACGCGGGAGCGTCGACTCCGCTTCCGATTCTGCGGCGGTCCTTGCCGGCGCCTCGATTTTCGTGATGAGTTCCACAGCTCTGCTCCCTTGCGACGTCCGTTGAAGCAGCCCACCCGACAACGGCTCCGACGATGGCGCGCGCGGCGACGACATCCTCGGGAAAGCGACCCGCCCGGCAAAACGTGCTTCTGCGCAGCATCGCCCCGGTCAACGCAAGGTGTCAAGCAGGGAGCGATCCCTTCCGGGCGATCCTTACGAGAACGCAAGCCTCAGACCCCGTATGACAGAATCTCAACAATCCTCGATGCTTGCCGGAGGGCTTTTCCTGGAAGTGACCGGTTCGCCCGCCTCGCGACGGACGTCGGAAGCGCCGTCGCCGACGTGGACGATCGCGCGCGGCGAACGCATTGCGCTACTCGGCGGAAACGGCACCGGAAAAAGCACTTTATTACGAACACTTGCAGGAATTGAACCGGCGCGACGCACTGCGGTGCGAGTAAACGGTGTCCCCTTTTCGGCCCTCGATGGCGCTGCCCGCGCGCGCGCCGTGGCGTGGCTCCCCCAAGAGGAGCCGGCCCCCGAAGGGCTCTCGGTGCGGAGTGCGGTCGCTTTGGGGCGCGCCCCTCACCGCCCGCCGTCCCTCCGCGATGATCCCCGCGACGACGCCCCCGTCGACGCGCTCCTCGCCCGTTTTGACCTCATTTCACTCGCGGCGCGGCCGATGAACACGCTCTCCGGCGGCGAACGGAAGCGCGTCGCCCTCGCGCGGCTCTTTGCCCAGGAGACGCCGCTCGTCCTCCTCGACGAGCCTTTTGCGCCCCTCGATGCCGGAATGACCCTGCGTATCGCCTCGATTTTACTCGAAGAAGCGGCGCACGGTGTTGCGTTTGTCGTCGCCCTTCACGATCCGAACCTGGCGCTGGAACTCGCGACGCGCGTCTTGCTTGTCGAGGAGGGGCGCGTCGTTGCCGATGGGCCAACCGACGAAATTCTCAACGACGACGCTCTTTTGCGGATCCACGGTGGCGGCTGGGCGCCCGCACGAAGGGCCGGCGACGACGCGCGGCGGTGGGTCCCCGCGCCGGTGAAGCGGTGAGGTAGTTGCCTTCCTTGGCGCCGTTTCCTCACCGCCTTCGGCGGTTCCGGGCGGACGCGTAGCAGTTTTTTT
>DYPH01000347.1 GCA_020720045.1 Sorangium cellulosum | reverse complement strand
CAAGGGGGATGAGGAAACTTCGGAGCGGCCGTGCGTTTCCTCATGAGCTTTCTCGATGACCGGCTGCCCCGGGACGCGGTTGCAGATCCGGTTGTCACCCTTGCGGTAGTAGGGGTAAAGTCCGAATCAACTTGTGGAATCAACGCGGTCCCGGCCCGTTGGCGCTGGGTCAGGCGGGGGGATGCGTTGTATTCGGCAAGGAGGATGGTATGGGTGCTCGCAGGTCGAGCTTGCGGCGGCTGGTGGCCGTCTGGGTTGGCGCTTCGGCGCTGGTGGCTACGGGGTGCGGAGGGGGCGACGACAATCCGCCGAGCGGCCCGGTCCAGTTGGTGCCCGGGCGCATCGTCTTCGAGACCTATCGCGACGGCAACGCCGAGATTTACTCGATGGAGGCCGACGGCTCGGCCCCCGTGAACCTCACGCAACACCTGGCCTACGACGGCGAGGGCAGCGCAACGCGCGACGGCAAGCGGATCGCGTTCTCGAGCAGTCGGGACGGCAACACCGAGATCTACGCGATGAACGCGGACGGGTCAGGCCAGACCCGCTTGACGAACGACGCGGGGCGCGACGAGGAGCCCCAGTGGTCCCCGGACGGCAGCAGGATCGTCTTCGAGAGCTTCCGCTCCGGCGACCGGCAGATCTGGTCGATGCGCGCCGACGGCACCGACCTGCGCCAACTCACCTCGTCGGCGGGGGGCAACTCGGAGCCCTTCTACTCCCCCGACGGCGCGCGGATCGTCTTCGCGTCCGGGCGCGACGGCAACGAGAACGTCTACGTGATGAATGCCGACGGCACCGGGCAGACCCGTCTCACGAGCGAGCCGGCCGATGATGGCGAGCCGCAGTGGACTCCCGACGGGAAACGGATCGTGTTCTACAGCGACCGCAGCGGCGTGGCGCAGATTCACGCGATGAACGCCGATGGCACCGGCAGCGTGCAGTTGACGAGCAGCGCAGGCCCCAACTGGGAGCCCACCGTGGCGATCGACGGCACGCGCATCGCGTTCACCACGGAGCGGCATCGGCCGGGGCAGGGCAGCGAGGTTTACACGGTGAACATCGACGGGACGGGCGAGACTCGCGTCACGACGACGAGCACCTGGAACCTGGAGCCCTCCTGGCCGGGACGCTAGC
>DYPH01000346.1 GCA_020720045.1 Sorangium cellulosum | reverse complement strand
CTGGACGCCTTGTTGGGCGACTGCAAGACGCCTGCCGACGTTGGCAGTCTGTACGCCCAGCTCTTGCAGCGCATGATCAACCGCAGTCTGGATGCCGAAATGGACGTGCATCTCGGCTACCCCCGGCACGCGAAGGCGGATGCCGATTCGGCACGCCCCAACCGGCGTAACGGCGTCGCCACCAAGACCGTCAAAGGCGACTTTGGCACGCTTGAGATCGACACCCCGCGTGACCGCGACGGCAGCTTCGAGCCGCAACTCGTCAAGAAACGCCAGATCCGGCTGGCCGGGATGGAGGACAAGATCCTCGCGCTCTACGCCAAAGGCGTGACCACGCGCGACATCGAGCACCTGATGCAAGACCTGTACGGCGTCGAGATTTCGCACACCGTTATTTCGCAGATCACCGACGGCGTCCTCGACGAAGTGCGCGCCTGGCAGAACCGACCGCTGGACGCGATCTACCCCATCGTCTGGCTCGACGGCATCGTCGTCAAAGTGCATCACGGCAAGCAGGTCGTGAACAAGTCCGCGCACGTCGTGTTGGGCGTCAACCTTGCGGGTCAGAAAGAAGTGCTGGGTCTGTGGCTGGCCGAGAACGAAGGTGCGAAATTCTGGCTGGCGGTACTCGCCGAGATCAAGCAACGCGGCGTGCAGGACATCTACATCGCCTGTATGGACGGTTTGAAAGGGCTGCCCGAAGCGGTGACGGCGACGTTCCCGAAGACGCTGACCCAGCTTTGCATCGTGCATCTTGTGCGTGCCAGCCTGCGTTACGTGACGGCGAAGGATGGCAAGGCAGTCGTCGCGGCGCTGAAGCGGATTTACCAGTCGGTCAGCGCCGACGAAGCGGCAATTGAGCTGGACACGCTGGAGGCCGAATGGGGCGATAAATACCGGGCGGTGGTGCGCCTGTGGCGCGGCAACTGGGACAACATCATCCCGTTCTTCCAGTTCCCGCCGGAAATCAGGAAAGTGATCTACACGACCAACGCGATCGAGAGCCTGAACATGAGCCTGCGCAAACTGACGCGCAACCGGCGCATCTTCCCGAACGACGAGGCGGCGGTGAAGGCGCTGTACCTGGCTGTCGAGCAGGCGTCGCGCAACTGGAAGCAGATTCATCACTGGAAACCCGCGC
>DYPH01000208.1 GCA_020720045.1 Sorangium cellulosum | reverse complement strand
CGGCTGGGTTCGCTTCGCCGGGTACAGGCTCAGCTTTAACTGAGAGCGGTCTAGTGCCAGATTGACGCGACGCCAGGATGGGATGCGACGAACTCGCGCGAGCTTCTTCGGTCCGTTGTTCGAACCTTAATCGGCAGCGCGCACAGGTTCGGCTTTTCGTTGCGGCCAGAGCCGGAGGAGCGATGGCAGGAAGAAGAGTGCAGCAATGATACACCCAATCTCGCCGCTCATTGCGAGTTTTCCGAAGCTTTTCAAGGCGCGCTGGTCGGAGAAGATCAATGAACCATAACCAACGGTCGTCGTGAAGCTGCAGAGAATGACCGCACCGGCGGAACGCTTCATCGCAAGCGTAATATCGCCCCCAAGAAGCCGCGAGCGATCGAACAGGTTGAATGGGTATTCGACGCCGATCCCGAAGGTGATGGGGAGCGCAATAAAGTTAATAAAGTTTAGGCGCATGTCGACGAGCGCCGCGCCGGCTACGGTCACAACTACACCGAGCAAGAGTGCAGCAAGGACGGCGGAGAAACCGCGAAAGCTTCCGGTGGAAAAGGCGATCACGATGAGCACGGCGAAGAAGCTCGCGAAGGTCGCGATCGGCCCATCGTGGGCCATCGATTTCACAAGCTCTGCCCGAACAGTGAATGTACTCGCCGTTTGAACGAAGGTCCCGTCGTCCAACGTGAGGTTGTCGCAGGTCTCCGCGATGCGGATCAAGTCCTGCCCCATGCGTAGCCGTGGGTGTTGGCTAAATGAGACGTACATCACCGTCCCGACAGAGCCATTCAGTTCCTCGAAACGTCGGCGAATCAGCGGTGGGAGGTCGGCGCCGTTGAGCGGTTTGAGGTCCTCGGGAGGCATGAGGCGTTCGGCGCGGTCGCGGTCTTCCGGCGTGAGCGACTCGAGGACTTTCGGGGTGAGGCGATCGCGGATGCGGTCGATCACCTCCAGTTTGGACTTCTGAACGGCGGGGGTGCCGGGGAGGAAGTCGGCAACCGTCTTGACGTCCGCGATGAACGGTAGGTCGAACTTCTTGTCGTTCTCGAGAATCTTCTTCTTTACGAGCGGGACTTGCTCCACCGAATCGGCCAGGACCAGTACGCCGGGGAGATTGTTCCGGCCACCGAAAATCCGGTTTGCGTCGTCGGTCCAGGTGCTCGACCCACCTTTCTTTTGAGCGGCGTCGGAGCCGAGACGGGAAAGGTCATATTCCCAAGGATCCTTGAGGTATTTCGGGAGCACGAAACCTGCCCCGATAACGACGAGCGCGGCGAGGGTGACAAAGAGTCGCGGCACCTTCGCGGTCACATTTGCAATAGAATCGACGAAGAGACCATGCTTTTCCGCGGCCGGATCGGCGTCCACTTTATGGGTCTGAGGCCCGAGGCCGGGGACCTTCGAAAGCAGGCCGTCGGCGAGATCAACGCCAAACTTCGCCTTCACAAAGGCGCCCATACGCTCATTGATGACGACCAATGCCGGCACGACCGGGATGATCGACAGCCACACGAACAGCATCCCGACGAACCCAATGGTTCCGAACTGAGAGAACCCGCGGAAGCTTGTGACGGTCAGTGAACCGTAGGCAATGCCGGCGACGAGAGCGCCGACCAGCTCTGCGCGGAATGCGTTCCAAACGGCGCCGCGTCGCGCTTCGGCCGCCGACATTCCTCGCGCGCGGAACTCAAGATAGCGCCCGTACAGAACGATCGGGTAATTGATGCCATTGCCCAGAATGATCGCGCCAAGAAATGCACCGGCCGTGTTCACATAGCCGAACGTTGCGGTCGCAAAGGCGTACGCGGACGAAACGCCGATGAACGCGGGGAGAAAAACGACGCCGAGTGCGGAAATTCTTCGGAAATAGAAGACGATCCCGAGGAGAATCGCAGCAAAGGAGATCAGGACGGCTCCCGCCGCTTCGCTGACGATCGACTTCTTTTCCGCGACCGCATTCGCGATGTCGCCCCCGACTCCCACAACAATATCTTTGGGATAGCGCTGTTCGGATGCCGGGCGCGCGGCATCTTCGCGCTTCAAACGGGCTACTTCCCCTTCGGTGAACGCGAACAGCTCGTCGCCGAGCTTGTCTCCAAGAGAGGCGGTCGTGGCGACGATCCGCATCGCGAACTCATCGCCTTTCTCCGTCGCAAAATATCCGGTCGGGTAGTCGTCATACTTCTTGTAGGCAGCGTCCGACTTTGCTTCGAGATCGGCGAGGGTAGTGTCTGCCTTCGGCGGAGAACCCGTCCCGGAGCCGGCAGGGCCTCTCTCGGCAGGGGCGTCGTCGCTCAAATCGTCGACGAGACCCGACTGCTTCGCAATTTTGTGATCAAGCTCTTCGTCGGCCTTTTCGAGGTCTTCCAGGGTCGCATAAAGCCACCGGTTGCGTTGGAAAAAGGTACGAAGATCCTTCGTACCCCCTTCCACGTAAGCGACCATCGGGCGTCCGCACGCCGCTTTGCAAGTGGCATCGGCGGCGCAGGCTGCTTGACAGGCGCGCTTTGTGTCCCCCTCTTTTGCGAGGGCGGCGGAGATGTCATCAATGAAGCGTTCATTGGCTGCACGTACTGGCGATTTTACAACCACGTAGAGCGAAGCGCCACCGCCGACCCGGCCTTGCTGATGAATAAAGGCCTGATACCCTTTGCTATTCTTCGGGAGTAGATCAAGGAAATCGGAGCGGATCTCCAAGTGCTTCGCAATGAATCCGTTGCCGACAATAAGGGCAATCGCCAGTCCGAGGACCACGAAGGGATACTCCGACGCGACGTCGACAATACGCTCGACAAACCGGCGAAACGCCGTTTTCTCACCCGAGAGTTCGTCCATGATCATACCTCTCGCGGGAACGGCTTGTTGGCCGCTCGGAACATCGCCGCCTCGAAGGCCTTTGCCTGTTGGGGCCCAAAACGCTCAAGGATACGAGCACGTGCGCGTACTCCCTGCTTCTGGCGAAGGCCCGGGTCGCGCAGGTAGCGGACCATTTCGCGCGCGAGGGCGGGGACATCCGGCGGCGTTCCAGGGACGAGCACACCCGTTTCTCCGTCGGCGAGCATTTCGGCGACACCGCCGACGTCGAAGGCAATCACAGGAGTCGCCATGGCCATCCCCTCGATGACCGAAAGCGGGAGCGGGTCCGGGTAGACGCTGGGCACAACCGTCACGTCAAAGTCGGCGAGGTAGGGGCGGACGTCGGCGCGGAACCCGAGGAAATGAACATGCTTTCCAAGTCCTCGTGCGGCGACGAGCGTGCGGCATTCGGCGAGATGGTCGGGGCGGAGGTCTTCCGGAGTGTCTCCGACGACGACGAAACGCACCTTTTCCCTTTCGTCTTCAGTGAGTTCTGCGAGGGCCCGCTCCGCGCCGTGGATGAATTCGACGTAGCCCTTCCGCGGGAGGACGCGTCCGTGACTGCCGAAGATGACGACGTCGCTGCCGACGCCGAGTTCCTCGCGAAGGACCGGCTTCACGGCGTGGCGGGCATACTCGTCGGTGTCGAGAAGGTTATGGATAACCTCGGTTTTTGCGCTGAGCTGCGGGAAGAGCGCCGCCGCCGGCTTCGACACGCAGACGATTCCGCCGACCGCCGGAAGCGCGGCGAGACGGTCGTGGAGGAGTTCGACCGCCTTCGGTACCGATGTATAGTGCACGTGCCAGAGGGCAGGTACTCCGCTCGCCTTGGCCAGGGCCGCCCCCGCGAAACAGGCGTTTGTGCCGTTGCAATAAATGAGATCGAAGCGTGACTGTCGGATGTATTTTACAAGCTTCCCGAAACCGTAGGTCGCTCGACCGATGTTTCCGGCCAGTCGAACGCCCTTAAGCCATCGTGGCGCTTCGAGATCTTCGCGCGAAACGGCGCGATCCCACGGCTCGAAGGCATTTTCGATGAGGTTCGGCTCAAAGACGATTTCGTCGACCAGACCGGCGGCGTCAAACATCTCACTGATGACGCCGGGGCGGGGCAGCATCAAGGTGCGACGGATCGCTTGCCGATCGACGAACTTGAGAATTGAGTACAGAGCGCGGCCTGGCCCACCGTTCCTCGCGGTATCGTTCACGAAAAGGACGCGAAGGGGGGCACCAGGGAGATCCGAAGGGCGGGCGACCATAGCGGTCGCGTTTAACCGATAGCCGGGAGCGCCGCTACCGCTGTAGACCGCGCCCCGTGATTGCGACCGTCCCCCCGCCGACGCCGGCCCCAGCGACGATTGTCCACCTGCTTGTCGGCGCTGCAATTGGCGGTGCGGAGCGGCTCGTTGTCGACCTCGCAACCGCCCCGCAGCAGGCTTTTCGCCATGTGATCGCCGTCCAGACTTCATCGTCGGAACTGGTTGCATTCTTGGAAAAATCGGGAGCGATCGTCGAAGCTCGCCCCGTCCGCGCCCTCGGAGGGATCGCCTTCCTGGGCAACACGTTTCTCCCGTCGGAACGCCGGTGGTTGGTCGACGTAGCCCGACGTTATGATGCGTGCATGATGCATACGCACACCTTCCAATCGCACCTCCTCGGTGCGCGGGCGGCGTCGCATGCCGGGCTTCGTCACGTCCGGACCGAGCATCACATCAACCATTGGGAGGCGGCGACGAGCGCGCCGTTTTCACGAGCGGCCCTTCGATCGACGGACGCCGTTGCCTGCATTTCATCCTACATTCACGACTACTTGGAGGCTCACGTCCCTCATGGTGGCACGCGCCTGGTGACGGTCCCTAACGGCGTGTCTACGGAGCGCTTCCATGAGCTTCCGCCCGCGCCACTCGACGACGACCATCCGGCGACGTTCGCGATGACGTGCCGCCTGGAGGCGTGGAAACGCGTCGACCTCGCGATTCGCGCCGTTGCGGCTGTTGGCAAGATAGCCGAATTTGCTTCACAAAAGCCGCGCTTGCTCCTCGCGGGGACCGGCCCCGAGGAGGGGCGTCTTCGCGCTCTCGCCGTCGAGCTCCGCGCGCCGGTCGAGTTCCTCGGACACGTGCATGATACACGCGAGGTGCTGGCGCGCGCCCATGCGGTTTTTTCCTGCTCGGATCGCGAACCGTTTGGCCTTGCCGTTGCCGAAGCGATGGCCTCTGGCCGCCCCGTACTCGGCATTTCCGGCGGCGGCGTCGACGAGGTGATTGGCGAAGACGGCGGTGGCGTGCTCGTCCCGAACCCGACTGCCCTCGTCGATGCGGTCGCCGCATTTCTACGGTCCCCCGCTACTTGGGCGGCCCGCGGCGAACGGGCCCGTGCACGGGTCGAAGCGCACTTCTCCCAGCGACAAATGGTTGCGGGTTACACAGAGTTTTGGGCGTCAGTTCTTGCGAGTCCCGCCCGGCATTCGTAGTCGTCGAGGAATGCGGCGAGCGCAAGCAGCTCGCTAGAATCGGTCCACCAGCCGTTTGGGAGTGACGGAAATTCCGCATCAAAGGCCCCATTGATACGCGTCCACCATTCGCGAAGAACCGCGTGGGCCATCGCCGGGTCCTCGGGTGCCTGCTCGTCGCGTAGGCCCGCCGCGCAGACGTAGTAATTGCACGTTGCCGGGCGAAAACTTGGATCGAGCGTACATCCGGCGTCGGAAAGTTGCGAGCAAGCAAGTGCGCGCCCTTTTTGAACAGTCCCTTGCACAATACGACGTTTGTGTGTGGCGAGCTTCAACGCGCGCGGATGGACGCCGCTCTCGGCGACGATGGCGCCGGAAGCTACGGCATGAAGGAGAAATTCCAAGCCCCCCTCCGCCTGGACGACGCGCGCGACGTCGGCGAGATCGTAGGCGGGAGGCGAGTGGCAACAACCGGCCACGTGAAAGGGGCACTCACCGCATAGCGTGGAAAGTACACGCGTGAAACTGCCCAAGACAGCAAGTGAAACGCGGCTAGAGGCCGTCACGGGTGCCCCTGAGCGGGCACCTGTCTCTCGCGGAGCGTTCG
>DYPH01000075.1 GCA_020720045.1 Sorangium cellulosum | reverse complement strand
AGTTGGATCCGCCGTCAACGCGGCGGATCGATGCAACCCACGGGCGGTCTAGCGGTCAGGGCGTCCGGAGGTTCGCGCTGTAGAGGCTGTTCGGGTACCGCGCGAAAAATCGCGTGGCGCGGGCGTCGGCGGCGGCGGTTTTCCCCTGGAGGCGGAGCGCGTGGATGGCGAGCGCCTCCCGCTCCTCGCTGTGGGCGCCAGCCGGGTAGAGCCGTGCATGGCTATCGAGGAGCACCATCGCTTCGGCGCCGTCCCCGCGGCGGACCGCCGCTTGCGCACGCTCGACGATCTCCCGCTCCTCCGCCGGAATGGCCCTCGCCTTCTCTGAAGTATTTTGCAGTGAGTTCAAAGACTTTCCAGCGTTCAGAGAGGCCGCAGGGGGCGCGCTCGCCGGCACGCTGGGACCGACCGGTGCCTGCACAAATCCAGGTTCGCCGGCCGGCTTCTGCATTTCCGCAGGCGGTGACGAGACGGCCGCGAAGGCAAGGGCGCGCGTCGGTTCGGTCGGTCGCACGAGCACTTGTTCCTCGATCCGCACTAGCGGGCGAGGACCGACTTCTTGCCGCGCCCGGTACGCGGCCACCCCGCCTCCGAGCAGAGCGACGGTGGCAAACGGCACGACCCACTTGGCCAGTAGTGCGCCCTTCGTTGCCGTTGCGGCGGCGTTTGCCGTTGTGGTGGCGAGCCCCCCCGCGAGCGGAACGCCGAGCGTCGCCGAAAGGCGCGCTTCCAGGCGCGCACGGGCGGCGTCGGAGGGGCCGAGATCGCCGCGGAGGGCGTCGAAGGGATCGGGGGCGTCGTTCATGGGAACTCCGTGGCGAGGGGGCGATTCGGGACGGAGGCGCGCTCCCGCGAATTGCGGATGTCTTCGCGGGCGAGTCGGAGGCGTGAATAGGCAGTATTCAGAGGAATTTCAAGGCACTCGGCAACATCCGGCACGCTGAGCCCCTCCAGTTCAACAAGGACGAACACGGCGCGTCGTTCGTCGGGGAGGCGGTCCAGGAGCGCGAGAGCGGCGGCGATCGCCTGCTTCTGCGCCGACTGAGACTCGGGGCTCGGCGCTTCGCAGGCCCCCTCGGCGTCATCCCCGTCCGTCGCTGCGAGGCGCTCGTGACGCACGTGGGCGCGTCGCTTCTGGGCGAGTGCCGCATGCACCACGAAGGCGTAGAGCCACGGGCGGAGCGGACGGGTGCGATCGTAGCGCTCAAGGTGGCGATGCACGGCGACGAACGCGTCGTGGGTGACATCTTCCACGTCGCGGTCGGCGACGCCAAGACGCCGAACGAGCGACCACGCCCACCCGAGATTTTCGGCAAAAATGCGCGAAAACTCCTGTTTTTGCCCATCATCGGGTGCGCGTCCGCCGGAAGGCAGCGACGAACCGGCAAGCACGGATGCGGGGGCGCGAAAAGAAGGCATGGGGGCGGCGATTCCCTCCATTGGTGCAGGCGGCGCCGAATCCGTCACGAAAAGGAAGGCTAGCGGAACGAAAAGCTCACGTTGGCGGTCGCGCCCGCAACGAGAGGGCCACTCGTCCAGAGCACGAGCGGGCCGGTCCCCCCACCAAGGGCCGCGACGGTGCGGCGAAGGGGCCCGCCACCGAGGACCTCCCCAGAAAACTCCCAACGGCGCCCGACGGGAACGGCGACGAAGGCGCCTCCGCCGACGTAGGCACCGATGGCTGCCGCGCGACGAGCGTCGGCCACGTCGCGCCCGGCTGCCGCGCTCGCAAAGATGGCAAACTTGCCCGATACACCGAAAGAAAAAGAGGGTTTACGAACGAGCCCGAAGCGACCGCTCAGTCCGATCTCGTAGCCGGTTACGGCGACGGCGACGCCGCTGGTCGCCGGTACGTCGGTCGTCCCGAGGTAGCCGAAGTCGAGCAAAAGGCGCCCCTTCGGCAGGCAGGACCGCGCGCCGCAGTCTTCCGGGAGCACGACGCCGACGGCGACCGTGGCGACCGGCGCCGGTCGTGGGGTACGGCCGAGCGCGAGGCCACCGCCGACCTCGACGACGCCATAAAGGCGATCGAAACCGTAGCGCGGCGACAACGGACCAGGCTTCACGGGGACGCGGGATGGCGATGCCGGGACGGGCACGGTCACCGCGGCCGGCGGCGGCGTTTCCTCGGTCGGTTGTGGAAGAACGTCGTTTGCTGGAGGTGGCGCTGGAGTCCCGCTTGGCGGGTCCTTGGGTGGGGCAGGACGGACGTCGGCGTGGAGCGGGTCGATGGCGACCGCGACGGCGAGCGCGGCCGACGAAAAGGCCGCCTCGCACTCCCCTTGCTGACGGCGCTCCGCGGCCCCTTCACGAATGAAAACAAGCCATTGCCCGTCGGCGAGTTTCCGCGCTTGAACGCGAAACACCCGCTCCTTGGAAGCGGTCGGCGAGGCTCCAGCGCCGAGGCGGCCGGCGACGGCGGCACGAAAATCCGCCTCGGTGACGCACGCGCCAGCCTCAGCCTCCCAGACGATGGTTGCCGGTTCCATTCACGTACTCTTTGGCCGTTTCGGCGATCGGGCTGCGCGCCGTCCGTCGGCGTCGCCACTGTCTTCACGTTTGCGGGCACCGCGCACCCACGCCGGTGCTTCCGCACGGAGCAACGTTCGAAAGGCCTCCACCGGTGCGGTTGGATAGGGGGCGAGATCGACGGGAATTTCGCCGATCAGGCGCAAATGAGCCGCTGCGACGGGGGCGCTGGGGACTTCGGGGACGGCGGCGAGCGCACGAAATTCAACGCCGAGCGCGGCAACGCGTCGGGCCGCCGCGGCAAATGCGGGATCGTGGACGTCGCTCGGGCGAACGCCGGTGGCGTCCCCTCGTTGGACGAGAAAAACGACGACGGCACGATCGCCAGCGGCGACCTTCGTTGCGAGCGCTTCCAAATGCTCGGTCGCGCGCTCGCTGACGCTATCCGGAAAGTAAGCAAATCCATCCGGATACACGAGGTGGTTGTTCTTCACCTCGACCCAGATGCGTGTACCTTCCACGGTTTCGAGGAGAAAGTCGCTCCGCGACGAGCGGCTGTTCCGGAGAATGCCGAGCGGCGCCTCGGGGGTGCACTTCGCGTGGGGCAGGCCAGGCAACAACCCCGCGGCCAGGACGGCGCCGACGAAGGCGTTCGGCATCGCCGTGTTCGTGCCGATGATGCCACTCGAAAGTTCTATCAATTCCCAGGTATATGCGAGCTTCCGTGGAGGGACCCTCGGCGGCGGCTTCGAAAGCCAAATCCGTCGCCCCGGCTTCGTCAGCCCCTCCATCCGCCCCGTGTTCACGCAATGGGCAACGACCCGTTCGCCGGTGTCGAGCTCGGCGTCGGCAAAAAAGCGGTCCCGGCGATGGACAAGCGTCGCCGGGAAGAGCGGTGGGAGCGGAAAGCGGAACGTCACTCGCTCTATCCTACCGTGCCCACCTTCGCTTTGGCGGAATTCGTGGCATGGTGCCAGGCCATGTCCCGCGCTGCTTCCGTGGAAAACCATCCCGATCCGTAGCGCTCCGTGGCCTCCGTCGGCCCCCACCAAATCACGCTCGACGTCGACGCAAAGGCGGGCGGAGGCGATCTCGGCCCCGATCCCCACGAGCTGCTCTACACCGCGCTCGCCGCCTGCACGTCGATCACCATCGATATGGTCGCTCGTCGCAAGCAAATCCCCGTCACGCGGATTCATGTGGCGGTCGCTGGCGAGACAGAAGCGGGGACGCTCCACCTTTCACGAACGGTCACCCTCGATGGAGACCTAACGCCGGAACAGCGCGCATTTCTTCTCGGAATCGCCGAAAAGTGCCCGATTCACAAGGTGCTGACCGGCGCCACGAAGATCGCCGTGAAGACGGGACTCACGGCTCCGGTCGCCTGAGCGAAGTCACTCGAAGAAGTAATCCTCGGCGAGGTAGCCAAAGCGCTCCGGCGGACCGCCCCAACCACGAAGCGCTGGCGCCGCGACGATGCGTTGGTTTGGAAAAACGAGCGGAATCGTCGGCAACAGCGCCGCGTGGCGCTCGAAGATCCGCTCGCGATACTGTTCATGGCGCTCTGGATAGAGGGCCCGTTGGTAGCGTTGCCAAAGGGCAGCGGTCTGGTCGTCGAAGCCATCGTGGCGGGCATCGGCATTGTAAAGGCCGCCAACGACCGGAACGTCGAAGTGGGCCAGCACGGAAGCGCGTTCGGCATTTGTTGCGAGTCCGACGATGCCCCCGTGGGCCGTCTTCGCGAGATCGCTCGCGCCGGCGGTCGGCTTCAGGATCGCCGGGAGGCCGGCGGCAATCAGGTCTTCGACCACATAGGCGAGGATGAGGCAGTCGGTCTCCGAAGCGGCCTCGCAATAGACGGGAACAGGGCCTGTCGAAGCGGGCCCGCCGTCTCTCGCGCCACCGCCCCCAGCAATTTCCCTGGCGGGCCCTCCGCCCAGCGGGTGCTGTGCGAGGTACCTGCGCAGGATCGATGCATCATACACTGGTTCCTTGGCGGGGAGTCCGACGATCGGGCTGCCGGCAACGGCGCCCCCCCGCGGATAGATTTTCGCGACGACGCGGGCGCGGTCGAGGGCTGCCGACACCGCGGCGCGCCCCTCGGCGGTTGCGAAGAGCGGCACGCGGCGGTCTACAAAGAGCTCAAGGAGGCGCGCCGAGGGGCGAATCGTAACGGCATCTGGCTGGTCGCGGAGGAGCGCTTCCGCGTCATCCGGGGCGATGGAATTCGCCGTTGTCAAATCCACATTCCGCGCCGCGAAAGCTTCACGAAGGTCGTGACTGTTTGCGTAGCGCGTGAGTTCAATCCGAGAAATTGCCGGCTTTTTCCCGGCCAGAAGGGATTTGCTTCTGCCACCAGGGAGGCGCGCGGCGAAAAGGAAACGATGCGATAGGGGCCAAGACCCGGGGTCGGCTCCTGGGAGCGCTGGGCAAAAATCGCCGCGCGCAGCTTCTCGCGTGCCTCCTTCGAGGCGGTGGCAGCATCAAGACCGCCGGCGTCGTCGACAAAACGTTTGAAGGTATGTTTTGGAAGAACTTCAGGAGGTTCTAACGCTTCAGCGAGGCGTTCGTCGTAGTGAACCACAACCTCGCGGGGCGAAATCACTTCGAGACGGGCGCCTACCATCGGGAGCAGCTGCCCACGAAACACGATGTCCTCGGCGGTGATCGGCTCGCCATCGGACCAGCGCGCGTCGGCACGAAGGCGCCAGGTCACATCGAGGCCGCCGCCCGGGACGAGCCGAAGAGCGCCGCTCCGGACGGAAGGAATCTCCTCAACGTAAATGGGTTCGACCTCGCTATGACCGACCGGCGCAAGTGACCGAAAGGCCCATTGAGCCGCGAGGGTCGATGGAATCGCGGCGAGTGGCAGCGTCGTGCCGAGGTGGAGGGTCGAACGCGACGTTGGGAACGTTGGCGTCGCATTGGAGAGGGTGGGCGCCGGCGGCGCAGAGGTCGCTTGCGTCGGACGCACAAGGACCGGACGCAGCACGAGGAGCGCCGCGAATACGGCCGTCGAGCCGAGGGCGAGGCGCCCCCAACCCCCACATCACGTGCAACATGCATGCGATCGCGTCGCGCAAGAAAGGCGATGACGAACGTAAGCGCCGCCGCGACGATCACGAGCGCGTAGGCGACCCAAGCGAGCCGATCAAGGACGGTGACTTCATGGATCGCCGGGAGGGATGATGCCGCTTGGCTGGCGTAACCAATCGACAAAAGCGACGCAAATCCAAGAAGTAGAACGCGCGCCGTGAGGTGCTCTTCCCCGAGCCAGAAGCCACCAAGCAGGAGCAACACGAGCAGCAGGAAGGGCCCGAGAAGCCGGGCCGCCGCCGGTGCCGCCGGGCGGGTGAGCGGCACATCGAAGCGACAAGGCGGACGTCGGTCGCGCGCCCTTCCTCGCGGACACGTCCAAGATCAGACGCGAACTGGCGGGTCTCTACGCGCGGAACAAAGCGTGCGTCATACACCCATCCCGTGATCGAGAAGTGCTCCTCGACGGTGCTGGCGGCGAAGTCGGGTTCGAGGATGCCATCGCCGGTCGGCAGACTGAATTCGAGGGCGATCTTCTGACGATCAAACGGGAATTCGCCGAGGGGAAATTCGCCACGCAGCGGCCCGCGGATCCGCCATGTGACCGCATGCCAATCGCCATCGGCCTCTTCGCGGACTTTCGTCCGGTTGACACGCCCGCCGTTCGCCAGGACCACCCGCTCCGGGTCGAAGTCCCCGCGCCACTTCACCCACACTTCGGCGTCGACGTCGACGGTGCCGTCCTGGAGCGAAACCTTCGTAATATCATGGAGATACACACCAAGATAGACGACGCGCGACGCGGGAGACGCCGCGGAGGTTGACGGAAACGCCGCGCTGGCCGCCGGCGCTGCGAGCGTTCGCCCGCCCGACGCGACGGGGGCGACTCTCGCCGAGGGGGCCGGGGCGCTTGGCGACGGTGCCACGACAGGCGCCGGAGCGGCCCCCAGACCGCCCGCAACCGCGAACACGGCGAACGCGAGGAGCACGGAGAAGATTGCAGAATGCACAGAAGAAGCGAGCCGGCGGAACGCCATGGCGCACGCTACCGCGGGCAACGCGGATCGATCGAGAAAGCGGCGATCTAGCGCGCTTCGAGGCGCTCGATCAGCAGGCGGAAGGCGGGAACGAGACGTTCGGCGTCGGCGAGGGAGGTGCTCTCGAAGAGCGCTTCCACGCGGGTGCGGAAGCCGCCAATCAGGAGGTGAGACGTGAAGTCGTCGAGGAGCCGCGACTGGAGGCTGCCGAGAACGAGCATCGACGCGAGGGCATCAAACAGCGGACGAAGAACTGCATGGTGGCGCTGGCCGAGGCGGGGCGCATCGCGGAGGACGAAGCAGGCGCGGTCGCGGTCGGTGCGAACGAAGGCGATAACCTGGTCGAGCGCCGCAAAGACGACCTCGTTGGAGCCGCGCCCGCCACGGACAGCGAGGTCGAAACCGGCAAAAAGCGTGCGCGCGAGCTCGTGGTGAAGCGCGAGGAGCAGTTCCGCGCGGCCATCAAAGTGGGCGTAAAACGACTGGCGACCGACCTCGGCCGCCTCGGTGACGGCATCGACGGTGACCGCCTCAAAACCGCTCTTTCGAAGGATCGCGTGGGCCACGTCCAGCAGCCGGCGGCGCTGCTCTTCGCGACGCTCGTGGGGGGAGAGCGAGCGATCCCAGCGTCCGCGGTGTTCGCTCCAGTCGAGGGCCCGTTCAGGCACTTCCACCGTCGGCGACACGCTCACTACGCCCGATTCCATGCGACGTGCCGCCTCTTCACGGGCCAAGGTCTTCTTGTTCTTTGAGCCAGGAGGACGCCCCCGTCCTCGACGAACGGCCGGCTGGGTTTCTTCGATGCGGTCGGCGATACGCCGGGTCTGCGTCTGAAGAGACTCGGCGGCCACATTTTCGCCGAGCGAATGGAGGTCCAAAGCTTTGCGTTCAGGGTGCATGAGCAAGTCGCCTCGTCGAAAGGGGGAAGAGCACACTCCAAGAATACACGACGTACCGACGCAAATAACCTGAATACCTCAGATTCCGTCATCACGGAAGAGGTCGGCGAGCACCGTTACCGCCTCAGGGGAGAGGCCGTCCTCGGCGACACCAAGTGCTTTTCCGTAACCTTTTGTGCGGTTTGCACGACCGAGCAACGGCTCACAGGCGACTTGGATGCTCGGTCCGAGGTCGACCAGGCGGTGGAGAAATTCGTCAAGCCGGGAGGCAACCGCCTCAACGAGGACGATGTCCGGCGGGAGGTGGCGAAAGCCGCGCGGCTCTTCAAAGAGCGCGTGAACGCGGCGCGCCGCTTGTTCGTCGATGCCGGTCGGTCGCCGCACGCCGACGAGCCACCGACCACGGGGGTTTTGGGCCGCCATCGCACCGAGACCGGGGGCCGTCCGTTCATCGACGCTCTCCGGGGGCGTCTCAAAGAGCGCCCGCGACCATTGGCGAATCTCGGCGCGCGACATTTGCCAATTCGGGACGGCACGTGCCAACTTCACGATAAATGTTGTCGAGTTTTCGGGGCGCGCATCCGGAAATCGGTCAATGGCTGCAGCGACGGCATCGGCCAGCGCATCGGGAACACGTGGCTGCGTGGAAGGAGCTTCGAGTCGCGGGGCGTCCGTCGAGATGCGCGCCGCTGTTTCGCGGACGCCTCGCTCGGCGAACGGCCGTCTCCCGCGAATCATTTGATAAAGAAGCGTACCTACCGCGTAGAGGTCGGACCGTGCGTCGGCGTGGCCGAGCGCCTGCTCGGGGGCCATGTAGCCGGGGGTGCCGACGTAGGTCCCTTTCTTCGTCAGCGGCGGCCCGTAGTCGACCGCTTCCTTCGCGAGGCCCAAGTCGAGGACCTTTACGGCCAATGTTTCCGGGTCGACGGCGATATTTTTCGGCGTGATATCGCGGTGAAAAATGCCGCGAATATGCAGTGCGACGAGCCCCTCCAGGATGCCAATGGCGATGGCGACGGCCGCGCGATACGGGACCGTTTCGAGGACGACGAGCATCTCGGCGAGCGTCGGTGCGGCGACGTACTCCATCACGTAGAAGGGCGTCTCGTCGGGCAACGCTCCTCGGCCCCGAAGGCCGACGACGCGGGGATGACTCAGCTCGGAAAGCAGGCGCCCCTCCCGTAAGAATCGGCGAACAAAATCGGGATCATCGGCCGCGGAACAGACTTTGATAGCAACCGTCTCGCCGGTACCGCGATCGACGCCGCGGTAGACGTCCCCCATGCCACCTGAGGCGACGTGGGCGACGACATCAAACCGCCCGAGCAGCGTCGAGCCGGCCAACAGCACGCTCGGCGCCGGCCGCGACTCAGAAACGCCGCGACGACCGTGCTTCCCAGCTCGGGAACTCGGGCGGGAATCGGAGCGGACCGTCATTGCGACCCCCAGAGCGGCAGCTTGTGCACTCGAGTACGCTATCGCGACGGCCGAGCCGGCGCAGCGAATTTAATATCGAGCCTGACTATTTTGCGCAGCGCCGGGAAATATTCGTTCCAAATAATCAGCTGTGACGGCTATGGTCGAGTCGTGCCCAACGCCCTCGGTTCCCGTCCGTCGCCCCCCGCACGCGAGTCGTTCCCGACGCTCCCCGACACACGGTCCCCCCGCGCTTGGCCGCCCCCGGCGAACGGACAGGTCGCGCAAGGACCGGATGGCGCGCGCCCGTCAGAAATGCGAAAGAAGACGCACGCAATCGTCGGCAATCACGACGGATCGGCACAAGTTTCACGCGAACGAGACACGATTGTACTCCGCGGGATCGTCCGTCCGCTCGGCGGCGAAATTGGTCGTGGCGCAACGGCAACAGTGTTTCAAGTGGGCGGTTCCGGCGGAGACCCGTTCCCCATCGTGGCGAAAGTCCTCCACGCGGAACTGGCCGTCGACGAAGAGTGCCTCCAGAGATTTGCAAGAGAAATTGATGTTGTACACGCGCTCGCGCATCCGTCGATCCCGCCTTGCATCGACTGGGGACGGACGGCGTCAGGGCGGCCCTATGCAATCTTTCCGTTCATTCGTGGGCAATCTCTCAAAGCCCACCTAGAGGCGAATGCGCTCACCACCTTCGAGGCGTGGCGCGTACTCGATGCGCTTCTGGACATTCTTCAAAGCACCCATGAGAATGGGATTGTCCATCGAGATATCAAGCCTTCAAACGTCATTATTGGCGACGACGGGAACGTCCATCTCCTCGATTTTGGCCTGGCACGACTGACCCGCCCCGCGAGCGGACTGCGCACAACCGCGGAAGGGGTCCCCCTCGGGACGCCCGCGTACATGGCGCCGGAACAGGCGCTCGGGATGACGGAAGCAGGTCCAGAGGCCGATATTTTTGCGGTCGCACTTGCGATCGCGTCGGCGCTTGCCGGGCGTTCCCTTCGAACGGGCTCCATCGTCGACGTCGTCTTGGAGGCGCGCGAACCGATGCTCCCGCTTGCGGCATTGAACGTCCCCGGTCCGGCGGCGTTCTTGGCTGTCCTCGACCGCGCCCTCGCATTTGCTGCAAAAGACCGGTTTTCGAGCGCTCGCGAGATGCGGCGCGCCCTCGAACATGCGGCGCGTGCAGCAGGGCTCCCGATGCCGGCAAAGCCGCAGCTGCGGCCAACGGTCCGTATCGAACCGGGCGCAGCGCTTGCGCCGCTTTCGTCCCCTTCCCTTGTGATTTCCAAGAGTTTCGAGCAGACGCCGCCTGGCCCCTTCCGCCCCAGCCGCGAAGCATTCCCCCGGTGGCTCGACCGCCTTCTCTTCGCGCTCCTTGGCGGCGCGGTCGCCCTGAGCCTCGTGGCGGGACTCCTGGCTCTTCGGAGCTGAGTTAGCCCGGAAGCCACGAGACGTCGATCTGGCCAAAGGGGGGCGGAAGCTGGGCGAGAGCAATTTCCCCCTGCAATTTCAAGTTCCTCGCGATCCCCGCAACGGAGCGCACGAGCTGCTCTTCGGAGATCACCTTCTTGCCCGGCGCGGGGCGCGGGGCAAGGTGAGGCGCGTCAATGTCGGCCGCGAGGGCGCGAAGAATACGGGCTTGATTTCCCCGATATTCGTCCGCGAGCTCGTGCCGAAGCGTCGGCCCGAAGCGTCTGTGGATAATGCGCTCCACCGTCAAGAGTTCGCCGAGGTCCGAGGATAGCGCAGAAAGCGCGAATTCCATGCGCCTCAACAGGCGTATAAGGCGTTCGAGCTCCGCTTCAAGGTCGTCCGCGTTCGCAATTGTGGATGGAACAATGGCAGGAACGGGGAGCGTCTGAGGCTGCATTGTACGCCGAAATAATACATGCGTACTTTTATGGGCAGAAATATGCACAAAATAAAAAGCCCCGCCGGACAGCGAGGCTCTTTGCGAAGTGGCGTGGAAGGGCGGGAGCGGGACTTACTTCGTCCCGAAGAGGCGGTCGCCGGCATCGCCGAGGCCGGGGACGATGTAGCCGTGCTCGTTGAGGCGTTCGTCGATGGCGGCGGTCACGATCGGCACGTCCGGGTGGGCCTCGTGGAAGTTCTTGATGCCTTCCGGGCACGCGAGGAGGCAAATGAACTTGAGGCTGCCCGGTCGGCTCTGCTTGATGCGCTCGATGGCGGCGATGGCGCTGTTGCCGGTCGCGAGCATCGGGTCGCAGACGAGGACATCGCGATCGGAGAGATCGCTCGGCACCTTGTAGTAGTACTCGACGGCGAGCAGCGTCTTCGGATCCCGATAGAGGCCGACGTGCCCGACGCGGGCGGAAGGCATCAATTCGAGCATGCCGTCGAGGATGCCGAGTCCGGCGCGCAAAATCGCAATAAGTACGACTTTCTTGCCTTCGAGGGTCGGCGCTTCGATGGTTGCGAGCGGCGTTTCAACGGTCTTCGTCCCGAGCTTCATGTCGCGGGACGCCTCGTAGGCGAGGAGCATCGAAATTTCCGTGAGGAGTGCACGGAAGCTTGCGGTGCTCGTCTCCTTGGCGCGCATGAGCGTGAGCTTGTGTTTGACGAGCGGGTGATCAACGACGACGACGGACGGGGTCATAAATACTTCCTCAGCGGAGCAGGGCGGCACCGGCGAACGATGCACGGATTACCTGTAGTTTGCAGTTCATTCAGAAGACGGTGCCGTCGGAAATCACGGTCAGGGGCGGACCGCCACCTTCCCGTTTTTCCGCAGCAATTTGACGGCCGGCAAGCCAGGTTCCGCCTTCGAGAAGTGCCGGGAGCGGAAGCTCGGCGGCGCTCTTTTGGAGTCGCGCGCGCACCTTCGCGACGACGAGATCGAGGGCGTGCACGGTGAGCGCGCGCCACGTAACGACGAACGGCGAATCGACGGTGTGGCCGACGGTAGCGTCGGTCGGGTCCTTCAATGCGAAGAGGCCGCCATCGACGAGAAGACCACCATTTCGATACTCCGGCAGGCCCGTCAATCCGTCCAGTTCGACGACATCAATTCCAGCTTCTTCGAGGGGCTCCACGAGCGAATACGCGAGCCACTGGGAGAGTTTGTGGAAGGGGACGAGGTCGCCGTGAGGCCCCGGCGCATCGAGTCCGGGGAGCGCCCACACGTCGCCAAGGTTCTCCCCGTCGAGCGTGATCCTTCCCGGCCAGATCCCACCGAATTCCTCAAGAATTGCAGAGAGAACCTGGGTCCCGGTTACCCGCGTGTGCCCGGTGGATTCGTCGAAGACGCCACGGCTCGCGAGGAGGCCAGCGAGGCCCCCTGGGTGACGGCTCGGGTTGAACCGGGCAGCTCGCGCCGGCTCCGCGAGGACGTCACCGAGGCTCCGCAAGAGCCCGACTCGCCCCTCCGCGCCTACGATCGGGTTCCCGTCCGTCACCTGGAAAGCCTGTTTGAAGCTTTCCACGGTAATCGACTGAAGCCCCTTCGCATCGACCGAGTAGGGGGTTTGTTGCGAGGAGATAGCGCCGCTCGCGACCCAGTCGAGGGAGGCGAGCGCGAGCCCCTCGCTGCGGCCGACGGCAGTCTTGAGGACCGGGTCGTTGTAGCGCCAGCTGGCCCCTGCCCCCGCGTCGACAAGGACACTGACGACACAAAGGTCGATGAGCGCGGCGCCGCGCTCAAGCGGCCCGTGGCGATCGACCGCCTCGTAGGCCTCCTTCGCACGCTCGCCGAAGTGGCGCATCCGACCGTGGATCGGAACGTTCAAATCGGGAAAGCGGGAGACCGTCAAATCAGCCACACGAGCGGCGATACCGTCGAGGGCCGCTTCATCGACGGTGAAAAACGAATCTTCACCGCGAAGTGCGCGATCGTAGACGAACTTGCATCGTGCACGGATCGTCGCCGGGTCTCGGAGGAAGGAGACGTCACTCATCGAGGGCGCGCCCCTTCACCGAGGCAAGCTCCTCTTTGGACATGACCTTGCCAGCCGTGAAATAGCCGGCCGCCTTTTTCGCTTCCATCTCGACGCTTGCGTCCTGCGGTACGAGATCGTCGGGGATTGCGACCCGCTCCATGACCTCAATCCCGCTCTGTGTGAGCGCATTGAACTTCATGTCGCTCATGCTCGCGAAACGATCGATCTTCGTGATGCCGAGCCAGTGAACCACGTCCGGCATGAGCTGCTGGAAGCGCATGTCCTGGACGCCAGCGACGCACTCCGTTCGGTGGAAGTAGGTGTCCGCGCGGTCGCCGCCCTCCTGGCGCTTGCGAGCGTTATACACAAGGAACTTGGTCACTTCGCCGAGCGCGCGACCTTCCTTGCGGTTGTAAACAATGACGCCAGTCCCCCCCTTTTGGGCACTCTCAATGCAGATTTCAATGCCGTGCGTGAGGTAGGGGCGACAGGTGCAAATGTCGGACCCGAAGACGTCGGAGCCGTTGCACTCATCATGGATTCGCATCGAGATCGGCACCTCGCGGTTTCCGACCTTCGAGACGTCGCCGAAGAAATAAATCGTCAGCCCGCCGATCGGAGGAAGGAAGACCTCAAGGTCGTGACGGGTCACGAGCTCGGGGAACATGCCGCCGGTTTGTTGAAAGAGAACCTGCCGAAGCTCGGCCTCCGAGCAACCAAAGCGTTCCGCGATCCCCGGTAGGAACCAGACCGGCTCGATCGCCGCTTTGGTCACGGTGACGTCGCCGTTTTTCTTGAGGATTTCCCCGTCCGGAATCAGGCGGCCCGCCGTAATGGCGTCCTTCAGCTCCGGCATATTGATGTGAGCTTTGGTGACGGCGATCGTCGGCTTGATGTCGACGCCCTTCGCCAGAAGATCGCCGAATTTTTCGGAGATCATCGCGCCCCACGGATCGAGGGAGACGATCTTCTTTGGATCAAACCATTGGGCGTGGGGGCCGATCGCCTCGGCGGGCGCCGTGTTGGTAAGGTCGGCTTTGTGGTCGGGATCGAGCGCTTTGCCGGCGATCGCGAGGGCGCGGTAGACCGAGTAGGCGCCCGAGTGGGTGCCGATGGCGTTGCGGTCGCCGATGTTGGTCATCGTGGCGATAATTGGCCCACGATCCTTGGCTGCTTCCTTCCCCCATTGAATGGGGTGCGAAATGACACCGGGATGCGTCGTAAGGCGAATGGCGCTGCTTTTCTTTTCCGACATGGATGGCTCAAGCCTCCTGAAACGAAAACGGGACAGAAGGTCCGACGGACCTTCCGAGCGCCGCACAGGGGCGCGGCGGGATAGCGATTTGAGAACGGAAAATTGCGGCGCCTAGGCGCCGCAGGACGGGGTCAAGACATCCAGTTTTGGTCGTCCTGGGGCGCCCACTTGCGGGTGATCTTCTTGTTGTGGGTCCAGAAGTCGATGGAGCTCGGGCCGGTGATGTCGCCGTGGCCGAATTTGCTCTCCCCCATGCCGCCGAAACTGAATGGCTCACGCGGCACGGGGACGCCAACGTTAACGCCGATCATGGCCGCCTTCGCGCCGGCGGCGACCGCCTCGGCGACGGCGCCGTTCGTGGTGAAGACGCTGCAGGCGTTCCCGTAACGGTTGGCGTTTTCGATCTGGAGCGCCTCGGTCACGTTCTTCACGCGGACGACCGCGAGGATCGGCCCGAAGAGTTCCTGGCAGCCCGCTTCCGAGTCCGGACGGACGCCGTCAAGCAGCGTCGCGCCGAGCCAGTTGCCGCCTGAATAGCTAGAATCGCTTGGTTTTTTGCCGCGTCCGTCGACGACGAGCTTCGCCCCTTCGCTCTCCGCGCGACCGATGGCCGCTTCGAGGCGGGCGAGGGCGCCTCGATCGATGATCGCCCCCATCCCCGAGCCGAGCGCGAGGTTTTTCGCCTGTTCCTGAACCTTCGCGAGCACCGGCTCGATGTCGCCGACCGCGAGGAGCACGCTCGCCGCCATACAGCGCTGCCCCGCACAGCCGGTGAAGGAGTCGAGCACGGCGCGCGCGGTCATGTCGACATCGGCGTCCGGCGTCACGATCAGATGGTTTTTCGCGCCACCGAGAGCGAGCACGCGCTTGCCGGCTTTGCTGCCGCGCTCGTAAACCTTGCGCGCGATGGCTGTCGAGCCGACGAACCCGACCGCCTGAATGTCAGGGTGATCGAGGATCGTGTCGACCGCTTCGACGCCGCCATTAACGAGGGAAAACACCCCTTCCGGAAGGCCGGCCTCGGCGAGGAGGGCGCCAAGGAGTTGCGCGGTAAGCGGCACCTTCTCGGAAGGTTTGAGCACAAACGAATTCCCGAGCGCGAGGGCGTTCGGAATCATCCAAAGCGGGACCATCGCGGGGAAATTGAAGGGGACGATGCCGGCGACGACGCCGAGGGGTTTGCGGCGAATTTCACATGAAACTCCGCGACTTACCTCCATGACACCGCCACCAGGAATGTTCTGCAGGGCGGTCGCGAACTCGGTCACTTCAACGCCCTTCAGGATGCCGGCGCGAGCCTCGGCGACCGTCTTTCCTGCCTCCGAGGCCGCCCGGTGGGCGAGCATTTCGAGGTCGCGGAGTACGAGGTCCCGGAAGCGGTAGAGGACCTGACAACGCTCCCGGAGCGGTGTCGCCGCCCAGCCGACCGAAGCCCTCTTTGCAAGGGCGACCGCGGTGTCGACATCCGCGGCACGGCTCATCGGAACCTCGCCGATCACGGCGCCGGTCCAGGGGCTGGTTACCGAGATCGTGTCTTTGGTCACAACGTCGACGAAGGCGCCACCGACAAGGTTTTTGCAGCGGATGGGCGACTCGGGGAGACGAACGAACGACAAGGGCGACTCCTGGCTGATTCCGGGGTTTCCGGCGATGCGCCGGAGACGGGAGGTGGCTTCGCCCCGGAGCGGCGGTGACATTCCGCGACGCCATCGGGGGAAGCGACCGAGGTTACCGGCATGTTGCCGGGGACGGGAAGCGGATTTCTTCATCCGGACAAACGAGGAGCCTTTGCGCCGAACGTTGCCGATTCATGATGCGGTGCGGCAGCGGCCGCGGGGGAAACAAACGCGAAAACGCCCTCCGCTCGCGCGAGGGGCGTCTCTTCGACGGAGGTGGACCGACTACTCGCAGACGTTTTGGAAGTTCGTCCGCCGCCCGATCGACTCATCGTCGACGTTCAGCAAAATCGGGAGTGTTTCCCGCTGCCAATCGTCGTCGTCAAGGCGGCGAACGGTGACCTTCGCTTCGGTCGCGTTGAGGTAGAGCGCCTCCACGATGTCCATGATGACGTAGAAACCGTTCGAGTTGCAGAAGCGAAGCTCGGAAAAATCAATCAAGATTTCGTCGATGCCCAACCCGGGAACCTTCGCGTTCAATTCGTCAATGTGTTCTTTTAGGGAGCGATAGGGGTTGTCGACCCGAATCACGCCTTCAAAGCGGTGCCGCAGGGAATGGTCGTCCACCGTTGCGACCGAATGGAAGACGGTCGCGCCCCCGTCCATGATCTCGCCGAACGTGAGAATTTTCATCCCTGCACCGCCGTTGCGTAGGTCGCCTTCACCGTCATGCGCCCATCAAGATAGGCGCTTTCGATCGCGAATTTGTTTTCCTGGGCAAGCCGCATGAGGCCGAGGCCCCCCTTGAGCCGCTGGGCACGACGCTCGCGAATCGTCGAGGCGACGAGCGCGCGCAAATCCGGAGTTTCGCGAATGAGGTTTACGCGCGCCTGCACCTTTGCATACTGCTCGGCGGAGACGTCGTTTCGGACGACGATTGTCAGCCCCGTCGAAGCTGCTTCAAGTTCCAGCTCGAACGTCGACTTCGGATCGTAGATGTTTTCGAAGACGTTCGTCACAAGTTCAGTGACGACAACGTTCGCCTTTTTTGCGATGTTTTTTGGATAGAACATCCCAAGAATCTGAAGGACGTGCTCGCCAACGAGACCGGCGAGGTCGCCCGTCACGTGATCAAGCGGGCCGACGCTCAAGCGAAATTTCGTGAGCGTTTTCGAAAGAGTCTGCTCGTCTAGCTGGTCGAGCGGAGTGGGCGCCGACGGTTCGATACTCATGCCGTCTTCCTCGCGATGAGAAGCGTGATGTCGTCGGAGTCCTGGGTGCGGAAGGAATGGTAGTCTTCCACACAAAGCCGCACAATTTCCTCCGTGGGGAGCGTCCGGTGGCGCCATACAACGTCGTTCAAACGCGCCACCGAGTAGTCCTTCCCTTCAAGGTTCTGCGCTTCGACCATGCCGTCCGTGTAGAGGACGAGCAGGTCACCGACGACGAAAGGCAGCTGCTCTTCAAGGTACGGCTTCTGGCGGAGGCCGAGGAAGTGATTCTTTTTCTCGAAGATATGCTCCTGGCCGTCGGCGCCGAGCAAGAGCCCGTAGCCGCCGCCGCAGACGTAGTGGAGCGTCGACTCTTCGAAGGTCACAAAGTTTACCGTCGCATACTTACGAACTTCGCGGAGAAATTCGTAGGATGCACGATTGACCCATTCGACGATCTCGGCCGGGTTCTCGAGGCGCTCCATGATCGTCATGAACTGGGCCTTCAGGTAGGCCATGACGAGGGCCGAGCTGACGCCGTGCCCCGAAATGTCGAATACGCCGATGGCGTAGCGGTCCGACGCGGTGCGGAAGTAGTCGAAGTAGTCGCCGCCGACCTCGGTCAGCTGCTTATGGTAGACACCGAGTTCCAGCTCGGAGGCCATCGTCGCGAACATCCGCGGAAGCAACGCGTTCTGAACACTCTGAGCAACTTCGAGGTCGTCGCGAATGATGTGGTACGCGGCTGCGAGTTCGCGCTCTTTTTCGTCGAGCGTCTCGTAGGCAACTTTCAGGTTCTCGTTGGTCGAGTTCCAGAAGGCGGTGTCGCGTTCGAGGGTCTTCGCAAGACCGCGAAACTTCCAATAAAGGCGGGCAAGTTCCTTCTCGGAAAGCTGCGCGAGAAGCTCGGTCTCGTTCTTCGAGAGGACGTCTTCGAGGGTGATTGGCTGCGACATCAGTGGAACTCCACGACGAGGTGATCGGAGTCTTCGTCGTTGCGGACGTCGACGTAGTCGATGTCGCCCGGGGCGAGCATGCCACCGATGAGGACGCCGCATTCCATCTTGCGATTGAAGGGGGTCGTCGAGTGAACAATCGCCTTGCCTCGAGACTTGTCGAACAGCTCAAGTTCGAAAGACCCAACGACACGTTCCGGACCGCGGACCACGCTCGCGAAACCGCCAGAACCGGTTTGGTAATGGAGGAAGCTCGCGCCGCGGCGCACGACCTCTTTGCCGGGACCGTAATGATACCATCCGGTCATCATCGCGATGCCGACCTTCACCATGATCGGATCGACGTTTCCGTAGGAGCGCACGACGAGCTCCTGGAGGCGCTCCCACTGGGCGAGCGGATACCAGTCGTTGATTTGGAGCCCCTTGATAAAGTTCGTCGCGTCGCGACCAGCTACGATGTTGAGGTTTACGCACGCTTGCGCAAACCCGACCATCAGGGACCCGTGGACCAGCATTTGATCTGGGGGGGCGTTCTGTTCGTTCATGGGCGGCCGTTGTTGGAGGAATCTCCGCGATACGCGAAAACCGCGAGGAGGGGAAGACCGCGATATCCAAGCCGCACAAGACCGTCGTCGATTGAAGCGGAGCAGTAGGTCGGCAGCGTCACGTCGATGCGGCCCAGCTCCGTGTACGGTTCCCAACCGGCCTTGACGAGGCGCAAGAGCCAGGAGTCGAGCGTCTCGTGGCGCTCGCAGCGGTAGTTGTCGCTGGTGCCGAAGATATCGCGAATCTCGCGACCAAAGAATTTCTCCTTGATGACGAACTTCTCTTCCGGGCTGAGGCTCGACTTATCGATCAAGTCGAACACGGTTCCGAAGTGTTCGAAGCAGGCCTTAAGGCGTGATCCGAGGTGTTCGGTGTCGTGGTTTGCGTTCGGCTCGACGAGCGTAAAGAGCTTCGGTGCAAATGCGCGCCGTAGGGCCGCGAAAAGACGCGTGCGGAGGGCACCGTCGCCAAGAGGATGCACCGTGTGATGGATCGTGTAGGCGGAATTCATGACGACGACGTCGCCCGCGGTAGCGGCGAGGTCGGCGTAGGCCGTTTCCGTGAACGTCTCGAGGAGCCCTTGCTTCGTGATGACGCGAAATGCGAACGGCAAGTCCTTGAGCTCGCCGAGAAGCGCCGTCGATGTCGCGATGTTTGCACTGTCGGGCTCGATCGCGAGAACCGTCAAGTCTCGCAATTTGCCCGGGTTCTTCGCGAGCGCCTCGACGACGTTCTTCACCTGAACGCCGCGACCGATGCCAATTTCGACGAACGTCGCTTTGGAATGCAGGGCGAGTTCGTGAATCAAGTACTGGTTCGCAATGTCATGCGCTTTCGGGACCTGCGGGTATCCCTTCGTCATCGCATAGAAGAGCTCGATCTGCGGAATATCGAAGCTCTCTAAGTAGATATTCTTCGCTTCTACGAGCCGCTTGTCCATGCGGCTCAACATCGCATCCGCGATGATGTGGGAAAGGAGCTTGTCGCTCGACAATCCGGGCCCCACCGACGGCTCCAGCCAGCGCTCAATCGCCCCTTTCGCGAGGCGCTCGCGGCGGAGGTCGAAGTTTCTGCAAGCGTCGCGAAGCCCCTCGTAGGACGACTCGTAGATCATCGGAATTTTGCCCCTCCAGCCGTACGCAGGTTTGCTGCGTCCGGCATTGCTTACGGTTGCCTAGCCGGGTCCCCCCAATCCCTCGCGGGCGAGGCTGACGGATCGACGCGACCGATTGAGGCTATCGCGAACCCCTCCTTCCATGGAGCACTATTTCGACGCTCTTGCGGCCGCGCTGCGGGCGCGGAAAAAAGCTGGAAGCGGGACAGACCGGCGAAGACCTACGCCGCTTCGCGTGCCGCGGCGAGCGCGCGTGAAGCGCCACCTGTGGCCACGAAGAGCGCGAGATCGGCGACGACTACATCGACCGACAAGAGTGCTGTGGGGCGTGCTTCGAGCGCCTTTCGCGCCGCCGCAAGCGACCGCGTAGCGAGGAAAGCGACGCGCGCGCAGAGGCGCTCCGCCGCGTGCAGGTAGCGGGATGCCACTTCGCCGGCGTCTCGGGTCGGCTCCCCCGCGAGGAAGGTGGCGTAGGCCGAAAGTTCACCGCGCGTCGCCGTGAGGCGCTCGTAGGCGGCAAACGTGATCTCTTCGGCGGTCCACCCTTCCATTCCGGCCTGGATCACAATCGCCGCCGGCTCACTCCACAGGCGAACAAAGCCGACCTCGGCCCCTTCCTTAAAGTAGACCTGCGGGGTCGACGGCAAATCGAGAGCAACTCCGGCGGCCGTCAATTGGCGATAGATCGGCATCGCGCGCTGGAGAAGCGCGCGCGAACTCGTCATCGGATCGACGAGTTCTTTCAGGGTAAATCCAAAACTCTTGAGCGGAGCCCTGGCGGGAACGTCGACAAGAAGCGGCTGCACTGCAGTGCTGTCGAGCGAGTGCTCGGCGATCGCGGCGAGGCGGGCGGCGTCGAATTCAAGGCTGCGCGCTTTCGTCGCGGGAATCGTCGGCGCAGGTCGGGACGAAAGACTGGCGGCGGCCTCCCCAAGGATCGTTTGCGCAGTCGCGACCACAAGCGCCAAATCCTCAGGATCGCCCATCTTTTCCGCGGCGGAAACGATGCCCTCCCACGCCCCAACGTGGAAGAGATCGCCTTCGAGGACCCGCGCCCAGCGCACGCGAACCTCTTCCGGGCCGACGACGCCGCTCGCCGCTCCGGCACGGGCGAACTTGGCTCGGAGGGCGCTGTCGAACACCGAGCGATCGCTCTTCGCAGACTTGGCCGAATCGGCGTCGAGCGCGCGTGCATAGGCAGCTTCTGCCGCGGCCAGATCGCCACGAGCAGCGGCAACGTCGCCAGCAAGCGTTTCCAAGAAAGCGACGTCTTGGCCGGCGGCTCGCGCCTTTGAAAAAAACTGTTCGATTTCGCTCGGATCGTGGCTCGCTTCGACAATGCGAACGGTCGCCGCCCGGTCGCGCGGGTCTGCATCGAAGGCGTTTCGGAGGGCGAGCAGGTGGCCGGCTTCGTCGTGGCGGCGGTCCCTGCGAAGCGTGGCAATACGCAGCCAAATGCGGCTGAGCGCTTCCGGGGGGAGCGGAAGCGCAGAAGCTTGGCGCACCAGGAGCGCATCGAGCTCGGCCCAATCGCCCATCGCTTCGAGGAGCTGGCTCAGCGCGTCGTAGGCCTCCGCCGAGGTCGGCGCGAGTTCGAGCACGCGGCGATAGGCCTGGGCAGCGCGGGGACGATCGGTGTCGCGAAGCTCGTAGACACGGGCGATTCGCAGAAGCATTTCCGGATCTTCCGAGCCGGAAATCGCGACCGTGTCGAAGGCGACGACGTCCCCGCGAGGGAGCAGGGCGCCAGCAGCCGGAGGCAAGCTGGCCCGGTCGGAGAGGAGGGAGACGAGCGCGTCGAGGCAGCCGCCAGCATGCTCAAAGCGCTGCGACATTTCCCGATTCGATGTCTGCGCGAACCACGCGTCGAAGCCGTCCGGGAGAACGACATCGGGCGCAAATTGGCTGGCGCGCTGCGAGGCGGGGGGCATCGGGTTTCCGGCAACTTCAAGGAGTAGCCCGGTGATGCTCGGCGACGCCGCGTTGGCCGTCGCCCAATAGTGCTTTCCGGTGAGGAGGAAGAAGGCGATCAAACCGAGCGCCCAGACGTCGGTCGCCGCGGAAATGATCGCACCGGTATGCAGCTGCTCGGGTGCCATCCAGAGGGGCGAGCCGATCATTTGCGAGTTCTTCAGCGTACTTTTCGCCTCTTGGGCCCACTTCGCGATGCCGAAATCGAGCACCTTGAGCGTGAAGGGGACGTCCTGTCGCTTTGCGCTCGCGAGGAAGAGATTCTCCGGTTTGAGATCGCGATGGACGAGCCCCATAAGGTGGGCTTGTTCAAGGACATGACGAAGCTGCTTGGCGCACTCGCGCACCGCCGCGACGCCCATCGGGCCATGCTGCTGAACGTGGGCTTCGAGGGTCTCGCCGCGAAGAAGCTCCATGACGAGCCACGGGATCCCCGATTCGGCTTCGACGCCGGCAGCGAGCACTTCTACGACGTGATCGCTTTCGATCGACGCAGAAATGCGGGCTTCGCTCTCGAAGCGCGTCCGGTGGGAGGGATCATCGGAGAGTTCCCGATGCATCACCTTCAATGCGCGTTCTTTGCCGGTGGACAGCTGCTCAACGACGAAAACAGAGCCCATTCCGCCGGCGGAGAGATGCCGGACGATGCGAAAGTCGTTGGCGAAGACGGTCCCCGGTTGCAGATAGCTCATGCCCGGGGGAGGCTACCGCAAATCGAGCGGGATAGGGTCGTTGCTGTCGTGCAGTCGCCGCAAATTGCCGCGCGCAACCGAGGCGGCCGCGCCTTCGAGAATAAAACATTACTTTCTGCTACTTACCCGCAAAGCTAACGCGCAAAGAGGGCAAGGAGCTCGTCGACGTCGAACAGGGAAAGCTCCCCTCGCCCGCCCGCCTCGGGGCCGTCGCTCGTCGTCGCGTCCAGGGCGAGCGCGGCGAGCCCCCGCTTCCTTCGCTGCAGGGCGACGAGTTTCTCCTCGATGGAATCGCGCACAAGGTAGCGACGAACGAGCACCGGCCGCTCCTGACCGATACGGTGGGCGCGATCGGTCGCCTGATCTTCGACGGCGGGATTCCACCAGGGGTCGGCGTGAATCACGGTGTCGGCGGCGGTGAGCGTCAATCCGGTACCGCCCGCCCGGAGGCTGACCAAGATCACCGGGACGTCGCTCCGCTGGAACGCCGCGACCGGGGAGGCGCGATCTTTCGTATCTCCTTGGAGTCGTACAAACTGAATTTCAGAAGCGCTCAAATCGGCGGCGAGGAGATCCAGATACCCGACGAATTGGGAAAAGAGCACGATCGATCGCCCCTCGGCGACCAGGGCGACGACGTCGTTCACGATCGCCTCCCGCTTTGCGCTCTCGGTGACGTCGGCCGCCGCGGGAATGGCGGCCCGGAGCAGCGTCGGGTCGCAACAGCACTGGCGGAGCTTGAGGAGCGCGTCGAAGAGGACGAGCGACGAGCCGCCAATCCCATGGTCTTCGAGGGTCTGCCGCACGCGCGCCTCCATCGAGAGGCGGACCCCTTCGTAGAGCGCCCGCTGGGAAATTCCCAGGGCGACAGGGACGTCGACCTCCGTCTTCGGCGGCAGCTCGCGGAGGACCTGGTCCTTGGCACGACGGAGGACGAGCGGAGCGATGCGCGCACGGAGGGCGAAGAGTCGGGACGGGTCGGTGCCGGTTTCGATGGGGGCGCGGAAGACGCGCTGAAAGGCAAACGCTTCGCCAAGGAGCCCTGGACACACGAGATCGACGAGCGACCAGAGCTCGCCGAGATGGTTTTCGACGGGCGTCCCCGTCAGCGCGACTTTCGCATGAGCCACGAGCTCGGAAGCGGCCTCTCGGACCTTTGTTTTTGGATTTTTGAGGAATTGAGCTTCGTCAAAAACGATCGTGTCCCAAGACGTTTGCTGGAGCAGGTCTAGGTCCCGAACAAGGATGGCGTAGCTCGTGACGACAACATCCGCGTGGGGAAATGGCCCCTGCCCCTCCGGGCGATAGCGACGGTCGGCGCCGGTGTGGTCGACGACGGCAAGCGATGGCGCAAACCGGGCCAGCTCGGCGCTCCAGACCGGGACGACGCTCGTCGGACAGACAACCAACATCGTGCGACGGTCGCCGCCTTCGCGGGCGGCGGGGGCGAGGCGCGCCAGGAGCGCTGCGATCGTCTGGACGGTCTTTCCGAGGCCCATCCCGTCGGCGAGAATCGCGCCAAAACCGGCATCGATCCGGCGTCGAAGCCAGGATTGACCGAAGCATTGATAATCACGGAGCGTCGCCTGGAGCGCAGGAACCGCAGGGAGCACTTCTTCCTGGGACAGTTCGGAGAGGCGCTTGCGTAGCGCGGCAAGCGGCGAAGCGGCGATTCCGAAGGCATCCGCAAGCAGGGCGGCGCGCACGGAATTCAATGCGATATGATTCGTAAGAAGCGCAACCGAACCATCATCAGTCAATGAATACTCTTCCGCAGCTCGTTGCCGCGCAAGCGCCTTTTCGGCCTCCGACGTATCGTCGTCGAGAAGCTCGGTCATCGTCGAGAACAGGAGCGCGACTGCAGGGCCGTCAAAGGCGAGGATCGGTCCGCTGCGCAGCGTGACCGGAATCGCGTCGCGCGGGTCTCGAGGGGGGCGCCCCGCACGAGACGCTCGGTAGGCAGCGCGCAGGGCGGCGAGGAGCGCCTGGGGGTCTGCGGCGGCACCGGCGGCACCATGTTCGACGACGACCTGAACCTGCGGCGCAAACCACTTCCCGCTCTCGTCGGTCGGTCGGAGGGAGACGACGATCGCCGCCTTCCGGGCAGCAGGAGGGACAAAAGATGCATCATACACGATGTTCCATCCCGCCGCCGCGAGAGCATTGCGCTCCGTCGCGTCGGTCAGGAAGTGGTACCAGGCCGCCTCATCGACGAGGCCATAGGCCCCCCCTTCAAAGGGACTTCTTTCAAAGCCGCACGCCTTCAAGGCGGCTCGCGCAATCGCAATTCCGGGGTCGACAAATTTCTGGATGTGGAGAACACCGGAGCGCAGTGTTCGGAGATCCTTGCGTGGGGCGCCGTCGACGAAGTAGCGCTCTCCATCGGACCAGAGCACGTACGGTCGAACGACCCGCGGGGACGAGCGGCTCCCGAAGTTCGTCCCCAATTTTCGCGCAAGTGCATTTGCTTGTGCGATGCGTTTCTGGTCGGCGGTGCTCTCAAGGAGACCGAAACGAAGCTCCAATCGGGCGTTTGTCGTCGTCGCCTCCATCCGTGGAACGACAGGGAGCGGAAGGTCTGGGCGCAGGGCAGCGAGGCGCTCGGCAAACGGCGCGACGTCCTCGGGAGGAAGCGACGGCCCGCGGAGCCACGTTCGAAAGTCGTCGCCGACACCGACCGACACCACTCCGAGGATCCCCCCCGTTTCGGTAGGTGCATAGTACATGGGTGGGTCGGTCGGAAGGAGTTCAGGATCCTTGCCGCGGAGCACCACGCGGACGCTCGGCGACTGGTTTCCCGTACGTGTATCCTGCACCCACAAGCGGCGCGCCTCCGCCTCGGGCCCCCGCGCGAGACGACCGTCGACCGGCACCTCTGCGAGCGCCGTTGCCCGTCCGCGGACGGTGCGAAACGCCGTCTTCCCCGTCGCAACGAACGCCGGAAGAAGGCGCCCGGCTACTGCGGGCGGGAGTGCCACCGACCGATCGGCGCTCTTCTTTTTTGCCGCCGCGAACGGAGCGAGCGCCTCAAGTAGTGTAAGAAAATCCGGAATGTGTGCAAGTTCGGGGTCGCTACCGACGCCATCCAACGGGCGCGCGCGAAACTGTGCACTTTGCACGTACCCGAAGGTTACGTGAAGGCTTGGTTGGTTGAACGTGCGCAGTTCAACCAGGAGGAGCGGCTCCCCAGGCCCGACGGCAGTTCCACGCACCGACGGGCTCCCCGCAATCTCCTGGAGCCAGCGGTCGGTTGGAAGCGGCGCCGCGGCCGCGCCGGCACCCTCTCGCGTCGCCGCCACTTGGGAATTTACGGGCGCTTCCGACGGTCCACCGGGAAAGGGAAACTCGGGAAAGTCCGGCGGCGCTGTCATCGCGTTGGCGACTAGCACAACACGATAGACGGTCGCCGACCGCGCCTCGTATCTTCCCTGGGAATGCACCGCTTCGAACGGACCGTCGGCACGACGCGCTACTTCCGGGAGATCGCACGTGATGGGCGCCGCTGCCGCGTGCGCGAGGGGATCGCGGGGACGGCCGGCACGAGCACAAACACCCTCCATCATGGGGCCACGGAAGCGCTCGATGAGGTCGCCCGACGCTGCATTGCCGCGCGCAATGAAGGCTACGATCTTGTGCCATTGAGCGCGGAACGTATTGCCTTCGAAAAAAAGTTTGGTCCCGTCAAACGCCTCGTCCCCGCAAACGACGCACTCCTCGATTGCCGGATGCCGGGCGGCTTTGGAAGTGGGCCCGCCGTCTCTCGCGACGCCGCTACCGACAAATTCGCTGGCGGTCGCGAACGGACGGGCCCGTCGTACTACCGCCCCGATCGGCGCGGGACAGCGCCGCTTTTTCGGGCACGGCTGTGGAACACCGGCTTCTACCGGCTCGGCGTCGACGGCGGTTCCCCACCGAGTTGGCGGACCGTCACCGAAGCGGCGACGACCGCCTGGGCGATCGCAGGTGCCCTTGCCGGCGTCGTACTTTCTTCTGACATTGAAGCCAGTTACGCGCCATTTTTCTTCCCGACGCCGCCCCCGGGGACCGGCCCAAAGCCCTTTGCCCGCTTTCTCCACGAAGCGCTCGGCTGCCGCCTGCCTCCCGAGATTTTCCGGTGCACACGCGTGAAACGCCCCGAGCGCTTCTTCTGGGCCGCCGATGAAAATCCCGAGGACTACTACGTCCCGGACGATCTTGTTTCCGTCCACCGAGCAACGGCACTCCTCCGCCAGAGCCTCGACGACTTAATCATGGTTTCGATGGACGAAGCGCTCGTCAACTACCCCGTTTTCTACGGTGGATTCACCCCGTCGGGTCTCTACGCGGGCGTCTTCGCGGTGCGCTGCGACACGTAAGGCGCGGGACTCACTTCCGAAGAGTGGCATTCACGCGGACAACGACAGCCGCCGTTTCGTTGGCAGTCCGCTGGCTGATCGATGGCTTTGCGCCGAAATAACCAAACGCGCGAAGCTCGTTCGTCTTCGTAACGGTGGCGCCGGTCGGCGTCGTCCCGTCGGGGCGCCGATAGGCGCGGTCGAACGCGGAGTCCCCGGTACTCACCCGCGCCAGGTGAAGCGCTGGACCGACGGCGTGGCACGTGGCGCAATCGATACTCTCGGGCGTCTCAAAATCTGGATTTTCCACACGAAGTGCATTGTCGATGGCGATCGCCTGCGCCGCTTCAGGGGCGGCTCGAAAACGACTCGGGTCGAAGAGGAGCTTCACGTCGGCCGTGGACGGCGACACCGGAAGCGTGCCCGCGTTCACGAAAGTCTCGCCGGCGAAATCATGATTGGTAAACGTCTGTTCGGTCACCGAAAGCAGCGGAACCTTGAGTGGAGTAAGGTCTTTGTCTTCCACGGAAAAAGCACCAAATCGCCAAGTGAGTCCGACGTGCTCACGCCCCATGAACGTGACACGGAAGAGCGTGTCGACGCCGGCATGTTCGAGAATCCAACCGCGGAGGCGGCCGGCAAAGGGGCCCGAAATTCCCTCGCGCGCCAGGAGCGGATGGGCGCCCCCCGCCGGCACGTCGTCTTCGCGGGCGATCCCTGCCATCCGGCGCTCGGCCGCAAGATCTTGAAGAAGTACAGGGAGTTCGTCACCACTTAGTCGGTAGAACAGGTGGAGGGCGAGGTCGGTCGTCGTCAGGCCAGCGCCGTCGGGGACGACCGGCTGGACGACGAGGCGAAGCGTCTGGAGACAGCCACCGGGTGCGCTCGGCGCCGGAAAGCATGGGTCGAGACGGACGCCGACGACGCGCTGCAAGAGATACAACTCCTCGTTGCTCGCCAGCGTATCGAGGGGCGGAAGGCGGTCGTAGAGCGCTCGGGGGAGGAGCGCACCGCGGCGTCCGGCGGCATCGAGACCGAGGAGCGAGGTGCGTTCAGCCCGCTCCTCGGGGAGCGGGTAGAGGAAAGAGACGTCGCTGGCACCGACGGTTTCAGTAAGAGTTCTGGAATGTTCGCTCGTGCTGCACCCAGAAAGCGCGAAGACAATCGCCCCGCACACCGCCCAACGTATTCGCGTCTTCCCGATCACCCGAGCGCACCGAGGAAGGCGCGCACGTCGTTTGGCGTCGACGGATGGATGCCGAGAAGGTCTCGAATCGTTGCGTCTTTTCGCGTACGCGGAAGCTCGGCGAGCCTCGCGAGCACCGGCGCCGGTGTTGCGCGGTGACCGGCAAGCGCAACGATCAGCCCACGAGGAAGCGTGGCGAGACCGACGACGCGTAGGTAAAGGGCCTCCGGAAGGCGATGATCGGCGGGGAGACAGGCGAGCGGTGCGCCGTCGTAGGTAAGCAGCGCAGCGAGCTGGTCGCTGACGTCGCTCATGACGAACACGGCAGCAAAAAGCGAGCGCGCACGGAGGATGGCGGCGGTGTCGAGCTCGGGCGCGTGCACGAGTTTGTAGAGATCGCCGAGGGGCCAACCTCCGACTTGGGGCGCGAGCGACGCGACCGAAAGGATCGGGTTGGCGAGGAGGTCGAGAAGCGTCGGTGGGTCGATCGTTCCGCCGCCGTGCGTAACGAAGGCTGGGAGCGTCGCGGAGCCGATAAAGCGAGCAAGTATGGCACGATGCGAGGGGGCGAAGTCCGGTCGCGCGAGGAGAGCTTCATGGATGACGCGTGCATCATCGGTGCAGAGTGCAGCGATCGCGTCGGCCCCTCCGGTCCGCGCCGCCGCGAGCCGGATCGCGAGCGGGGCATCGCCAAACTCGGCCGCATGCATGGCACGGGCGATGCGCACGTTGCTCGGTTCGGGGACGATCCGCGTAGGCACGACCGACGGGCGCGGCACCGACGGCGGCGCCACCGTCGCGGGGGGGGCGCGGCACCGCGGACGAAGCACCAAAGAACGGGAGCGTGTCCTGGGGCGGGCGCATGGGCGGCGGACCTGCATGGGGGGTCGCCGTTGCTTCGTCGCCCCCCTCGCTCGGCCGGCTCTCCGGCGCTTCGGCGCCCAGCAGCGTGAAGAGATCGGCGCGAACCGTCTCTTCGGTGTCGGTCGCCGGTCGCGACGACGGAGGCTGCGGGGTGGGGCGCGGAACGGGCATGGTGGGGCGGCGTGCGAAGGTACCTTCGCGCTATCTGGGACAGGTGTAAACAAGATGCGCAGCGAAGCGCCGCCTCGATGCGTGGTAGCCCCGAGTGCCATGAGCTACACGCGGTCCTTTCAGGTCGAACCGGTCGACATCGACGTCCAGGGGCACGTCAACAACCAGGTCTACGTGCGCTGGATTGAAGAACTCGCCGTCGGCCACTCGGAAGCGGTCGGCTGGAGTCATGAAACCTACGAAAAAGCTGGGGCTTTGTTCGTGATGCGCCGCCAGGAAGTCGACTATTTGACGTCGGTGCGCGGCGACGACATCGTCGACGGCCGCACCTGGCTCGAAGACGCGCGCGGCGTGCAGTGCACGCGGCTGAGCGAGTTCGTTCGCCGGAGCGACGGGAAGGTCGTCGCCCGCGGCAAGACGCTGTGGGTCTACCTGGATGCGCGCCGCGGGCGGCCGGTGAAAATCCCCGACGAAGTCCGGATCGCGTTCGGCCAGCGGGACCTTGCGACGGTGACCCGCGAACGGCTCGCCGTCACGGGCGCCTGATTCGGAATTGAACGAGCCACCGCCCGCGGTCGTCGCGGAGGGCGCCGCGACGGATCGTCCCGGGGCCGTCGCCGAAGAGCGTGTAGCTGATCTCGGAAGCGTTCCCCGCAACCGCGATCCGCACCTGGTCGCCGGTGACAACGACGTTGGTGATGGGGAGTTCGGCGCCGTTCGCCGCTTTCGCCTCAAACCCTAGCCCTTTCCGCCAGCTGGTGTGCCGCTCGGAGTGGGTCGTCCCAAAGAGCGAATCGTCGACGATCGCGGGACGATTCAGTGTAATATTCACCTCAGTTACTTCACTCGAAACCGTCGTAAACAAAGCCTCATTCGGGGCAAATGGCTCCGTCACCACGTTTGGGTGCAGGAGTCGTTCCGCGAGGAAATCTCCGACCTGGGTCCCCAGTTCGACAGTCCCCTCGGCGGCGAGGTGGAAGTCGTTTGCTGCGTAGACGAGGCCGGTCTTCGGGCCGACGAGGGCGAGCTCTTGCGGGTGGGCACGAACGGCATCGAGCATGACCTGCGGGATGTTCGACGCCTCTTCGGCCGGCGTCGGCCAGCCGGCAGAAGGTTGTGTCATTACGAGGGGAATCGTCGTTCTCTGCCCGGTAATCGCGCGGAGGTCTTGGTTGTAGTCCTGTTGGAGGCGGAGGAGTTCGTCGCCGTAGGTGTTGCTGCCGTAGTCGCTCTCGCCGTGCGTGAGAACGACCGCAAGGATCTCGAAGCGGACGCCCCGAGCGCGGAGGAGTTCGGCGATGCGCGCCATCTCGCTGATCGACCCCGCGTAGCTTGGTCGATCCCCCCCTTTCCGGATCCCTGTCATCGGTTGCCCCGATTGACCGACGACGGTATGAACCGTTTGAATTCCTGGAATTTTCGCAGTGAGTGCCGCGGCGATCGCCGAATGCGGGCTCTGGCAGAAGACGTTGTTTGGCCAGGCGGTCGCGGCGGGGGCACCTCGCATCGGGTCGGCGAGCGCGGTGAGTTGCCACGTGGAGGATGTGGTGACGTCCCCCCGGCCATCGCGGAGGCCGGTGAGCATCCAATAGCGGCCTGCGGCGGTCGCCACCGGAATCGCCGGGTAGATCGCGTTGCTGGCGCGCGCGCCGACGGAGAGCGACTGCCCGGTTCCGACGATCCCGTAGACGACCTCTTCGTCGGGCACCGTGCCGGTCGTCGGGGCCGTCGGGGACGGCGACGCTGTCGCGACAGGATCGACGGTCCCGGTCGGCACGGTCGGCACCGACGCGTCGATGGGGGCCCCCGGAAGGGGCGCGATCTCGCCGCAGCCAAGGAGCCCCGCGAGCGCGAGCATCCGACGAAATCGCCCCCCACCTAACACCGCGCTTTGGCTCATGGACGATCATTTGCGCCATTTTCGATCGCTCAACGGAGCATGCATTCCAAGCACTTACGTTGCGCCTTCCGACACCGCCGGCCCCGAGAGCGCGGCGGCGAACGCGGGAAACTTGCCCGCCACCACGAAATAGGGCAGGACGGTCGATTCCCCGATGCTCTTTGGACTTTTGTTCGGCGGGCGCCCGAAGCCCCTCGACCGTGCGACGGCCCGCGAAGCGCTGGCGACGCTGCACGAAGTCGTGCTGATGCCCTACGATCTCGCGACGGCGAAGCCCCCGAAGGCGGCTGCGGCCGGCGGTCCCAAGGATCTGGTCGTGTTTCTGCACGGATTCTGCGCGAGCCCGGGCGTGTTCCGCCCCTTCCGGGAACGGCTCGCCCGGGACGGAATCGCGTCGGCGTCGTTCATCCACCTTCCGGGGACCTCGGTCACCGGAATCGCGAAGAAACTGGCCGACCTCGTTGCGACGATTCCCGAGGATATACGGGTACATATCGTTGGGCACAGCCTCGGAGGTCTGGCAGCGCGCTGGTACGTCCAGGAACTCGGCGGCGAGCATCGCGTCTCCCGCACGATGAGCCTCGGCAGCCCCTTCGGCGGGACGGAGGTGGCCCGTCGCTTTCCGATCTTCGTCGGGAAGGATCTGCAACGAGACGGTGCATTTCTCACGCAACTTCGGGCACGTGCGCAAGCAGTGTCGACGCCGCACGTCTCCTTCGTCGGCTCGCGCGACTCGGTCGTTATCCCGATCGAGGGGGCGCTCCTCGCCGGCTACCCGCTCGTCGTTCGGCCCAACGTCGGCCACAACGCGATGCTCTACGATCCGCCGACGATGGACGCCGTCGTCGAGCTCGTCCGGGAATGCGCGGCGACCGCGCACCGCCCAAAGGCTGTGGAAAGCGGCCCGTCCGCGGCGACGCCTCCGCCCGTGACTACGCCCCCTTCCACCGCGGAGGTTGTCGTCGACACCAGCCGCGCGGCCGCCGAATAGGGCTACGAATTCTGTGGCTTCCGCGCAGCGAAGTCTCTTTGACATCGGACCGCCGACGGTGGCGCCCGCCCCGCGTTTTCCACCGACGGAACCGCACCGCGATGCCCACCGAGACGCCCTCGGCGCGGCTCTCCTAGGTAGCTGCTCGGAATCTCCTTTTCGGAGTGCGACACGTCCTCGCGAA
>DYPH01000344.1 GCA_020720045.1 Sorangium cellulosum | reverse complement strand
TTCAAATTGAGCGAGCCGCCGAATAATTGGATCGACGCCACAAGTCCGCTCGCGCCATGTCGGATTCCGCGCTCCTCGCCGAGACGCTGCAACAGCCGGTCGAGCTCCGCGCAGAAGATGCGAAGCACGGCGCTGAGCAACGTCGCGTCACGCGCCATCGGCAGCCTCAAGTCGAACGGCGCGCTCAAGACCCACTGCCGAAGCGGTACGTCGGGCAACACGCGATCCACCAGATTCGCCGCGGTCTGGGCGGTGCGCCTTGCTCCGCAGCTACAGCAAACGCCGCGCGTCTTACAGGAGAACGCGACAAGCATCGACGCGCCGCACTCCGAACAAAACGCCCTCGCGAAGCCGCAAGCAAGAATTCCGCAATCCAAGAAGCGTCGCAGCTCGTTCTGCACGTAGTACGGAAGCCCGCCGTGGTACGTCTGCGCGGCCATGTCCAAGAACGTCTCGAGCCACCCGTTGACGACTTGCCAAAGCACAGTCTTCTCGGGCTCACGTCTCTGATAGCGTGCGCGCAGCTTCGCACTCGCGGGCACCACGTCGGGTGCGCACGTTGGCTGGGTCGTCGCGGGTTGCACGAGCCGACGTACAGCCAACGTCGTGCCATCGCAGGCACGGCTTGATTTCAGGGGGAATACGAATCGGCGGAGGTGGCGGCCCGCCAGGTCGCATCCACCGTCGCGCGCGCGGTCACTAGCGTGCAGCTCGGAAAACGAAGTGCTGTGGGCTCGAAGTGGCGGCCGCCAGCCGAAAGTGGCGACCGCCACTCCCACCCGCCAGCTCGCAGGCTGCCCCCCTACCCCTTCGCCAGCGCCGCTCCCACCTTCTTCACCATCTCCGGCTCAATCCCGCTGAAGGTCAAGACTCGGAGAGCCGCTTGAAGCGCAAATCGCACTCCTGGCAGACGGGCTCCAAGCGACGGAGCGCCGCGCGCGTTCCAGAAGCTGGAAAAGGAGTGCCCGGCGTTCGCCGCGGAGTACGCCGCGGTGGGGATTCGGGTCGTCGGAGGCAGCAAGGGCCATTGGGGCCCACTGCGAACCAGGGCAGCGGAAGTGCGTATTGAGTGCGACTCCATGCTTCGGCAGGTCCAAACATTCGTTACCCAAACGCCGACCGCTTGTGACTCCCTTCGGACCTGGTGAATCG
>DYPH01000343.1 GCA_020720045.1 Sorangium cellulosum | reverse complement strand
ACATTGCTTTGATCACATCCCGTGTAAATTGCAATTCCGAGCAGCTACCTAGAGCTTGTGAACGAGCGGGGCCCCTTGCCCCGGGAAGGCTCGGAGCGCGCGCGAGATCCCGGAGACTTCGGTCCGAGAAATCTCCAGCGCAAATGGGCGATAAAACACTGCCTCCGATTGGCAGCGGTCGGGGAGGATGCAGTTTCCGCGTGTGAGGATCGCGTCGAAATCGTCGATCGCCTTAGAGGTCTGCTGGACGGTCGTTTGAATCGCCGCCGTCGCCACTTCCCAAGACTCAATCATCGCTTCGTTGGGAATCAAATACTCGCGGTAAGTGCCCGGCGCATTGAACTCGCCGCACGCTTGACCGTTGTCGTAGAAAATCGCACCGAGCCGCTCCGGCGCCCCATTCGGGACCTCGAAAGCGACTTGCTGGTTGTTCATGTCGACGAAAAGAATATCAAAATCGCGCACAAGGGCGATAATCGACTCGGGTCGTAGGGTAATCTTCAGCAGGCGATCTCCGTAGGGGAAATCACGCCCATTCACGTGAGCAAAGCCGACCGGAGTGACCCACCCGAAGCGATTCTTTGCATAACGCGGCTGCGTCAAGAATTGCGCCGAATAGCTCCCGTTCGCACCGCGCCTTTGGAGATCGGTCCAGAGCGTTCCCGGGTCACCGTTTTCGGTGAGGGTACGGGTGAGCAGCGTCGGATTCTGACGAAGTTCCGCAATCTGCGCTTCCGTGGTCCACGAGTAGAGCACGCGCTGGGCGGCGCTTGCGGCGTCGACAGAGGGGAGCGCCAGGACCAGCGTCGTCGGCGCGCACACTTGGCCTGGGCCGCTATCGGGGACGAGGACGCCACCGTCGCTTCCGCTCGGGCCGCTGTCGGTGGGCGCCCCGCCGTCCGGGCCGGCGATGGTTTCGGTACCGGCCGACGTGCTGCTCCCGCAGGCGGCAGCGAACGGCGCAGCGAGCGCCCCCAAGGCAAACGATCGGCGCGAAACTCTCATGACAACCCCTTCGGTCCAGAAACAAATCGATGGCGCCGAGCGGAGCCCCGGCGAAACGGCTCGACTGTGACCGATCGGCGGCGATGATGCAAACCCCTAGGTAGCTGCTCGGAATCTCCTTTTCGGAGTGCGACACGTCCTCGCGAAA
>DYPH01000074.1 GCA_020720045.1 Sorangium cellulosum | reverse complement strand
AGTCGGTGGTTTGAGCCTCGAGGCTCGCCGGACCGCCTCGCGAGTCGGTGGTTTGAGCCTCCAGGCTCGTTCGAACGCCCTGCTGGAGCGCTCGGTTTGCCCAAGAAAAAAGCCCCTCCATCGCTGGAAGGGCTCGTTTCGGACCGTGGCACGGGGCCGTCAGGTCGCCGGGACCGCCTTCGGGGCGGGGCCGAGCTGGATGCGCTCGCCGAGGTAGGAGCCGATGAGCGTGAAGAGCACGCCGATCGCCGCCATGACCACGTAGAGGAACGTCGGCAGCACGCGGACCGTCTGGCTCTGGACGAGGAGGTAGGTCGTCGGAATCGCAACGACAAAGCTCCCGATGACCGGCTCCAGGAAGGTGCGACCGGGCGAAATCAACCCGACGATGACCCCACCGACGAACCAGATCGGGATGCAGCTCACCATGCCGTTGCCCCCCTCGAAGTCGAGGGCGCCGACGACCGCCGGGAGGCCGAAGATGATCGCCCCCGTGAGGAGCGCCTGGACGACGGTCGCGATGACCGTCCAGAGGACGTCGATCCCCTCCTGCTGCATCGCCTTCCCGCCGCCCGCTTTCGCCTGGGCGAGCGATTCGTCGTCGATCTTGGCGCCGCACGAGGCGCAGCGCGTGGCCCCCGGCGGATTCTTGCCGAAGCCACAAGACGGACAGATGACGTTCTTCTTGGACATACCGTGAGACTCCGAGCGGGGCCCCCCGACCGGCGACCGGCGAGGGCAAAGGGAACGGACAGCAAAGGGCAGGAAATCCCCGCGGAAGCGGGCCTGCGGGCGGCGGGCTTTCGAGCTCCCGACCCAATGCCTGCTAGGATACGGCAAAGGGGCGGCCCATTTCTACCTTTTCTCGGGAACTTTCTCCTCCGATTCGCTTTCTGACTCCTGCTAGCTTCCCCCTCTGCTCGAACTCCCCGAGGCGCTATGGCGATCCCGCTCCCTTCCTCCAACCACGCGCTCCCCGACCCGACGTCGGGGCCGGTTTCTGGCGTGGAGGAACTCGACCCCGAGCTGCTCGCCCTGCCCGACCCGCCGAAGGGCTCCCGGAGCCGCGCCGTTGGGCTGCTCGTCGCCGCCGCCGTCGCTTCGCTCGCGATGAGCGTTTCGCTCCGCCACGACGTCGGCTACGCGCTTTCGGACGCCGCCGCCCCCCTCGACGTCCGCCTCGAAGAGGGGCTCCCCGCTGGTGCCATTCCGAACCGCCTCGCCACGGCGACCGGGGCCGTCGGCGTCGCCGGGAGCGTCCGTTACGAGCGCCCCTTCCGCCGCGGCAGCTTCCGGGTGCTCCCGGTCGTCGGGCGCAACGACCTCTACGTCGAGGTCGCCGTCCCCGAGCGCTCGGAGAACGGCCGCTTCGTCCCGCCGGACCGTTTTCGTGGGCGCCTCGTGCCGATCGTCGCCGCCGGGCCTCGCTTTCGGGGCCTCGCTGGCGCCGCCGGGATCGGAGAAAACGCCTGGATCATCGTCGACGGGGAGACGCCCGCCTCGGCCCGTTGGTCGCTCCCGCTCGCGATCGGCCTCGTGCTCGCCGCCGGGTTCTTCACCGTCGCCGCCCTCCGGTTGGTCCGCCCCGTCCCGCCGACCGCTTGACGCCCCCCGCCGCGGTGACCACCGTCCCGCGATGATCTGGGACGACCGCCAAGACCTCCTCGCCGCGCAGCTCGCCTTTTACGGCGCGACCGACGCTACCTTCCGCGTCGACCTTGAGGGGCTCGGTCCGTCCTCACGAAGTGAGGGGGACGGCCGAGCCGGACTGGGAGAGCTCGGAACGAGCGCCCCCGTGCCGGCCGTCTCCTGGGAGGACGCCGCGACCGGGAAGCTTGTCGCCGTCGCCGACGCGACCTTCCTCGGGAGCTGGATCCCGACAAACGGCAGCCTCCTCGCCGGCTGGGCGAACCGGAGCCTCCCGCCGGCCGCCGTCGCCCCACCCGTCGAAGGGGTCCCCACGCGCGGAACCACCGACGATTCCCAAATCGCCTGGGCCTGGGCCTTCGCGATCGCCGAGAGCGTCGATGCCGAGAGCGTCTACTGCGCCGTCGCCGACGAGGGCGGAGTCGCCCGCTGGAGTTTCCTCGGGCTCCGCCGCCTCCGTCGGGCCGGTCCATCCGTGCTCGCCGTTTCCTCACCGCCTACGGCGGTTCCGGGCGGACGAGCAGGTGCCGCGATCACGGCGAGCACGGCGAGCACGGATCCAGCCGCGAGCTAGACCTCGATCCGGAGCAGTTTCAGGGCGTTGTCGCGGAGGATCTTCGCGCGCACGTCTTTGCGATCTTCTGTCGCGATGAGCACTTTCGCGAGCGGGATCGCCTGGTGGTAGAAGGGCCAATCGCTCCCGAAGAGCATGCGGTTCGTGTCCCCCCGCTCAATGAACTCGCGGATCGCCACGAGACCGAGCGAAGAGGTCTCGCAGTAGACGTTCGGGTAGCGGTTCATCAAATCGAGGGCCGCCTTGTACTGGAGGGCGCCCGAGTGGCCGAGGATGAAGGTCGTCTTCGGATTTTCCGCGATCGGCTTCTCGTACCACTTCACCTGGGTGAGGTAGCGCCCGAGGGCCGGTTCAATGCCGACAGGTCCGCAATGCCAGAGGACCGGCAAGTTCGCATCGGCGCAATACCGATAGAGATCCATCGCGCGCGCCGCGTCCGGCCGGACCATCTGGATGTTCGGGTGGACCTTCACCCCATGGATCCCGCGGTGGGCCTGCTCGGCGAGCTTCCCCTTGGGATCCTTGGCATAGGGGTGCACACTTCCAAAGGATACGATGCGCGGATCGTTCTTGCCGGCGTCGATGGCGTGGCGCGCATTTTCACTGAGTACCGGGAAGTCGATCGGCAGCAGGCAGGTGCGAACGATGCCGAGTTCGTCCATTTCTTTGACGAGGTTCGGCACGGTGTGCGTGCGCCGCATGCCGCGATCGTTCATCGCGTTGCCGACGAGATCCTTCTTCATTGCCGCAAGTTCCGCCGGGGGGAAGTTGCGATTGACGTAGGGGAGGAGATCGAGCGCGCAGCAGGAGGGCAAATAGTACTCGGTGCGCGGCCACGCCCGGTTCAGATCGAGCTGCATCGGGCGGACGTAGGCGAGCGCCACATGGGCGTGGACGTCGACGATCGGGCCGATGGAGTCGTCGGAGACGACGACGCGATCTTCCAGGGCGGTGAACCAGGGGAGGCGCGCGAGGTCGGCGAGGGACGAGAAGCGCGTCGGCAGTGACGAAGGGGTCGGATTCATAGGATCTTCCGCCCGCTCAAAGGCCAGGGGGCGCCAGAATGCCGGCCGGCGTCTCGGCGGCGGTCAGCGAGCGGCCGAGGATCGTCCCCTTGGCGGCGCCGAGCGGCGACCCGCCGAGGAGCGCCTGGCTCCCCGAGCCAGAACCGGACGCCTCGAGGATCTCGGGGGCGCCCTTCTTCGGACGGAACTGGCTCACGACGGTGAGTCCGCGGACGGTCACCGGCGGCTCGGTCGTCACGAGATCGGTCGCCTTCGTCGCAAACGCAACGCCGCCACCCGCGAGGTCTTCCACGCAGCCATCGACGGTGAACGAGTAGCCAGCCGGAGCGCTGTTGTTCGGGACGAAGTCGGCAAATGCGTCAATATTCTGAGCTTTTCCGGAGGGGGCGATGCACGTGGCCGGGCCGGGGAGCGTCTCGCAGACCTGCGCCGCCGAGCAGGCGGGCGTGCATTTGCCTTCGTTCGCGAGGCGGTCGGCGTTGGTGAACTGGCCGCGCACGATCCCGGTCTTTTCGTCGATCCGCAAATCGGCATAGAGCTGGATCTGGGCCTGGAGGGGGGATTCGACGTTGAGGAGGAAGAAGTAGGCGCCCGATTTCATGATCTTGCTGCCGGTGCCGGCGCATTTGAAGTCGAAGCCGAAGGGGAGCCGGCGACGGGCGACGGTCTTCACGCCGTTCTCCCCCTCAAGGCCACCGTTCACGACGACGGCGAGCTTGGTGCCGACGGGGAAGGGGACCTTCGGCTGAAGCGTAATCGACTGTTTGTCTTCCGAAATCGTGACATCCGCCTGTTGCCCCTCGCCGGAGAAGTAGGCGGCCAGGTATTCGAGAGTCACGGTGTCGTCGCCCCGTTCGTCGGCGAGGTTCCCCTCGTCGTCGAGGTCGAGGATCGTCACGTAGAGCGTGAGCGTCTCCGGCTTGATCGGCTTGTCAAAGCGGACCGTCAATGGCGCATTCGCGTCGGGGAGGACGCCGTTCACGGCGCCAACAATCGACGGTTCTGGCGCCGCCTGGAAGACTTCACAGCCAGTCCCCGCGGCGAGGGCGACGGCGAAGAAGGTCGGTACGGCGCCGCGAAGCGCGAGGCCGAAGGTGGTGCCGAGGAGCGAGCGACGGAGCATGGGGGTCGAGTAGGTGTGGGATACAGTCATGTTCGTGCTCCTCAGAAAAAGACGGTGGAGCGCCCCTGAACGAGGAAGCTGCGGGCCGCGTAGCCATCGGCGTTCTGGAAGGCGTCGCCGGGGAAGAGGACGGCCCCTTCGAGGTCGAAGGCGACGTGCTCGTAGGCGCGGAACTGGACGCGCCCATCGAGCTCAACACCGTAAAATTTCCCGGCTTTCCCGCCGGCGAAGTTGACCAGATCGTCCTGGATCGTCTTGCCGTCGCGGCGCTGCTGGCTCTGGACGGGGTCGTTGACGTTTGCCGAGCTCCAGGCAACGAGGGCGCCGCCGCGGAAGAGGAGGTCCTTTCGCGGGCGGAAGTCGACCTGGGGGAACGCGGCGACCGCATTCGTGAAGGAGCCTCGGGTCCAGACGGCGTCGACGGGGAACGTCGGCGCGTTCAGGCTCTTCAGCAGCGCATTGGCGGCGGCCGCGGCCCGCTGGGTCTGGTAATTGAGCGTCTGTTTGAACATCAGCAGACCGACGTTTGAATCATCGCTCCAGACGAACTGGGTCAGCGGCGTGCTCACCGTCGGATCGCCGTCACCGCTGGCGTAGTCGCCTTCGAGATAGGCGGTGAACTTCGGCGGATCTTTTGCACTTTCGCCAGGTACGTCGTAACGAATGACGGCTCGACCGCCCACCTGCCGGATCTTCTGGGCGACGGGCGGATCGTTCGTGATCAGACGGAAAGCCTCGGAGACCTCTCGGGTCGATCCGAGGATCGCCGAGCCGTCGATGCCGGCCGAGAAATGGCCAATCTTACCCATCGTCCGGAAGCCGAAAGCATTGACGCTCGTGCCGTAGATCTTGTCCCAGCGGTAGGTGTGGGTGAGGCGCCCCTCCACGTCGCGGAAGTCGCCAAGCTTTGGCGCAAGGAAACGGAAGCCGCTCGTGAACTCTTGGAGGTCGTCCCCCCACTTTTGCGGCTGATCTTGGACGAGCTTGTCGAGGGCAAGGATGAGGAAAAGCCCCTCACTTTCCGAGAGGTTCCGGCGCTCCTTCGGCTTGAAGCCTTCGAGGGGCTTCGTCGCAAACAGGATGCGATCGACGTTGTTGCCGCGCCCTGCATAGCCGAAGCGATTCTTGCGACCGTCGCCGTCGTTGACCGGTACGCCGGCCCCCTCGGTAAACGCCTGGCGGCCGATGCGCAGAAGGCCGAAAGGGGTGAGAATATCTACATAAAGGCGGCGCACGTAGATCGGGTCGGCGTTGCACAGCCCAAGCTTGTAGGAGAGCGGGTCGGCGGGGGCGGCAGGATTGGACTGCACCATACAGACGCGGCCGACGTTCACGTTCTTCGTGTTGACGCTCGCCCCAGCCCACGGCTCGGGCCCGCCATTGCCCGGTGTCCCGTTGTCACCCCACAGAACGCCATCGAGGATGTCGACGGAGGTGGTGACCTTCACCTTCTCTTTCCAGTCGAGAGAGCCGTCGAGGCGGAGGCGCTGGTCGATCGCCGAGTACTTGCGATCGGTCTCGGAAACGACGTCGAGCGGATGGATCCAGACGGCGTTTGTACGTTGCTCGAGGCCGCCACGAAAGCCGTAGTCGCCAAACTTCAATCGCGGTTTCGGCTGGACGCCGTCGTCGTCACTCCACGGCTCGACGACTTTTCGTTCGAGGGGGCGCGCGCCGCCGCGGGGGCTCGGATCGCCGTTGCCCGCTTCCGTGCCCGACTCTTCGCTGCGGGCGCGTCGGCCCCGTCGCGCGACGGTGACAGGGCTATCGTCATCGTCGGCGCCGGCTTCTTCGCTCGCCGGAGCCGCTTTTTCTGCGGCGCCAGCGATGGGCGCGGCGGCGGGGCTTCCGGCGGCAGGCGGAGCGGGGGCCGGTTCGTCGGCGTAGGCGACGCCGGAAACGGCCGTAACGAGCGGGGCAAGGGCGAGGACGGGGAGGAGGGCTAGACGGCGAAACACGGCGCGAAAGTACCGGTTTCTGTACCCTCTCGGGGGGAAAAGCGTCCGTGGAGACCTCCCCGCCGTCTCCCGCTTCGCGGACGGACGGGGCGGACGTCACCCGGTGACGCCGCTCAAATTTCGCCAATGATCGCGAAATCGTTTGAGGTCAAACTATCGTGCACTGCGTCGAAACTACCGCGGTTGGTTCAGGTGGAACCGTCGCCCCGCCGCGCATACCCGAGGCGGGTGTCGCGAAACCAGGAATCGAGGCGATCGATGCGCTCCGGCGCCGGCGGGAGGACGGTCGTCGCCAGCGCCTCGTCGAGGGTCGCGAAGGCAGCATCGATCCTTGCGAACCAATCGACCGGTCCGCTCACGAGCGCCCCCTCCCCGCGCCGCTTGATCGCGAGAAGCTCTTCGAGATCGGCGAAGTCGGGGTGCATGACCTTCGTCACGTCGGTGACGATCTCGCCGGTCTTCAGCAAATGAGCGCCGGTCAGCGTCGCACGAAATACGTAGAGAAGCTTCTTTGCTGTCCGTTTGACCTTGGCCTCTTCCATGAGCCGAAAGGCAAAGCCGCGGTAGTGGTGATAGGCGCGCGCCGAGAGGTTCTCGCGAACAAGTCCACGAAGTTCGGCGACACACGGGTCTTCCACGAGCGTTGTTACGCCGAGGAGCCGCTCGAGGTAGTTCCCGTTCCCCTTCAAACAGCCATGAAGGACCGACTCGAGTTCATTCGATGAGTAATCGAGCTCGACCCCATTGGGGAATTCGGTCCGCTCGGCGCCGCCGAGTTTTGGATGCAGACTGCATAGATCTTCCAACGGGGCGAGGTGGACCGCCTTGAGATCGAGGTCGCTGTCCGGCGAAGGGAAGCCGTAGGCGTGGGCTCCGCTTAGGTAGACGACAACGTGCCTCCGTTCCGCGGAGCGCGCGGCAAGAAAGGTCGTCGCTTCGGCCGCTTGCGCGTCGGAGAGGCAGCTCCAGCCGAGGTGGGCGTTGGTCATCACGAGTTCCCTTCTACATCGTCTTCGTCACCACCGGCGTCGACGCTCGGCAGCTCCGGTTCCGGCGCATCGGCCCCAAAAATCCCGGGGACGCGCGCCGCGTGGCGTCGAAGGAGTTCTTCCTGGCAACGCCGCAGTAGCGCATCGGCGCGGCGCACATCGGCGCGTGCCTGCAGCGGCGAATTTCGCTGCGCTTCCTCGACGGCGCGGGCCTTCTCCGTCGCTTCGGCGAGGACGTCATCGAGAGGGACCTCGCCGCGCTTAATCGAAAAAAGTCGGTCATGGAGGGCCCCTCCAAAGGCAAATTCCGGCGTCCCGGTGGCGAGCCAGTGCTCGGCAGTCGCCATCAACCGAAGGAGATTGTATGCATTCTTCGGGCGAAATGGCGCGGGGAGCGCCGGCCCCAGAGAATCTTCACTCCGTGCATGCGCCAGCGGATCCTGGGCGAAGGCACGCAGGGCTGCGAACGTCGCTTCGGGGAGCACCTGCCGATCGGCAAGAGATCGATAAAGCTGCTTAATCCGTTCCTTGGCCTCCGTGCGTGTGGCCGCATTGGCCGTTTGCGGCGTCGCCTTCCCGTCGGTGACGGCGAGGCTCGCGAGGCGTTCCACGGCGGTATCGAGCGCAAGGTTCGGTTCCGTACGGAGCCAGTAAAAAAGCTGCTCGCGGTAGGAATGAAGGCGGGCGGTGCTTGCGAGCTTCCTCAATTGAGAAAGCGCATAACGTCCGAAGGAGCCGAGCATCTCCTTCGAGGGGAAGGCGTCACGTTCTTCCAAGATCCACGCGCCGATCTCGTCGGTGGCGCGCGCCGACGGGATGAAAAGCATCTCAAGCGTGTTTGGGTCGTTGCGGAGCGCTTGGGCGATCCCCTTTCCGATTTCCCAGTAGCTGGCGCTCCCGTCGGCGGAGACGAGATCTTGGGGCGGCGCAACGAGCCCGAGGCGCAGCGAAAATGGGGCGGCGAAGAGACCGCGGCGATCGGTGTCCGAAGACTCGGTGGCAAGCCCCCAGGCACGTGAGCCGACGATCGTCTCGAGGACGATCGCGCCGTTTGAAGCGCCCGGTCCGAGCCGGCTCCAGGTTGCTTCCCGGCGGGCTGCAAAACGAAACTGCCCCGCCTTCGCAGGGACGACGGCCGGTCGCGCGACGGTGATTTGCCGTCCGCCAATCAGTGTAACCTGCACGGAGCCATCCGGAAGAACGCCTCCGACACGACCGGCGATACCGTCCGCGATCGATGCGTCGAGCCGGTCTCCGGGGAGCCGTCGCACAACGACATCGGTGCCATTCGGGAGCGGAATTTCGAGAGGATTCATGGCGCGCGGAGCTTCTCACAAAACGAAGGCCGCGTCGCCGCCTCTCCCTGGGCGCCGTCCGCGACCTCGATACGTGCGCGATTCAGTCGAGCTTGAACGTCGTGATTGCCGCCTCGATGGTCGCCTTCTCTTTTTCGAAAGCGGGACGGTCTCCGCCGGCTTCCACAATGAAAAGGCGCTTGTTCCCTACAAAAACGGTGAGCCAATAATCAAAGGGCTTTCCGCTCTCGTCGTGGGCAAACCGCAGCGACCGGCCGGGCGTTCCGTCGGCCGCCTTGACGTCCGTGCTCGCTAGCAGCGCGTAGCCCCGTTCATCCCGAATTTTCTGGGTAATTGCCTTCTCCCAGAAGGCGAGGCTGCCGCGACCGTCGTCGTCGACGACCCGAACGGCGAGCACGACCCCTTCGGCAGAAGTGGAGCGGTAGGCGTAGCCTTCCTCCGATTGATCTTGGAGCTCAAAGAACCCATTGGGCGTCTTCACGTCGAAGGGGCGCCCACAGGCCGTGGCGAACGCAAGCGTCGTCGCGAGGACGATTCGTTGAAGAGTGTTCATCGCATTCACCGGACGGAAGAGGAAGGTTCGTAGAGGCGAAGGAGCTTCTGGAGCCCGAGCGAATCGAGGACCGGGAAGGGGAGTCGGAAGTCGCTCTTCTTCACGCTGTCACTCTTCGGTGCGAAGTTTACCGTGATCGTTGAGTAGGCAATTTGATCGGAAAGAAGCTTCAGCTTGCCTTCAATGAGCTCGATCTGTTCGGTGATCTTTGTAAGCTCATTCTGGATTTCAATCGACTCTTTGACGTTGGCTTTCACCAGGAAGCCTTCCAGCTTATCTCGGACCGCCTTTAGGTTTCGAAGACGCGCAGAAAGATCTTGAAAACGGTCGCTTACGTCCTCCGCGACCACGTTTCGATGGAGCACGTCCCCCACCGCCTCCACCTTCGCAAGCGCCTCTTCAAACCGCGCTTTTGGCACTCGGATAACGATTCGACGGTCTTCGCGAAGCGCGAGGTAGCCGCCGGAGTCTTTCGCGATCTTCTCGACGGCCGCGAGGTTCGGCGCGACCTGATAGACGGCGAGCGAGAGTTCCGCCCGGTAGACCAACAAACGTCGTTCCTCCGGCGTCCTGGTGTCGGGCGGCGCCGTTGAAGGCGTTCCCGTCCCCGAGCCCGTGCCCGTCGGCGGAGGTGAAGCTGGCGTGGTTGCAGGCGCCACCTTCGGCATCGGTGGCGTAGGCGCTTGCGCCTGGGGTGCACCCCCGCCCCCAGCCGTCGTTGCGGTGAGGGCGTACATTTCTCCGCTGGCCTCGGCAGGGGCCGACTCGGTGACCGCCTCGTCCATCGGGGCCGACGGCGCCATCGCAGATTCCATCTTTGCGGCCCCCCCACATGCGGCGAGGAGGGGCAGGAGCACTCCGACGAGGAAAAAAGCTGGCGATGGGCGTCTCAGTGATCGCATTGAAGACCTAACGAGGGGCATGAGAGCGCCTTACAGGAGGGCGCGGGTTTTCTGGAGGACGGCGACGTCGGCCGGAGGAAAGCGCGCAGGATCGAGGAAATCCTCAGCGCACCAGCGAAATTCAGCGACGTCGAGTGCCTGGGGGGGGCCGCTCGAAGCCGTCCGCCGCACGCGGTAGAAGAGGAGGAGTACCGCCTTTTGCGCGTCGTCGTACCGATGAAAGGCGACATCGAGAATGTCGTCAACGACGACGTCAATGCCTAGTTCTTCCCGCAATTCGCGAACAAGCGCCTCGGCGGGGGACTCCCCCGCGTCGACCTTACCGCCCGGAAATTCCCACATCCCCTCCAAGTGGGAGCCCGCTTTTCGACGGGAAAGGAGGACGCGCCCATCCTCCACGAGAACCCCCGCAACGACCAACACGGTATTCATGGCGCGCTTGTACCGCGCCTGCCGTCGGTTGAGGAGAGGTGAACTTGCCGAATTGAGGGGGCGAAAAGTCGCCAATGTTCAATAAATTGAGTCGTTTTTGAGCGCCCTTCGGCGAGTCGGAAAAGGGACGCGGTGACGGTGAAAAAGAGCGATCCGCCGTGCGCTGTCCCGGTGTAGCGTCCGCCGCCGCCATGCATCCCGCTCCGAACGCCCCCCGCCCGAATGCCCCGCGCCCCGCGATTCCCGCCGTCCTGCACGCCGCAAAATGGCCGCCGGATGACGCCGACTTGCCGGGCGGTCCCGTCGGTGGAGGCCCCGTCGGCGCCGGCGGACCGGGAGCGCCTGGAGCGCCGGGCGGCCCCGGTGGCGGCCCCTACGATTTTGGCGACGGCGACTTCAAGAAGGGGAAAGTCCGCCCGGTCACCGTCCTCGTCGGCGTGGCATTGCTTGTCGGCGCTGGGGTCATCGGTGCTGTCGCCGTAAAGGGGGCCGCGCAAAAGCTTGATACCAAAGAGATTTTGGGCACGAAGAAGGCGCTTGCCCTCGAGCCGCGCGCGACGGCGCTGCCGAAGTGGCGCGAGTGGGCCAAGAGAGACGACGTCCCCGAACTCCAACAAGCGGCATTTGCACAGCTCGCTTGGGCCAAAGATAAAGACGCCATTCCGCTTTTGACGAAGGCCCTTGCGTCGAGTGATCCCCGTGTCGTTGGCCGCGCTGCCCAGGCGATCTACGAGTATGGGCCGGAGGCGGCCGAGACGAAGCCGGCTCTCCTCGCAGCCCTCAAGAAGAAGGACCCGGCGTCGACGCCGCAGGTCTCCTGGGCCCTCGCCCTCCAGAAGGAGGAGGCCGCCTTCGACGACGTCTTCGCCTCCTACCGGGCTGGCGACTTCCGCAAGCTCGAACGCCTCGATGGGAGCCCGGCGTTCGATCCGGAAGTCCTCGTAAGACTTGCTTCTTTGGACAAGCTTTCGACGCTCAAGGGGGATCCGTCCCCCTCGGTTCGCCAGCTCGTCGCGACGGCCCTCTCGGGGACGGCAGACAGCAAGTGGACCTCGGCGCTCGTCGACCTCGTTCAAGACAAGGACATCGACGTCGCTCGCGAGGCGGCCGTCGGTCTTGGGCGTATCGGCAACGACAACGCGATGAACCCGCTCCTGTCTGCGCTGAAGAAGGCAACCAAGGATTCACGCGGCCGCTTCCTCGAAGCCCTTCGCGATGGCATTGGGGCAAAGGGGCTCGTCCTCGCCCTGCAGAGCGTCGACAAGAGCGACCCGGAAACGGAAAAATTTCAATCGAAGGTCATCTTCGACATGCTCAAGGACATTTCCGACCCGCGCGTCGGCGATGCCCTCGAGCCGTGGCTCAAGACCTCCGACCCGAAGCCCCATTGGCGGACGGAGGCAGGGCTTCGTATGGCGGAAGTTGGCGACGTTCGCGCCGCCTCGCACCTCGGTTGGCGGTTGGAGCAGGACCCGGAGAAGCTCTATACGCAGATTGAAAATTCGGAACTTCGTCGCAATGATGAAGAGCGGATTGTCTCTGCTCGCATGTTGGCAGACCTCGCCTTCCTGAATGCTGACAAGCGTCAAGAGCTGTTGATTCACGCGGAGAAGCCGACCTACACGTGGATCACGGAGAAGCCGCTCCCCTATGCGAACGGGATGCGCTTCTTGGTCGCTGCCGGATCGAAAATGATCGTCCCCGAGCTCAAGGCGTGGGCCGATCCGCCGGACGCCTTCCCGGAGCCCGGCGCAACGGGCGACCTGCCCAAGGCCTGGGCGAAAGCGACGAGCGCCCTCCGTTATTACGGCGCCTCGAAGGACGCCGGTGCTTTCGGCGTTCTCGAAAAGCAGCTGAATCGCCAAGGGAAAAAGAAGGTTGACGTCACCCAGGAGGCGCTCCTCCAGGGAGGGATGGCCCAATATGGGATGACCGCACGGAGCCTCGGAGCCGGCGCGTCGGACGGCTTCGCCGAGCTTGGCGACAACAAGGCCTACCCGCTCCTCCTCAAGTACATTGAGGACAAAGAGAACCACGAAGAGGCACGCCGCGAAGCTTGTTTCGCCCTTCCGTTCGTCGCAACCGACGCGCAAATGGAAGAGGTGGCCGCGAAGGTCAAACAGTACAACAAGCCGGATCCGAAGGACGCCGTCATTCGGTCCTGCTTCCTCGAATCGCTGATTCGTCGTCCGGTCCCGAAGGCAACGGCAGCACTCGTCGACCTGATCAAACCGGATACCGACCTCGGAGTGCGCCACCAGGCCGCCCGCGCCATCGGCTTTGGCGGCGTGAACCTCGAACTCGCTTCCCAGCTTCAAGCAAAGCTAAAAGATCCGGGAACACGCACCGACGCCGCGCTCGCCCTCATCCTCGGCGCCGACGCCGACGTCGCCCGACAGGCGCTCGCCTCCTACGACGACTCTGAGATCGGCAACCTCGACGAACTCAAAGACACCTACGCCGCGAGCTTCCTCTACTTCAATCAGAAGAACCTCGAAAGTGGCGACATCGCCCGCGTCGTCCGCAACGCCGACGCACTCCGGTACGTGTCGGTCCATGATGCACTTCAAGACTGGCCGAAGCAGGTCCTTTCCAAGGCGCTCCAATCGGAGATCGACTCGGGCCCGTTCAGCCTCACCCGCGTCCAGCTCCGCGTTCGCCTCTATCGGGACGCGAAGGGGGGCGACGAGAAGCGCCGTGCGGAAGCGCTTCAGATCCTTGAGTTTCTCGGGGAGAAGGGCTCTCTCATGGCGCTCAAGAGTGAGCCCGGGCCGCTCCAAGAGCCGGCGCGACTCGCTCTCTTCCGGCTGATGAACCCGAAGATGGTCGCGGCGATCGCCGTGCCGGCCAAGCCGAAGAAGTGAGACACATGCTCCGGAACTACGCCCCCGTTTACGCGTTTGTGGCGACCGCTTCGCTGCTCGCGTGCCGACCGGTCTCCGCGGCGGACGTCGCCGCCCAGCGAGCCGATCGCGCTTCGTTCTCTGGGGGTGCTGGGACGGAGGTCTCGCGATCCTGCGTCGTGACCGGCGTCGAGACCTGCTTCAACGCCATCGACGACAATTGCAACGGACTCGTCGATGAGGGGTGCGGCCTAAAGACTGGGATGATCCAGTTGCTCGCCGCGTGGGACGAGGCATCGGTCGACGTCGACCTTGCCCTTGAGCTTCCCAGCGGAGCGGTCGTCGACAAGAGCAATCGAAACCGTGATTCGTTCGCCCTCGATCGTGACTGTCCGAAGGACGGCTGCTCGGACCAAAACGAAGAGGGGATCGTCTTCGCGGGCGGGGAACCGGCCGCCGGCGAGTACACCCTCACCGTGAAGCTGGCGCGGCCCGCCGACCTTACCGCCGACGGTGTAAACGTTCATGTGGGCGGCCGCCTCGGCACGCACAGCCACGCGGCGACCGTTCGCCTGACGGTTGCTCACCCCTCGGAAGTTCTCAAGTTCGTGCTCTGACTCGCCGCACGGATCTGAACGACCATTCATCGCTGTTTGACACGAGCCGCCGTCACCCTATATGCGGGCACCGGCGCAGTGCCACCCCCCTTCGGCAACTCCGAGGCGGGGCAGAGTCGTGCGAGGGCCGCCCCTCCGCGACGGGCGCCCTTACTTTCGGAATCGAAGAGGAGCACGAATGAATCCGTTGGCGATCACCGCCATTCTTTTCGCGGCCTTGTCGGCCTTCGCCTTCTCGGCGAGTCGGCGTGGTCGTCTGATGCTCGTCGGGCAGCCGGAAAACCGGTTCGACCGCATCCCTGAGCGCATCGCGACGGTCCTCCGTTACGCGTTCAAGCAAGAAAAGATGGATTATTACCAGCCGGCAGGCTTGGCACATAAGCTCATCTTTACGGGGTTCATCGTCCTCACGATTCGGACGATGGTCCTTGTCGGTCGTGGCTTTGACCCGACTTTCAATCTTTTCATTCTGGGACCCGATTCCGCGATTGGAAAGGTCTACGAATTCGCCAAAGACAGCGTCGCTGTCCTCGTTCTCTTTGGCGTTTCGGTCTTCTTCTACTTCCGATTGATTAAGCCCCAGAAGCGCATGACGCTCCACTGGGAAGGCGTTTTGATCCTGTGCATCATCGCAACGATGATGCTCTCGGATATGTTGTACGACGGCGCCGCGACCGTCCTTGCATCGCGTTTTGACGATCTCTGCGGTGCGACGACCACAGCTAGCATTGAAATGTGCCAGCGCGCCGCCATTGTGAAGGCGCCCTACGCCGCCGAAGCGCACATTGGATGGTCGGTGTTCCCGTCGCCGGCTGGCTCGCTCTTCGCGCTGCTCCTGAAAGGCGCGAGCGCAGGTACACTCGTCGTCCTCGCCCACATCGGCTACTGGACGCACACGACGCTCGTCTTCACGTTCTTGAATTTGCTTCCCCATTCGAAGCATTTCCACGTGATCACGGCGATCCCGAACGTCCTCCACACGAACTTGGAACCGAAGGGGCGCCTCCGCCCCATGGCGGCGACCGCCGAAGCGCTCATGGAAAAGATGGGGGCCGTCGCCGAGCTCCCCGACCCGACCGCCGCCATGATTGGCAGCGCGCGTATCGACCACTTCTCTTGGAAAGCTATCCTCGACTTCTACACCTGCACCGAGTGCGGGCGCTGCAGCGACAATTGCCCGGCCCACAAGACCGGTAAGCTGCTTTCTCCGAAGCACCTCACGCTCGCCCTTCGCGACCACCTCTACGAGAATGAGACCAATCTCATCGAGAAGGGGATGCGCTCCCACGAGGAGAAGAAGGACGGGGAGACGCTGCTTGAGACGATCGATCTCGTCCCGAACATCGTTCATCCGGACGTCCTCTGGGGCTGCACGAGCTGCCGCGCCTGCGAAGAACAGTGCCCGGTCATGATCAGCTATGTCGACAAGATCGTCGACATGCGCCGTAACCTCGTGATGGTCAAAGGCGAGTTCCCGCACACGCTTCAGAAGCCCTTCCAGGGCATGGAAGTGAATGGAAACCCCTGGAACCTCTCCCGCATGGACCGCAGCGCCTGGACGGAAGGCCTCGACATCGCGACGATGAGCACGAAGCCGGACGCGAAGGTCCTCTATTGGGTCGGCTGCGCCGCTTCCTACGATGACCGCGCAAAGAAGGTCGCGCGAGCGACGGCGCGTCTGATGCAGCAGGTGGGGATCGACTTCGCCATCCTCGGCGAAGAAGAGAGCTGCACCGGCGACCCGGCCCGACGCGCCGGCAATGAGTTCCTCTTCGCGATGCTCGCCGAGGCGAACGCCGAAGTCCTTGGTACCTACAAGGAACAGGGCGGGATGAAGACGGTCGTGACCGCCTGCCCCCACTGCTTCAATTCCCTCAAAAACGAGTATCCGGACTTTGGCGTTAACCTAGAAGTCGTCCATCATTCCGACTTCCTTATGGGACTCGTCGCCGAGGGGAAGCTGAAGCCGACGAAGCGCGTCGAGGAAAAGGTCGTCTACCACGACAGCTGCTACCTCGGCCGCTACAACGACATCTACGATTCACCGCGCGATATTCTTCGCAGCATTCCCGGCATTGAGCTCGTCGAGCCCGACTACTGGACGAAGAGCCGCGGACTCTGCTGCGGCGCCGGTGGCGCGCAGATGTGGATGGAAGAGCAGAACACCAACCGCGTGAACGTGAAGCGGACCCTCCAGCTTCTCGACACCGGCGCAAAGACGGTCGCCTCCGGGTGCCCCTTCTGCATGACGATGCTCACCGACGGCGTGAAGAGCCAGTCGCTTGAGGACAAAATCAAGCAGATGGATATCGCTGAAATCCTTTATGAAAGCTGTGCGCTCCCCGCGACGCAAAGCAACGAACCGGAACCGGTCCCGCAAGCGGCCGAGTGACCGACTCCGAGAGACCCCGCAGCGATGCGGGGTTTTTCTTTGCGTGCCGAGCTCCGAATACCGGAGCGCCGCGCGGCAACGGGTTCGAGGGAGACGCTTCCCGCTTCGGAACCGCTGGAAATCGTCTACGCTTCTCCGCCTATGCCCCGCGTACCGTGCGCCATTTGCAATGCTCCGACGGCGACCCGCCCGGAAAACCCGTTCGCCCCTTTTTGCAGCGCCCGCTGCAAGACTGTCGATCTCGGCAAGTGGCTCGACGGCGTCTACCGGGTCCCTGTTGCTACCGACGACATTGCCGAAGACGGCGAGACGCCCTTCTTCGACCCGGAGGTCCACTCATGAAGCTTGCATCTTACATGGTTTCTGCGGCGATCCTGCTCGGTGCAAAAGTCGCCTCCGCCCAGACGGCGCCACCGACCGACAACGGCGGCTGGAACGGCGCGCAGGCTCCCGCGCCGTCGGCGACCGAGCAGCGGCTCAATGAGTCGGAGTCGAAGGACAGCGGGCGCGCCTTGGAGCTTGTCTGGGCACGCGGCGAGGTCGGCGGGTCCTACATCAACATGACGAGCTTCTCTCAGCAAAACATGGACTTGAAGCAGGAATCGGCGGGCGGGCCGAACTACTCGGTCGCCGCTGGCGTACGCCTCGTCATGCTCACCCTCGGCGTCCGCGCGAAGCTCAACCAGCTCTCCGCCCTCAACCTTTGGCAGGTGAACGGCGTCGCGGGCGTCCATATCCCCGCCGGCGACTGGGACCCGAACATCACCGTCTACGGCGGCTACTCGTTCTCCGGGAAGCTCAGCGCGGATAGCCTCAAGACGGCGACCGCCGGAGAACCGACGAAGGACGTCACCGTGACCGGCTTCAACGCCGGCGTCGGGATCGCCGTTGACTACTACATCGCCAAGATGATTTCGCTCGGCGCCGGGGTGAACGGTGAAGCGCTGTTCCTCAAACGCGAAAAAACGCCGTTGCCGGCCGAGTTTTCGCTCCTGCCGCAAGCGGAGCAGGATGCCATCAAGGCGTCCCCCTACTACCAAAACTCCGGTTCGAGCATCGGCTACGGCATCTCGGGTGGTCTCCGCCTCGGTGTGCATTTTTGAGAGTCTTCGGTAGTTTGTGACTGTACCCAGCGTCCTCTTTCCGCTCTTCGGCGCCTTGGCACCGGCCGCCGGTGTTGCGTGGCTCCTCTGGTGGAGCGACAAAGACCGCGAACCGGGCCGCTGGGTTATTGGTACCTTTGTTGCCGGTTTTTTCGGCGCGTTCGCTGCGTTCTTTATCGCGGCCAAAGCGGCGTCGATTGCCGGATTGACGCGCGGCGGAAATCTCGAAGAGAATGCCGCGGTCGGGCTCTTCCTTTTTGGCGTCTTGGCGCCTTTGTTTGAGGCTTCCAAAGTCGCCGCAACCTGGCCCGCGTTCCGTTCGCACCACTTTGATGAACCCTACGACGGCGTTGTCTACGCGGGCGTCGCCGGCCTCGGCTTCGCGGCGGCGGAAGGTGTTGCGCTTCTCGCTCGCCATCCCGGCTTCGGCGTCCCCCTCGTACGTGCGTTGCTCGCGATTCCGGCCCATCTCTTCTTCTCGGCGACCTGGGGCTATGCCCTCGGCCGGGCCAAGAAAAAGCACGAGCCGGGCCCGCTCTTTCCAGGAACCTGGCTCCTTTCGACGCTGATGCATGGTCTCTACATGCATTTCCTCTTCGGCCGCGGCACCGGGGCGATCGTTGCGGTCCTGCCTCTGCTCCTCACGATGGGCGTGGTCGCCTACTTTGCAGCGCGAGACCTCGCCGGCCGGGAAAAGCATGGAATCCTTACCGATCGGACCGAGCGCGCGGCGATGTCGCTCCTCGACCTCCGCGCCGCGATCCGCGCCGATCGCGGGGCCGTGCGCCTCGGATGGGTCGCCTTTGGGACCTTCGTCACGCTGGGCGCGATCCTGGTGGCGTTTGCCGGCTCGATCGCGGCGGCCCATTGGGCGAACATCGATTTCGCGCGTGTCGACGAGGGGGACCTCTCCACGGTCGGCCCGGCCGCCTTTCTCGGCGCCGGTACGCTTCTCGCCTTCCCCATCGCCGGCTTCCTGCTGGCTCGCGCCTCCGAACTCCGTAATCTCCTCGAACCTGCTCTCGCCGCTGGGTTTGCGCTGTTGATCCTCCTTGGGCTCCTCGGGTTCGCGGCCCATGTCGCCTTCCTCTTCGTGATTGCCTGTTCGCCGATCGCCTGGGGACTCGCCTGCGCTGGAGCTTGGCTGGGGCGCCCGTCCGGGGCCGCCTAACACTTCCGACGATCGCTGTTTCAAAGATGCGGCTTGCGTAGTTGCCCCGATTGCCGGCATGTTTCGCCGATGCGCGGTATTGAGCAGAGAAACGTCCGCCCGACCGGTGGGCTTGGGACTTGGGGGCGTCGGTGAGCGAGCCTTCCCTCGCGCGCGTCCTGGTCGTGGACGACGAAGTCGTTCTGGCGCAGGCGATCGCGCGCGCGCTCCGTCGCCTTGATTTTCATGTAGAAACGGCCCACGACGGCGACGTCGCCTTCAAGATGCTTGGGACGTCATTTTTTGACGTCCTTCTCATCGACGTTCATTTGCCGAATGTGGACGGCCTCGCGCTGCTGGATCGCGCGCAAGCAATGCCAGATCCGCCACTCTGCTTCATGGTCACGGGGCGCGCCGACCTCCGCTCCGCCATCGACGCGATGCGCCGCGGCGCTGCGGACTACCTAGAAAAACCGATCGATATTGCCGACTTGACTGTTCGCCTTGAGCGGGCCCTCAAGCAGGCGGCCATGAAGCGGAAGCTCCTCGTCTACGAAGAGCGCGAAAAGAATACCAACAACCCTATCGTCGTAAGTCCGGCGATGAAAATGGCGTTCGCGCTGGCCGATAAGGTCGCGGCGTCCCCCAATTCTTCGGCATTGATTCTCGGAGAGAGCGGCGTCGGAAAAGAGGTTATTGCGGCGCGCATTCACCATAAGTCGGCGCGGCGCGATGCCCCGTTCGTCAAGGTGAACTTGGCAGCGATTCCTGAAAGTATGGTGGAGGCGGAACTCTTCGGAAGTGTTCGCGGCGCGTTCACCGATGCCAAGAGGGATCGAGCCGGTCACTTCGCGAGCGCCGACGGGGGAACGCTCCTTCTTGATGAGCTCTGCGAATTTAAGACGGAGAGTCAATCGAAGCTTCTTCGCGTCCTCGAAGAGCGGACGTTCTATCCCGTCGGCTCCGATCGCATCCGTTCCGTGAACGTCCGAGTCATCGCGGCGACCAATCGCGACCCTCACAAGGCGATCCGTGAAGGGCTCCTCCGAGCCGACCTTTTCTATCGCCTCGGCACCGTCACGATCCACCTCCCGCCGCTCCGCGACCGCCGCGATGAGATTCTCCCGCTCGCGGATCGCTTTCTTCACGTTTATGCTGGGGAATTTGGGCGTCCCCCCTGTACGCTGAGTGAGGCGGCTCGCCAGCGGATGCTCGAGTATTCCTGGCCGGGGAATGTCCGTGAGCTCCGGAATGTCATCGAGCGCGCGGTGATGCTCGCCGACGGTCCGACGATCACGCCGGCCGTTCTCGGCATCGCCGAGCCCGACCCGTACACGAGCGACTACGATAGCGGCCGTTACGAGCCGCGCTCCCCGCGCGAGGAAGTGCGCGACCGTCAGTCGTCGCGGGAATCGCTCACGCGCCGCGATAGTCGGACCGAGCTTGAGGCCTACCGGGAAGACCGTCCGCCGTCGTCAGGCGACCTCCCGCCGACCTCCTTCAAGCTGGACGATGCTCGTCAGGCAGCACTTGAGCAGGTCGAGCGAGAACATATTCTGCGTGTGCTCAAGATCGTCGGCGGCTCGCGTACTCGCGCGGCAGACATGCTCGGCGTTTCCCGGAGCACGCTCTGGGAGAAAGTCAAACGCTACGGGATCGAGTAGCGATCATTCGCTGCTTCGTGCAACGAGAACTTCGTCCAGTCCCTCCACCGCGCTGGCAAATCGCCGATAGTCGAGGGTCGCCGGAAGGTCGGTTTTTTCGTGGTAGTTCTTGTTTCGATCAAATGCTGTATCGGTGACCATGACCGCCGGGTAGCCGGCCCGTTCGTAGGACTCATGGTCGCTGTACATGACGCCGGGAATCATCGTTGGGAGCGCCGCCCCTTCCGCCGGTAGCCGCCCTGTTTCACGAAAGCGGCCCACAAGATCGCGGACTTCGCTCCGGGCCGCCAGACTCCCTACGAAGGCGACGAAGTTGCCACGCGAGGGGTAGAGCAGCGAGAGGAGGCCCGGCACGCTTTGGCTCCCCTCGGCGTCGCTGTAGAAGCCGAGAGTCTCCAGAGAAAGCATCACTGCGATCTTGTCGCCGCGGAGTTTTGCTCGGTTTGCAGCGATCCGCGAACCCATTGTGTCGGTCTGAAAATGAGGCGGTTCTTCGTTTGTAAAAAACACAAAACGAACGGTTCGCTTCGGCGCCCGGATCGCGAAACGCCGCGCAAGGAGCAGGGCCGCGGCCGTTCCGCTCGCGTTGTCGTCGGCGCCGGGCATCGTCGAAACGGCGTCGTAGTGGGCGCCGACGACGAGCATCGGCAGCGAGGGGTCGGAGCCGGTTCGGGTCGCCGAGAGATTTCGAACCTCTTGCGGCGGCGATCCGGCGAGGAAGCGCTCCTCCTGCACTTCGTAGTTGGAGCTGCGCAGCTCGGTCGCCAACCAGGTGGCCGCCTCCTCCAGGCCACGCGGCGCCTCGGTGCTTCGCGGACCAATCGTACTGGCGAGCATGGTCACGCTGCGGCGTAGCTCTTCGGCGGTGCTCGTGCCGGTCACGGCGCCCGTTGCCTTCCCCGGCGCCCCGGTCTCCGCGCCCGCCGATGCTACGCCGTTGAGCGCAGCGCGATTTGAGCCGGGCATGCACGAGCAATAGGCGCCGAAGCCGGCAATTGCCGCGAGAGTGCTGCCGTAGAAAAGAATTCTTTGAAAGATTGGACGACGGAGCGCTGCACCCAGCGAGGAACTCATCGCCCGCCAACGAGCGACGCCACCCGTTCCTTCCCCCCTCCCTCCGACGAACACGCGCAAGAACCGCATCAACCGCTCACTTTCGACCAGGCGCCGTCCGCCGTGGTCGAGCAAATCGCTCATATTCGATCATTTGTCCGTTCAAATCGGCGAACAAAAGCGGTGTCGGATTCGCCGAACGCTCGGAACGCCAAACAGGCGCCTCGCAAACATCTGAATGTATGCACGAATACACGTCCGTTTTGGAACGGCGCTCGTGTTCGCTTCGTTCGCAAGATTGGACGTTCTGAGCGGAGTCACTACGTCGCCTGATGTGGGTGAGATGCGTGGAATCCTCGGAATCTTGGATTGCTGCATTGGCGCAACACTTCGGCCCGGACCTTGCTGAAGACATCCTGCAACGCGCCAGCCGGTCGACGGCGGGAACTCCGCGTCCTGACGGCGGATCGGGCGTCGGTACGTCGGGGGACTTTCGGAGAGGTGGAGGGGAAATGGGGCAAGTCAACGAAGCTTCAGTCTGGCTCGAGCGCGTCGGGGCGTGTCGCCCGAACCCGCTGGGAAACCCGTCTTGCCCACGTTTCGGCGAGCGAAGAGCGTCTCTTCTTTGCGACAGCGGCCGGTGCCGTCGTCGCCGCCTGATTTGCGAAAGGATGCATTATGCAGTTTTCTGCCGCGCTCAAAGACGGAACGAAGGACCTCCACGTTGCTGCGGAGCGGACTCCCTTCGCGCGCTCGCTCATTGATGGCACGGTGACGCGAGGTGCGTTCCATGCGCATTTGAAGCTCTTTTCGGCTGCTCACGCCGCCCTCGAAGCCGCGCTTGAACGGTGCCACCGGGCTCTTCACGGGGCCGTTCGCCCCCGTTTGCCGGCGATTGAAGCCGATCTCAGCACGCTCGCCGCCGATGAAGTCGCGCTACCTCCTCGGTTTCTGGCCGCGATCGACGACATCGTCGCCCTCCTTGAAGCCAGCGACGCCGCGACCGCCGTCGGTGCCACGTACGTCCTTGAGGGGGCGGCGCTTGGCGGGGCCTTCCTCTATCCTCGCCTGAGGGCGGTCGGGGCGATCCCGGAAGAGGCGCTTCATCATTACCGGGGCCACGGTGACGCAACCTTCCCGATTTGGATGGGAATTCGGGCTGTATTGGACGCGACCCCCCTTGACGATCAGGCCAACGCCCTCGAGGCCGCGCGTGCCGTCTTCGCGGCGATGGGGCGGGCCTACGCTGCCTTGGAGCGGCTTGGAGAGGTTCGCGAGGAGAGCGGGAGTTACCCCGTCGCCGCCGATCGTGTAGAAGGTCCCGTCGAAAAGACCGGCACCTGAAGAAGTTCTCCGAACGACAACCAGATCGCCTTGACACCGCGGACAGCATTCGCTATCCGAACCGCCCTCAGCCTTTCGGCTCGGCCGTCGTATGACTCCGGTCCAACGGCAGGAGCCTGCGACCGGAACGCCGGTCCAATCACTGTATAAGGAACGCAGCCGTGGCCAATCACTCGTCCGCAGAAAAGCGCAACCGTCAACGCATCAAGCGCACCGCGCGCAACCGGGCGGTGAAGAGCTCCGTCCGCACGCTCACCAAGAAGGTGCGCACCGCCGTTGCAGGCAAGGATGTCGCCACCGCCGAGACCGCCCTCACCTCCGCGGTGGTTGCGTTCGCGAAGGCCCGCACGAAGGGGGTCCTCCACAAGAAGACCGCTTCTCGCCGGATCGCCCGCCTCGCTGCCGCGGTTCACAAGGCCAAGAAGGCCGTCTGAATCGTGGGCGACCTCGTCGCCACAAGGAAAGCCCTGCCCCATCTCGGGAGCAGGGTTTTTTCTGTTTTTGTCATATCTGCCGCCGCGCTCGTCGCGACGGTCGTGTCCGGGTGTCGCGCCCCCTCGCCGCGCCCCCAAGAAGGGCAGGCCGACGCTAGCTCCGGCGCACATCTCGCGGAGTTTCCTGACGATTCCGGTCGCACGCCTCCGGTGGTCCTCCTCCCAGGGCCCACTTCCGCAGGGGCGCAGCCTGTCGGTGGAGTTCTCTTGGTTCTCCACGGCTACGGGTCCGACGGCGCCGGGCATCAGTCGTTCTTTCCCGTGTCGGCCGCGAGCGGGTTGGTCACGATCGCGCCGAGCGGTCGCCTCGACAAAACCGGGCGCCGCTATTGGGCCGCCAATGGGGTCTGCTGCTCGTTCGACGCGCCCCTCGATGGTGTCGACGTCACCTACGTGTTGGCCCTCCTCGACGCCGCCGAGGCACGCTGGTCGCTTCCTCGTGGCCAGGCTCGGCTCGCCGGGCACTCCAACGGTGCCGCCCTCGCCATTCGCCTCGCCTGCGAGCACCCCGAGCGCTTTTCGAAGGTGGTCGCCTTTGCCGGGCCCGTCGATGCCATCCCCGCGTGCCCCGGCCGAGTCGGCCCCTCGATCGTCATCGCCCACGGGCGGAACGATCGGGTCGTCCCCTTCGAGGGGGGCGCGTTACCGGCGACGATTCATCCGAATGCACGAGCCGGCGCGCTTGCGTTGGGGGCTGAAGCGCTCGTTGCGTCGCTCCGCGGAGGCGGATGTTCTGCGGTCGGCCGAGAGCTCCCCCCGCTCAACATCGACGGCGCGCGCCCCGATTTGGAGACGACCCGTCGCGTATTCTTGCGCGATTGCGAGGGCACAAATTATGGAAAACATGGTGTAATTGAGCTCTGGAGCATGGACCGTGTCGGCCACGCCCCCTATGCGCCGACGGAGGCGTGGCGAGGGGCCTTGGAAGAATTTTTCCTCCGCTGATCGATTTCCCTTGTCGGGGAGGGGGGGGGAGTATAGACAGCGGGTCGGCCCTAGTCCCCATCGTCTAGTCGGCCCAGGACCGCGGCTTTTCACGCCGCTAACAGGGGTTCGAATCCCCTTGGGGACGCTCTCATCGTAAAGTCGGCACTGAAGGCATCTTCGGTGCCGATTTTCGTTTGTCGCGCATGCACCTCGTTCGTCGCCCTTGTGGGGGCGGTTCCCGCGCGAGACGCTCGGGGAACGAAGAAGAGCGCTTGCTGGGATGCCTGCTTTCAGGTTTTACTGAACGATGATCGGCGCCTCGGGGGAGGGGCCCCGTCCGCCGGCGTCGACCAGCAATCTTGCTGACCGCGACCACGCCGGTAACCGCGGGCCGACAAAGACAGGGGCCTATGAAGGATTGGATTCGCGACCAGGAAGGCGTCATGGGGACGGTGAGCATGGATAGTGCGGGGGATGACGCCAGCCCACTCACTGGCGACGGGACGGAGCGTGCGACCCTGCTCTGCGAGGCCGGCGGCGACGTCGTCTTGGCGACCCCCGATGCGGTCTCGATGCTTGCGCGCGCGGGAATCGCGGCACAGGCGGGGCAGCCGTTGCTCCCTCTTGCGGTCTGGCGGGAGCTCGTCACCGGCCCCGTCGGCGAGCCTCGTGAGTGGTCGACGGGAACAGCCCTGCTTGCGGTCCGGCGGTATCCGGCCGAGGAAGGGCGCACGATTCTCATCTTCCAGGAAATATTCTCGGGTCGAAAAAACCTGGTCCAGCGCCTCCATCAGCAGCGCACCGAGGCGATCAGCGCCCTCGTCGCGAACATCGCCCACGACGTCCGAAACCCGCTCTCCGCGATGCTGTTCAACCTGGAAAGCTTGAGTCAGTGTGCCTGCGAGTCTCCTGATATTCGCGAGTCGATTCAAGGGATTCGGGACGCAACCGGAACCCTGTGTCGGATCGTCGATGGCCTTGTCGACTTTGCAGCGCTTAGCCCGTCCCGCGAAGGGATCCCCCTCGGCCGGGTGCTGAACCGTCTCAAGAGTCTCCTCCGAGGGGTTCTACGTGCCGGAAACCACACCCTGGAAGTCACCGTGGATCCCGCCATTGATTGCATACGAATTCATCCGCTTATGCTGGAGCAAGTACTGGCAAGCCTCGTCATGAATGCCCTCGACGCCAACCCGACGGGGACTGCGGTCTCCCTTCGCGCAGCCCCCGACCGGCACTTCGTCCGCATCGAGGTCGAGAACCGAGGGGCGCCCATCCCGTCGTGGGTCGAAACACGCCTGTTTGAGCCATTTTTCTCCACAAAACCGGAGGGGATGGGCCTCGGGCTGGCGACGGCACGGGAGGCTTTGCGGAGCGCCGGTGGAGATGTGTGGCTCGTGCCGACGACCGGCGGCGTACGCTTTGATGTGACCGTCCCCGCCGGCGAGGCGGATCGCGCGGAAATGGAGGCGGGAAGATGACCAAAGTCCTGGTCGCAGACGACGACAGCGGCTTCTCCGCGGCAATCGCGCGCCATTTGGCTGCGAGCGGATATCAAGTAAAAACAGTAGGTTCTGTAAAAGAGGCGACGCAACTACTCGGCGAGGAGCACATCGACGTCGTCTTGACAGACTTGCGCATGGGCGATCGCGACGGCATCGACCTCCTCGCCGCCTGCAAAGACGCTCGCTGGCCCGCTCGCGCGATTCTCATGAGTGCCTACGCGACCGCAAAAGACTACGAAACAGCCATTAAGCTGGGCGCAGTTCGCGTGCTCTGCAAGCCGTTCACTCCCCAGGAACTCGTCCAGGCAATTCGCGAGGCCGTCGAGTGCGAAACGGGCTTCCACGGAAGTCTTCACGGCGTGTCACTCGTCGATATTCTTCAAATGTTTCACTATGGTCGGCGCAACGCCACGATCACGATCGGCGGCACGTTGCCCGGTCGAATTCACGTGGAGGCGGGGCAGATTGTCCACGCCGACACGGAAAAAGACCGTGGTGAAACGGCCCTTATTGCCCTCTTGCAGGCCCGATCGGGGTCGGTCCGCACCACCGTACTCTCCTCCGAAGAACGAACGATCAAACGAAGCTTCGATGCCCTCCTTCTCGACCTCCTTCGCGTGATCGACGAGACGGCGAAGAGTGTGCCGCCGCCAGCGGTCGCCAACGATTTCGACGGCTGGGACTTTAGCTCCGTTCGACCAGCCCCGCTCGCCCCCGACGGATCCCCGACGCGTGTGCCACCGGCCCTGCCGCCGACGGTCCCGCCGGTTCCGTTCCGTTCTGAGGAGACGAACTACCCCGTTTTTAATCGGATTTCGACGGCACCGCCGCCGGTGCACACCCTCGCCGATCCGTTTTCCGCGGTGCGCACCCTCGTCGTCGACGCGCTCCCCGGCGCCCTTGCCTTTGCGTACTTTCCGTCGAGCGACGAGACCCTTGGGATCGTCGATGTCGAAGACCCGGAGGCCTTCGCGCCGCTCGCGCGCATGTTCTTGGAGCGGATGGAGCGGGCGTTCTCGTCGAGCTGCGAGTTTGCGACGGGGCAGCTCTCGCTCGCTTTTTTTCAGCGTCGGGATCGTCCGTACAGCCTGCTGTTTATGACCGACGCCCAGTCCCACGAGGACCGCACCCGCTTCCGCGGTCGAGTCGCTCCGCTCGCTGCGGCGCTGTTTGAGCGCGTGGTAGACGCTCGCTAACCCTCTCACATTTTTGGAATTTCTCTGATGCCGCTTCGCCGCGCCTGTGAAGATGCCCTCACCGCTTTTGACCACGCAGTGTCCGTCGTGGTGATCGACGGCACCAGCGGAACGCCGCTTGCCTCGGCCGCGCGTACCCCTGGCGATGTGACGCTGACGCTCGCCACCAGCATCGCGGCGCTTGCCCATCACGTGCCAGGCACGTTAACGACGGTCCTCGCCAAAACGCGGCTTGCCGCGACACCAACCGGTCCCGTCGACGAAGCACTCTTTCAAGAAGGGGCCAACGCCCACTTCGTAAAGAGCCTTCAAAAGGGGAATGCTTTCCTCGTCGTGGCGGCTCGAAATGCGAGCAACGTGGGCCTCGCCTGGGTTCACGTCCGGAGCGCGGCCCTCCAACTCGAAGCTCTCCTGTAGCGCCCTGTTTTCTCGGGCGAACTGCTGCCACCCTCCGCCCATGCGTATTGTTGCTGTCGCTGATACCCACACGTTCCAGGCTGACCTCGAAATTCTCCCCGAGGGGGACGTTTTCGTCCACGCGGGCGACTTGGTTCGTGACGGAAGACTTGAAGAATTCGGGCCTGTTGCGGCGTGGATTCGGCGCCTCCCTTTTCGCCACAAGGTGATTATCGCCGGCAACCACGACGGCTTTTTCGAGAGCGACCTTGAAGCCTCCCAAAAGCTGCTCGGCGACGCCCACTATCTGCAAGATGCAGGTATCGTCCTCGATGGCGTTCACTTCTGGGGATCCCCCTGGCAGCCTGCCTACGCCGATTGGTGGTTCAACCTGCCGCGCGGAATCTCGCTCGCCGAGAAGTGGCGCTTGATTCCTACCGGGGTCGACGTGCTGATCACCCATGGGCCCCCCTTTGGCATCGGCGATCGCGACGAAGAGGACGGCTGGCATCACGTCGACCGGGTCGGCTGCCGGGACTTGCTCACCCGCATCGAGCGCGTAAAGCCGCGCGCCCACCTCTTTGGGCACACCCACGTCGGCGGCGGCTTCTGGCAAATCGGCGATACCGCCTACTCGAACGTCACCACCTGGGAGTGCGAGCGCGCGGCGACGGTCATCGATTTCGACCCGGTGACGAAGGTCGTCACCCCGGTCCGCATCCCGCCGCCGCGCCGCTAACCTGTCACGGGCACGGGGTGCCGAGCGGCGCCGGCGCGACGACCCGGGCGACGCCGGTCTTCTGCATCGACTCCAAGAAGCAGCCGTACTGGTACTTCACGGCGTCGAGCTGCCGGTAAATCCCATGGGGATCGCCGATCCCGTCCCCCTCGTATTGGACGACGACGCCGGTGTAGCGCTCGCCGTTCGCATTCGTCGCGTTGTTTTCGACCGGGTAGGGGAGGATGCCGCCACGCCCGTCGAGGGTGAGCGCCTGCTGCATACCGGGCCACTTCTCCTCGCCGGCCTGCTGGTGGCCGTAGGCGAGCGCCATCGCGTCGTAGACGTCGATCGGAAAGTAGCGATCCCCTTTGCCGGCCGGTTCGTAGACCGGGCGCGCTGAATGGCCTGCAAGCGGTCGATTCGACACGCGATTCGTGTACACGAGCGGATCGGCCGGCTCCCAGGCGGTCGCCAGAAGATTCAGTGCGGGATGCACGAAAGACATGTCGGTCGTGAAGCCAAGGAAGGCGAGCGTGACGACCCCCTGCGCGTTCGGAATGAGCGTCGTCTTCAGGATGAAATAGCTCCAGAAGCCGCCGGCCCCCGTCGGAACGGCCGCCCGGATGTCTGGCTCGATGGCGGAGAGGTAGTTCGTGTACGCGCCGCCCATCGACTGCCCCATGGCGTACATCCCCTTCGGATCGAAGGAGACTTCATCCTTCCCCGCCGGGAACTGAACGCCGTCGCAGCCGGCGACCATCGCCCGGGTGACCTTCACCTTCTTCACGGCGTCGATAAACAGGCGCTGCTCCAGCATCCCTTGGCGGAATGTGTCGCGAAATGCCTGCAAATTCGACAGGTTCAGGTATTCCTGCTCGCGGGCCCCCGGGATTCGGTCGACGCTGAAGGGCAGCGCGCTTGCCGCACCCGCGAAGCCCTTGCTCGCCAGGATCATCGCCGGGCCCTCCCCCTTCGGCCCCTCGTCTTCCGGCGTCTTCTTTTTCGCGGCGTCGACGATGTCGTTCACCGGGCTCCCCGAGCCGTGAAAGTAGAAGGTGACCGGGAAACCGTTCGCCGGCATCGGCGTGTTTTTCGGGATCGTGAGGACGACGGTCGCCTCTTCGTCCCGCTGCTTCTTCGGCAGTCCGTTCGCATCGAGATCAAACAGACCTTCCGTGGCGAAGGGGGGCTTCCCCGCTTGGAATTGGGGGTAGGTCACCTTGCCGAGGACCTCGCAGTAGCCGGCATGGTTTCCGTCATCGGCATCCAGCTTCAAATCGCGAAGTTCGACGGTATACGCGGCCTTCACCTTCTCGGAGATGTCGAAGGTGTCTTTGACGACGTCACCGGTGGTGAAAACCGTCGCGGCGGCAACGTCGGCTACCGGAATGCTCTTCTCGCCGAGAAGTTTCACAAGGGGGGCGTAAAGGTCGACGAGCGCCTGCCCCTTCGTGCCGACTTTTTCCCCGCGGAGGACCGCCTGGAGCGAATCGTTGGTGCTCAAAGTACGTTTGTCGGCGGCGCCATATTGACGTTTGATTACCACCGCATACTTGGTATTCGGCGCAAGAACGATCCCCGGGCGTGGTGCCACTGCGAAGAGCCCCTCCGGGATCCAGTCATCGACGTCCCCCTCGGTCCCCGTGTGCGGAAGCGTTTGAGCCACGACCGGGTAGGTGGTGCCACGCGCCTTGGAATTTGCATCGACGTCGACGAGGAAAATCGATTTGTCGAGCCCCGCCGGAATTGCGTCTGCCACGCTCGCCGGCGTGATCGCGCCATCGAACTTGAAGTAGGTTGCGCCGTAGGTCGGAAACCCCTTCCGCTGCATCGCCGTCGCAAAGAGCCCCTTGCTGGCCCGCTCGGAAACGAGCACGTAGGGCATTCCGGTGAGGTCGGGCGTCCCGGCGGCGGTCAGGCGCAGGTCGCTCGGGTACGGGGCGTCATAAAAATGCTCGGGCGTGTTGAGCGACTCAAAGGAGAACGAGGCGGTCGGCGCCTTCGCCGGCTCCGACGACGAGCACGATGGGAGCATCCCAGCGGCGACGGCTCCGAGGACCATGGGAACAAATGCGAAAGAGCGGGCGCGGCGGGGCATCATCGCCGCACCGTACCCGCCCACGCGCTCGCGTGCATCACGAACGCGAGTCTTTTTGCTGACACCGTGCGTCAGGTACGGAGCGTCGCGACCGCCTCCTGGACGACGTTCCCAGAAGCGGCAATGCCGGCCGCCTTCAAAAACTTCATCGCGATCCCGGTCGCCATCCCCGCATTCCCCGCCGCCTTGATCGCGTCGGCGGTCGGAGCGAGCGCTGCCGCCACGGCCGCTGCGTCGAGCTCCTTCGGGAGGAACGCCTCAAGGAGCGAAATCTCCCGGAGCAAAATCGCCTTCGCATCGGCGTCGGCCGTCTGTTCGGCGGTCTCTTTGTTCGATTTCACGAGCTTCTTCAGCACCGCAGCCGACTCCTCGTCGGAAAACGTCTTCCCGGCGCGCGCCTCCGACTGCTGAATCTCCCCTTGGGCGAGGCGGAGGATCGTCGTGGCGACGCTGTCTTTCGCCTTCATCGCCGTGAGCGCCTGCTTCTTCAGTTCATCGATAATCATGGTGGGAGACGCATACCCGCTTTCGCCTGGGAAAATGCCTATTTTTTGCCCGGCTGGTGGCCAAACGTCCCGTTCGCCAAGGCGCGCAGATGCGTGCATGATGCATTGTCTGCCGCCGGAATTTCCTCGACGGTTCTGCGGTCGGAGCGGCTCCGCTGCTGGGCGAGGCAGGCGTAGTCGCCGTCCCAGGGGAGCGCGTAGGCGATGTGGTCCTCGTCCATGGCCCCCCAATTGTCGAGGGGGCACTTGAAGGAAGCGCTGCAATTTCCAATGGCTAGCGCGCCAAGCGGTCGCGCGGGGTCGACCAGCGAGCGGCCCGCAAACCCTGGCTCGACCGACGCCAGCGGAAGAGTTCCGCGGACCCCGAGCAGTGCCGCCAGCGTCGGAAGCCAATCGAAGTGGGTCGTCCGCTGCCCCGCGTAGCGCGTGAGCGCTGCGAGCATGTCGGGCGAAAGCGCGCCGTTTCCACCGGCAACGAAGGCAGGGACGTGCCCCTGTTCAATACGAAGATTTTGCCCGTGGTGAATCGCAGAATGCTCACCAAATGCCTCGCCATGATCGGCGGTAAAGAGCACGACCCACGGATCGTTTCCGACGCGCCGACGGAAGGCCGTGAGCATACGAAGAAGTGCGGCATCCTGAGCAACGATCGCATTTCGATAGGCATTTCGGAGTGCGGGGAGCCCGTTCCACGAGACGGTATGCGACCACGGCTGGAAGGGAACCTGGGAGGGGTCGACGTAATAGGGGGCGTGGGTTCCGGAAAGGTGGACGACGGTAAAGGTGGTTTGAGTCCCCGGCGAATCCATCAAAGAGACGACCTTTTCGGCAAGGCGCTGGTCGACGCCGAGATCGATCACATCGTCTTCGTCATCGACGGCATGCCCGACGAGATCGTCGACGGAGAACGTCGTGACTCCCGCAAGGGTGTTGGGGCGCTCCAACACATCGCGCCGCTGGGCCGACGCATAGGTGATTGCAAGCGGGCCCCCGTTGCGATCCCGCACCGCCTTCGCGACGTCAAACAGGGTCGCAACGCGCCCCAACGCGTCAGAATCTTTGCCAAATGGAGTCGCCCCCGTGAGTGCGCTCCAGACGGCAATCGCCGTGTAGCTGGAGGGGGTGCGGTGATCGTCAAGCGTGATCCGATCGGGAAATTCGCCCGGAAACCGGACATGGCCGCTCGCAACGAGGGCCGCGTAGTCGTCGGCACGGAGGCTCTCGCCGAGAACGAACAGGACATGTGGGAGGCGCGGCGCCGTCGTCGGTGCGATCGGGAGGTTGAGGGTCGCGTGGGCGTGCGCCCCGGCTTCGTGTTGGCCGACGAGCACCGGGAGTGCGCTCGCAAGGCGCCCATCGGCAGCCCCTCGGGCGGGACCGGCGGCCACCACGCCGATGAGGGCAATCGCCGCGATAAACATGGAAGATGCACGCAACGAGCGGCGCTCGCGGAGGTCGCGCGGTACGGCGCCTAGGTAGCTGCTCGGAATTGCAATTTACACGGGATGTGATCAAAGCAA
>DYPH01000073.1:31549-32085 GCA_020720045.1 Sorangium cellulosum | reverse complement strand
TTGAAGTGCCAAAAGCGGCTTGTCGGGCAAGGATCTGGATAGGTCCAAGTGCCTCGAAGCGCTGGTGAGGCAGCGGTTTTTATAGGTCCATCTGCCCGAAACGGCTCGTGGGCGAGGGTTTTGGATAGGTCTGAGTGCTTTGGCGGCTTACGGAGTAAGATTTTGGATAGGTGTCGAAATCTGAAAGGGCTTGCCGGATAAGGGTTGGAATAGGTCCGACTGCCTCGAAGGGTTCGCGGGGCAAGGATTTGGGCTCCGCGGGAGCCTTGCCGTCCAGCGCCCGGAGGGGCCGACGGATGGGCCCTCTGGCAATCCGTCTTGCTACGCGCGCAGGGCCGACGTACGTGGCGAAGGGCTGGAAGCCTTTACCTTCCGCCCCCTGGGAGCCCCCAATCGGATGAGCGACGAGATACTCACGGTCCTCGACGTCGCGGCCTTACGGAAGGTCGCCGACAAGACGTTCTCGGGTCCGGCGCTTCGCTGGGACGAGACCCACGCGTTGGTACCGAATTCCGCGCCGTCTGCCGCTTCGCGGA
>DYPH01000073.1:0-31449 GCA_020720045.1 Sorangium cellulosum | reverse complement strand
CGGACGCGTTGGTACCGAACTCCGCGCCGTCTGCCGCTTCGCGGACGGACGCGTTGGTACCGAACTCCGCGCCGTCTGCCGCTTCGCGGACGGACGCGTTCGGCGGGCGAAGGAGGCACCCATGACTAGCCAGTCGGCGCTCGTGCTGCCCGTCACGCTTGCCGAGCTTGAGTCTCACCTTTGGGGGGCCGCGAACATCCTGCGCGGTAGCCCCGTCGATCGCACCGACTGGAAGTCGTACATCCTGCCGCTGCTCTTCTTCAAACGGATCTGCGACGTCTGGGATGAGGAGCACGCCGCGATGCTCGCCCAGTACGGCAAGGACTTTGCGGACGAGCACCGCTTCCAGGTGCCCGAGCATTGTCATTGGTCTGCCGTACGCGAGACGCCGAAGAACGTCGGCGCTGCGCTTGCCGATGCCCTTCGCGGCGTCGAGGCGGCGAACGAGAAGCACCTCTTCGGCGTGTTCGGCGATGCCCAGTGGACCAACAAAGACCGTCTGCCCGACGAGCTCCTCAAAGACCTCGTCGAGCACTTCTCGGCGCTCTCGCTCGGTAACGCGCGCGTCGCCTCGGACGTGATGGGCGACGCCTACGAGTACCTCATCAAGCAATTCGCCGACGCGACCAACAAGAAGGCGGGCGAGTTTTATACCCCGCGAAGCGTCGTCCGCCTGATCGTCGACATCCTCGACCCGAAAGAGGGGGAGACCATCTACGATCCGGCGTGCGGCACCGGCGGCATGCTCCTCGCCGCCGTCGCCCATGTGCGCGAGCGGGGCGGCGACCCGCGGACCTTCTTTGGCAAGCTCCACGGCCAGGAGAAGAACCTCACCACCGCCGCCGTGGCGCGGATGAACCTGTTCCTCCACGGCATCGAGGACTTCGTCGTCGAGCGCGGCGACACCCTCCGGAACCCGGCCTTTACCGACGGCGCCACCGGAGGCCTCGCCGCCTTCGACGTGGTCATCGCCAACCCGCCGTTCTCGCTAGAACAGTGGGGCCGCGAACTCTGGGAGACCGACCCGTGGGGCCGCGCCTTCGCCGGCGTGCCGACCGACAGCAACGCCGACATGGCCTGGGTTCAGCACATGGTGAAGTCGATGGCGCCAAAGGCGGGACGCATGGGCGTCGTGCTGCCGCAGGGGGCGCTCTTCCGGGGCGGGATCGAGGCGCAGATCCGCAAGCACCTGCTGGAGAACGACCTCGTCGAAGCGGTCATCGGCCTCGCGCCGAACCTCTTCTACGGCACCGGGCTCGCCGCCTGCATCCTCGTGCTGCGCCCGCGCAAGGAGAAGCGCACGAAGGGGAAGGTCCTCGTGATCGACGCGTCTTCCGTGTTCCGCCGGGGGCGCGCGCAGAACTTCATGGACCCGCAGCATGTGGCGGAGATCCACGGCTGGTACGAGGCGTTTGTCTCCGCCCCGCAAGACGGATCGGAGAACGCCTTCGCCGACGTCGAGGATCGCGCCCGCGTCGTCGATCTCGCCGAGATCGAGAAGGAAGGGTGGACGCTCAACATCTCGCGATACGTGCTGCCGCCGATCGGCGCCGACATTCCCCCGCTCCCCGAGGCGGTCGCCACCTTCAAGGAGGCGCTCGCGAAGTGCCGGGCCGCCGAGGACGAACTGCGTCGCGTGATGGTGGAAGGAGGGTGGCTCTCATGAGCACGCGCATGACCCAGCAAGAGCTCGAGTCGTACCTTTGGGGGGCCGCCGTCATCCTGCGCGGCCTCGTCGACGCCGGCGATTACAAGCAGTTCGTGTTCCCGCTGATCTTCTTTAAGCGTCTCTCGGACGTCTGGGACGAAGACCACGCCGCCGCGCTCGCCGACTCCAAGGGGGACGCCGCCTACGCGACGTCGACCGCCAACGATCGCTTCGTCATCCCCGAGGGGGCCCACTGGAACGACGTGCGCGGCGCCGCGAAGGACGTCGGCAGGGCGCTCCAGAATGCCCTCCGCGCCATCGAGGCGGCGAACCCCGGGCGCCTCGACGGCATCTTCGGCGACGCCGCGTGGACGAACAAAGAGCGGCTGACCGACGTCACGCTGAAGAACCTGATTGAGCATTTCTCCGGGCAGCCCCTCTCGCTCGCGAACGTCCCCGAGGACGAGCTCGGCAACGGCTACGAGTTTCTCATCAAGAAGTTCGCGGACGACAGCGGCCACACCGCCCAGGAGTTCTACACGAACCGCACGCTCGTCCACCTCATGGTGCAAATGCTCGACCCGAAGCCCGGCGAGAGCATCTACGACCCGACCTGCGGAACCGGTGGCATGCTTATCTCGGCGCTTAGCGAGGTGAAGCGCCAACGGGGCGAGCACCGGACGCTCAAGCTCTACGGGCAAGAGCGCAACCACATGACCGCGTCGATCGCCCGGATGAACCTCGTGCTCCACGGCGTCGAAGACAGTGAGATCGCCCGCGGCGACACGCTCGCGACGCCGGCCTTCCACGAGGCCGATCGTCTCAAGACCTTCGACGTCGTCCTCGCGAATCCGCCCTACTCGATCAAGCAGTGGAACCGGGAGGCGTGGCAGAGCGATCCCTGGGGCCGGAACTTCCTCGGCACCCCACCCCAAGGGCGCGCCGACTACGCGTTCTTCCAGCACATCCTGAAGAGCATGGACCCGAAGACGGGGCGCTCGGCGGTGCTTTTTCCGCACGGCGTCCTCTTCCGCAAGGAGGAGGCTGCGCTGCGGGCGAAGCTTATCGAGGCCGACCTCGTCGACTGCGTCCTCGGGCTTGGGCCGAACCTCTTCTACAACTCGCCGATGGAGGCTTGCGTGGTGTTTTGCCGCGCGACGAAGCCGGCGAAGCAGCGCGGCAAGGTCCTCCTCATCGACGCCGTGAACGAGGTCGCCCGCGAACGGGCGGTGAGCTTCCTGCGCCCCGAGCACCAGGCGCGCATCGCGTCGGCCTACGCCGCTTTTGCCGACGTCGAGGGCTTCGCGAAGGTCGCCACCCGCGAGGAGCTTGCGGCCCAGAGCTACAGCCTCTCGATCCCCCTCTACGTGAAGCGCCCCAGCGCGAATGCCGCTACGACGGAAAGCACCGGGGAAGTGCCGACGCTGCGTGAGGCCTGGGGGGCCTGGGAAGAGTCGGGGCGCCTGTTTTGGACCGAGATGGACGCCGTTGTCGATATGCTCGACGGCCTGGTTGATGAGCCGTTGTGAGCCAGGGGCCCGTCCGTCGGCGTCGACCAGCAATTTTGCTGGCCGCGGTGACGCCGGAGACGGCGGGCCCACTTCAATAGCGGCCTGGCGTCGAGAGCGATGGTGCGGCCGGGAAATGATTCACCGGTCTGGTGTATCCGAACTTGCAGCGGGGGGACGTGCGTGGATATAGTGTTTGGCGACGACAGTCTGGCGAAGCTCTGCTCCACCGAGCGCCTCCAGAACAAAGAACTCGGTGCCGACTGCGCCAGGAAGCTCCGCGCCCGGCTTGCCGACTTGGCGGCTGCTTCCAACGTTTCCGCGTTGGTGGCTGGGAGGCCACACCCGCTGAAAGGCGACCGAAACGGGCAGTTTGCCGTCGATCTCGCAAAGGGGGATCGCCTGGTCTTCGAACCGGCGAACGTTCGACTCCCTCAACGCGACGATTCGTCCATCGCCTGGGAGCGTGTGACGGAAGTGCGCGTTGTTTATATTGGGGACTACCACGATGAGTGAAAGCAAGGCGTTTGCGCCGGATTGGATCTCGCCGCCCGGCGACACGATTTCGGATCTGCTCGAGGAAAACGAGTGGCAGCAGTCCGATCTCGCCGACCGCACCGGCTACACCCGCAAACATGTCAACGACCTGATCAAGGCGCGCGTAGCGATTTCGCCGGACGCGGCCGAGCGACTTTCGAAGGTCTTCGGAACCACGGTTGAATTCTGGCTTGCGCGCGAGGCGCAGTACCGCGCGGCGGTGCAACGTCGCGAGTCGTTGGAGGCGCGAAGGGCGGAGACGCCCTGGCTCAAGGAAATCCCGGTTTCGTGGATGGTGAAACAGAAGTTGGTCCGGAAGGCATCCTCGAAACCCGAACAGGTTGAGGAGTGCCTCGGGTTCTTCGGCGTGGCGTCGCTCGATGCCTGGCGGAATACCTGCACCAGCCCGCTCGCCGCGTTTCGGGCCTCGACGAACGCCGCCGCACGCGAGGGGGCCGTCGCGGCCTGGCTCTGCGCGGCGGAACGAGAGGCGGCGGCGATTGCCTGCAAACCGTTCGATGCGGAGGGGTTTCGAGACTCCTTGGAGGCTCTGCGCGCGCTGACGACGGAGCGAGACCCGACCACCTTCGTCCCGCGTTTGCAGGCGATCTGCGCGGCCCACGGCGTCGCGGTGGTGTTCGTACCGGCGCCGCCGAAGTGTCCGGTTCATGGGGCGACCCGATGGCTCACGCCGACCAAGGCCCTGCTCGCACTCACTCTCCGCTACAAGAGCAACGATCAGCTCTGGTTCAGTTTCTTTCACGAGGTGGCGCACCTCCTGAAGCACGGGAAAAAGCTGCTGTTCATCGAAGGTTTCGATGGCCTCGACGCCGACCTTGAGGACGAGGCGAACCGCTTCGCCGCCGAGGTGTTGATCCCACCCGAGCACGCGAAGCAGCTCCGCCAACTTCGGTCTGCGGACGAAGTGACGGCGACCGCCGAGAGGCTGGGAATCGCCCCCGGAATCCTGGTGGGCCGCCTGCAACACGACGGCATCATTGGCTATCATGAACTCAACGACCTCAAGGTCCGTTACTCGTGGACGAGCGAGGAAGCATGAGCGGCCTCCGACCTGGATGGAAGCGCGTCAAGTTTGGCGACATCACGCACTGCGTGAACGATCGTGTCGACGACCCGAAGTCGGCGGGAGTCGATCGCTATGTAGGTCTCGAACACCTCGACCCCGAGAGTCTCGCGATCCGCCGATGGGGCGCGCCCGACGAGGTTCAGTCGACGAAGCTCCGGTTCAAGCCCGGCGACATCATTTTCGGGAAGCGTCGAGCCTACCAGCGGAAGCTTGCCGTCGCCGATTTCGAGGGGATCTGCTCGGCGCACGCCATGGTCCTTCGGGCGAAACCAGATGCAGTGGTGCCCGAGTTCTTGCCATTCTTCATGCAGAGTGACCTCTTCATGGAGCGCGCAATCGCCATCTCCGTTGGTTCACTCTCGCCGACGATCAATTGGAAAACGCTTGCGGTGCAAGAGTTCGCGCTGCCGCCGCTGGAGGAGCAGCGTCGCCTCACAAGAATTCTTTCCGCGGTGAACGACGTCGAACAAGCGCTGCGCGGCGTCCAGTACTCGGCGACTCACATCACAAGACGACTGCTCGAATCGTTTGACCTCCGAGCTTTTCCATCTTTCCCTGTCGCGGCCCTTCTCACGGATGGCCCGCGCAACGGCGTCTCGCCTCAATGCAACGATCAGCAACGCGGGCGTCCCACCTTGCCGCTCGGGTGCGTGTACAGCGGCGTTGTAAACACCTCCTCGGACCTGAAGTACGCCGACGTCGACGAAGATACGTTTGAGCGCTTTAGGCTTCGTAAAGACGACGTCTTGGTGGTCCGCGGAAACGGCAATCGCGAGCTGGTCGGTCGGGCAGGGATCGTACTGGAGGAACTGTCTGACTGTTTCTTTCCGGATCTGCTCATCCGACTGCGGTTTGACCCCGCCAAGCTGCTTCCGGCTCTCGCGGTACACCTCTGGAACTGTGTTCCGATTCACGCCGAACTGGTCCAACGAGCGAAGTCCACAAACGGCATCTACAAGGTCAACGGCGCCGACATTCGAGCGCAACAACTCCCACTACCGCCGTTGACAATCCAGTCCGCGATGATGGACTCAGTACGGAGTCATGCACGCGGGCTGCACAATATTGTCGAGCGCGTTGCAACCGCGCGGCGTGTGAAGTCGCAGGTACTAAAGTCCCTGAATGGCGAGATCTCATGACCTTCACCGAAGCTTCGACTGTTGAGAACTTGATCCGCGACCAGCTCTGCGGTGGGGTCACGCCCAACACTGCGGTGGGGGCTGGGCTTGCCCGTCGGAACGGGAAGCTTGCCGGTCTTGGCTGGCACTACCTGGCGCCGGCGAACATCCCGCGGCAGCCCCAGGAGGTCTTCGTCGAGGCTTGGGTCCGTGATGCGCTCATCTGGCTGAACCCGACCATCGCCGCCGTCCCCGATCGCGCCGACGAGGTGCTCTACAAGCTCCGCGCGATCGTGCTCGCTGTGCGCTCCGACGGGCTGCTCAAGGCGAACGAAGAGCTGACGGCTTGGCTCCGCGGCGACCGCTCGATGCCCTTCGGGCCGAACCATGAGCACGTCACGGTTCGCCTTCTCGATTTCGACGACCTCGAAAACAACGAGTACGTCGCCACGAGCCAGTTCACCTTCCGCGCGGGGGCCGCCGAGCGCCGCGCCGACCTCGTGCTGCTCGTAAACGGGCTGCCCCTCGTGCTCATCGAAGCCAAGACGCCGGTCCGCCATGCGGTGAGCTGGCTCGACGGTGCCCTCCAAGTCCACGACGACTACGAGAAGAACGTCCCCGAACTCTTCGTCGCCAACGTCCTCAACGTCGCGACCGAGGGGAAGGAGCTGATGTACGGCTCCGTTCGTATGCCGGTGGACCTGTGGGGCCCCTGGCGCGGGGACGACGAGGCGACGCCGGTCGCTGGATCCGCCGATGGCGGGACAGCGCCACGTAGCGGGATCGCGGGCGTGAAGGCCGCCGTGAGCGGGTTGCTGCGCCCCGCGGTGGTGCTCGACATCCTTGCGCATTTCACGCTCTTCGCGACCGACAAGAAGAAGCGTCGAATCAAGGTCGTCTGCCGCTACCAGCAGTACGAGGCGGTGAACCTGATCGTCCAGCGCGTGCTGGCCGGGAAGCCGCGCAAAGGCCTCATCTGGCACTTCCAGGGCTCGGGCAAATCGCTGCTCATGGTCTTCGCCGCGCAGAAGCTCCGGCTGCAGCCTGCGCTGGGCAACCCGACGGTCATCATCGTGGTCGATCGCCTCGATCTCGACGCCCAGATCAGCTCGACCTTCCACGCCTCCGACGTGCCGAACCTCGTGAAGGCGGAGACCTGCGACGGCCTGCAAAAGCTGCTCAAGCAGGACACGCGGAAGATCATCATCACGACGATCTTCAGATTCGGCGAGGCCGAGGGCATGCTCAACGACCGCGGCAACATCGTCGCCCTCGTCGACGAAGCGCACCGCACCCAAGAGGGGGACCTCGGCATCAAGATGCGCGCGGCGCTCCCGAACGCGTTCCTCTTCGGCCTCACCGGCACCCCGATCAATCGCCGCGACCGCAACACCTTCTATGCGTTCGGCGCCGACGAAGATTCCCGCGGCTACATGAGCCGCTACGGCTTCGAAGAATCGATCCGCGACGGAGCGACCCTCAAACTCCACTTCGAGCCGCGCCTCGTCGACCTCCACATCGACAAGGTGGCCATCGATCAAGCCTACCAGGCAGTCACCGGCGATCTCTCGGACCTCGACAAGGACAACCTCGCCAAGGCCGCCTCCAGGATGGCGGTGCTTGTGAAGGTCCCCGAGCGCGTCCAGAAGATTTGCGAGGACATCGCGCGCCATTACCAGGCAGCGGTCGCCCCCAATGGTTTCAAGGGGATGGTCGTCACCTTCGACCAGGAGTGCTGCCTTCTCTACAAGGCGGCGCTCGACGCGATTCTCCCACCGGAAGCGACCGAGATCGTCATCTCGGCGAGCGGCCACGACGAGCGCTTCAAGCCCTACGCCCGCTCCCGCGACGAAGAGGAGAAGGTCCTCGACCGCTTCCGCGACCCCAACGACCCGCTCAAGCTGCTGATCGTCACCGCCAAGCTGCTGACCGGCTTCGACGCGCCGATCCTGCAGGCGATGTACCTGGACAAGCCGCTCCGCGATCACACGCTCCTCCAGGCGATTTGCCGGACGAACCGCACCTATGGCGACAAGAAGACCCACGGCCTGATCGTCGACTACCTCGGCGTCTTCGACGACGTGGCGAAGGCGCTCGAGTTCGACGAAAAGGGCTTCCGCAGCGTCGTCGGCAACATCGAGGGGCTGAAGCACCAACTCCCCGAAGCGCTGCAGAAGTGCCTCGCCTTCTTCCCGGCCGTCGACCGGACGCACACCGGCTACGAGGGGCTCATGGCGGCCCAGGAGTGCCTGCCGAACAACGAGGTCCGCGACGCCTTCGCCGCCGAGTACTCGGTTCTAGGGAAGCTCTGGGAAGCCATCTCCCCCGATCCGCTGCTGCAGGCCTTCGAGACCGACTACCGCTGGCTCACCCAGGTCTACGTTTCCGTGCAGCCGACGAGCGGGACCGGCAAACTCGTGTGGCACGCGCTCGGCGCCAAGACGATCGAGCTGATCCACCAGAACGTCCACGTCGACGCGGTCCGCGATGATCTCGAGACGCTCATCGTCGACGCCGAGCTGCTCGAGGTGATCATGGGATCCCCCGACCCGAAGAAGCGGGCGACCGAGTTCGAAGCGAAGCTCACCGCGCGCCTTCGGAAGCACATGGGAAACCCGGTCTATAAGCACCTCTCCGAGCGCCTCGAAGCGCTCAAGGAGCGCCACGCGCAGGGGCTGCTGAACAGCGTCGAGTTTCTGAAGCACCTCCTCGAGATCGCCCGCGACCTCGTGAGCACCGAAAAGGACACGCCACCCGAGGTCGATGAGGATCGCGGGAAGGCAGCCCTCACCGAGCTCTTTCTGCAGGTGAAGAACGACAAGACGCCGGTGATGGTCGAGCGGGTTGTCGCCGACATCGATGAGATCGTGCGCCTCGTGCGCTTCCCCGGCTGGCAGACCACCGCGGCCGGCGAGCGCGAGGTGAAGCAGGCGCTCCGCAAGAGCCTCCTGAAGTACCAACTTCATCAGGACGCAGACCTCTTCCAGCGCGCGTACGGCTACGTGTGTCAGTATTACTAACATGACCTCCGCTTCGAGACACGCCGCCGATGAGATGTTCGACATAGCGATGCAGCGCTGGTGGGCTGCTGATCGACGCGGCGCCGCCATGCTGTTCCGGCGCACGCTCAAGGTCGCCCCTCAGCACGCCGGCGCTCACAGCCACCTCGGTATTGTCACCCCTGGAAGCGAGGAAGCTGAAGGCAGCCGAGCAGCACTTCCGTGCGGCCGTCTCGCGGCCTAACTTACGCCCGCGCGGGGCGCACGCACGAAGGGGGCACGGTCACGGCCAAGGTCACCGGCTCGCGGACTGTAGGCGAGGCCGAAGAGTCAACGCCACGTGAATCAGAGCCGTCGAATCGGTGCTCGGCGGTTCCGGGCGGACGGGCGAGCGGCCCCCACGCCACCGGTCGCCTCGTCCCCCGGTAGCGCTGGGTCGAATTCACACCGGTGACGCGATTCCGGCCTCCCCTCGCCTCCGACCTTTGACTACCGTCCGGCCCATGGCAAAAGACGAAGACGGTCACGAAGGGCGCGCGGATGCCCCGCCGACGTCGCGTTTTGGCCGTCTTGCGCGGCTCGGAGCGCTCGCGCCGCGGGCCCTCCCGTTTGCGGCGGCGGCGGTAAAGAGGGCGCTCTCCGCGGGGAAACCCCAGGAGCAGGAGAGCGAGGCCGATCGCGCGAAGATGCTCCTCGCGGCCAAAAAAACCGCCGAAGCGATGCTCCAGACGCTCGGCGAAATGAAGGGCTTGCCGCTCAAGTTTGGCCAGATGGCGAGCTACATCGATGGGCTCGCCCCGCCCGGCTACGAGGATCGCTTTCAGGAAATCCTCAAGAAACTCCAAGCGAAAGCGCCGCCGCTCTCCGCAGATGCCGCATGGAAGGTGATCTGCGAAGACCTCGGCGACCCGCCCGATACCCTCTACGCGAGCTACGAGCGAGAGCCGTTTGCGGCGGCCAGCATCGGACAGGTGCATCGTGCACGGACCAAGGGGGGCGACGACGTCGCCGTGAAAGTCCAGTATCCCGGCATTGATAAGGCGATTGAGAACGACCTCAAGAGCCTCGGGATGCTCGAAGGGATGTTCGCGCCGTTTGGCCGAAAATATCACACAAAAGAGACGTTAGAAGAGATCCGCGGCGTCTTCCTCAATGAGCTCGACTACGCGCGCGAAGCGCAAATGGCAGACGCTTTTCGCGCGATGAATGCCGGCGATGAAGACATCGTCGTCCCACGCGTGTTCCACGGCCTCACCGGCAAGCGCGTGCTCACGATCGGCTTCGTCGAGGGGACCGACTACGAAACCTTCTGCGCCACCGCGAGCCCGGAGGAGCGCCAGCGGGCGGGGGCGGCGATCTGGCGGTTCATGTTCCGTGCACTCTACAAGTACGGAATGCTCTACGCCGACCCGCACCCGGGGAACTACCGCTTTTTGCCGGGCGGGCGCGTCGCCTTCCTCGACTACGGCTGCGTGCGCGAACTCCCGCCGGATCTCGTCGCCGGCATGAAACGCCTCGTGATTGCCGCCATGGACGGCGACGACCAGGGGCTCATCGACACCTGCGTCCAGGTCTACGGCTTCGATCCGAAGGACCCGGACGGCTTCCAGCTCTATGTAGAGTACACAAAGATGCTCCTTCGCCCCTTCGTGCTCCGCGAGTGGACGCACACGAAAGAGGCGGCCCGCGAGGCGATCGCCTACCTCGTGCGGAACGGGCGGCCGCTTGTGATGAAGGAGGGGGAGGCGCTCCCGCGGCTGCCGAAGCCGATCCACATGCCTGTAGAACACACGTTTGTAAATCGCCTTCAATGGGGGCTGGCGAGCGTGATGGGTGGCATCGGATCTTCCGGGAATTACAGGGAGATTGTGGAACCTTTCGTGCGGGGACCGCTCGTCCGGTGAGGGGGATGCGCGCGAGGCTTCGGCGCCGCACGGGGGGGCGGCCGCGCTGGGCAATCGCCTTGGCGTTTGTCGCGTCGTGGGTGTTTGCCTGCCGAGAGGCGCCGACGGTGCCCGACGCCGCCCCGATCGATCCGGCGGCGGTTGTCGTCGTCCATGCCGCCCCAAGCAGCGACGCAGCGACCGCCGAAGTCCCCAAAATTGCCTACGCAGAGCTGGTGCGTCGTGGTCAGTGGGGGCCGGCAAAAGCGGCCCTCGACGCGCTCGCGGCCCCCGAGCGGGACGCCGCCGAGCTCCGCTACCTACGAAGCCGCATCGCCGCGAAGCTCGGGCAGCCGGCCGATGCGGTGAAGCTGCTTGAGGGCCTGGAGAGCAAACTTCCCCTTCTTGCGCCAAACATCCGGGCCGCGCGGGCGGAGGCCGAACTTGCCGTAGGCCCCTACCTGGATGCGGGATTGTATTATGCGTCGCTCGATCAGTCGGCCGCCCTCGTAAAGGCAGCGCGCGCCTTCGAGCTCGGTGGCGACCCCGAGCGGGCTCGAAGGGCGGCCGATCGCGTCGTCGCCCTAGCAAAACATGCGCGTACCGAAGAAGCGACCGCCCGCGCGATTCGGCTCCGTTTGGTCGCCGGAACCGCCACCGCAAACGACAAACTCGACGCCAAGTGGATCGCACTCAATGCTCCTGATTTGCCAGAAGCAAAGGAGGCAGAGGAGTTCCTCAGTGCCCATGGTGGGCTCATTCTTACCCAGCAAGAATGGCTCATTCGCGCCCGCGCCCTCGCCAGCGCTCGGATGAGCGACGAGGCGCTCCGATCGATCGAGCGGGCCGTCTCCGGCGGCGGACGCCCGGTCGCCCCCGTCGACTTTTGCCACGCGCGCGCGGAGGCCTACTTCAAGGCAAAGACCCGCTACGCGGAGGCGGCGGTGACCTACGCGCGCTGCGCCCAGCAGGCGGCCGGCGACGACGCCCTCGAAGACCGCTTCCTCGAAGGGCGTTCCCTCGCCCGCGCCGACCGCGACGACGAGGCGATCGTCGTCTTCCAGCGCCTCTTCGAGCGGCACCGCACGAGCCGCTGGGCCCAAGAAGGGCTCTTCCACGCCGGGCGCCTCCACTTTCTTCATGGGCGCCCCGCGAAGGCGGCCGAGCTCCTCGACCGGTACATGGATGCCTTCCCGAAGGGGAAGGAGAACCGCGAAGCACAGCGTTATCGAGCACTTGCCCACTACTGGAACAAGAACCTCCGTAAGGCACGCCAAGCCTTCGAGCAGCTCGCCTCCGACCCGGACACCGACACCGCCCTGCGTGCGACGAACCTCGCCGCCCTCGCCGCCTTCGACGAAGGCGATGTGCTCTTCGCCAAGGCCCGCTGGAAGACGGTCCTCCGGACGCGCCCCCTCTCCTACGCGGCGGTCGTCGCCCGCGCGCGCCTCCATGCCGCCGGGGAAGATGTACCCTACATCGATCTCCCGCCGACCGACGACATTGCGCCGCTCGTCGTGGCGCTCCCGGACGCCGTCGCCCTCCTCCACCGCCTCGGCCTCGACGGCGAAGCCGAGCGGGCGCTGATCAATCGCGAGGGGATCGTCACCCAACAGGCGCGCGGCCGAGAAACAGAAGCGTTGTGCGAGGCCTACGGCATGCTCGGGCGCGGCGAACGGCGCTTTCAGCTTTCGGCTTCGATCCCCGGAACCGCCTTTGAACGGGCCCCCGGCGCGAAAAACGCCTGGGCGTGGCGCTGCGCCTACCCGACGCCGTTTCTGGAAATTGCCGAGGCTTCTCTCGCGAAAGAGGCGGACGGAAAGGCGAAGAAAGAGGCCATTGATCTCTTCACCGTCTACGGCGTGATGCGGACGGAAAGTGCCTTTCAAGAACCGGTCGTCTCGCCGGCGCGGGCCATCGGTCTTATGCAGCTCCTTCCCGAGACGGCCCAGGCGGTCGCAAAGGGGAAGACTGAAGCAAAATCGGGCACTCCCAAGGAGATCGATCTCACCGACGGCGCGACGAACGTCCCCCTCGGCGTCGCCTACTTGAACGAACTCGACGCTGCGACCAAACACACCTTGCCGCTCACCGTAGCTGCCTACAATGCGGGACCGGACGCGGTTCTCTCCTGGGGAAAGCGTCTCGACAAACTGCCGATGGACGCGTGGGTCGAGGCGATCCCCTACCTGGAGACGCGGAACTACGTGAGCCGCGTCCTTGGCGCGCGGGCGAAATACGCCTACCTGCGCGGCGGGGCGGAGGCGCTTGGCGTGTTCCCCCTTGAGGTTCCGAAGCTGTAGCGCGAAGCCTTCGGTTCTCGCTGGGTGTGCTAGCGAGGGTCGCCGTGGTTGTCGGCCTTGTCCTCGCACTGGTGTTTATCGCGCTAAACGGCTTCTTCGTCGGCGCCGAGTTTGCGCTCGTCAAAGTCAACGCGACCCAGCTCGCGACGCGCGTGCGGAAAGGGGACTCGCGGGCCAAACTCGCCCACGAGGTCGTCTCCCGCATCGACCGCTACCTGTCGGTGACCCAGCTCGGCATCACCCTCGCCTCCCTCGGCCTCGGCTGGATCGGCGAGCCGGCCATCGAGCACCTCGTTGTTGCCGCCCTTGAAAAGCTCCTCGGCCACGCGCCGACGAAGCTCGCCGAGGGGATCGCGACGGCGATCGCCTTCAGCGTGCTGACGTTCAGCCACGTCCTTTTTGGGGAGCTTTTTCCGAAGCTTGTGGCGATCCAGCGCTCCGAGGCGATGGCGGTGCTCGTCGCCTTCCCGCTGCGGGTCATCTACCTCGCCTTCAAGCCGCTGCTCTTTGTCCTTGAGCACTCCTCGCGGCTCCTCCTGCGCACGATGGGACTCTCGCCGGACGGCCTCACGGAAGGCTCCCTCTCCGAGGAGGAAATCCTCGGCATTTTGGCAGCAAATACCGCGAAAAGCCCCCAGGCAAAGCACAAAGGGGAGCTCATTGAGAGGGTCGTCCGCTTCGCCCAGCGCACCGCGCGGAACGCGATGGTCCCCCGCGTCGACGTCGCCTCGATCCCGATCGTCACCACCGGGGCCGCCGCCCGCGCGATGCTGAAGAACCTCCAGTATTCGCGGGTCCTCCTCACCGACGGGCCCGACCTCGACAAGGTGCGCGGCTACCTCTACGCGAAGGATTTCTTCCTGAGCGAAGAGTCCCAAAAGCTTGAAACGATGGAGAGTTTGCGGCGCGAGGCACTCTTCGTCCCCGAGACGCAGAGCCTCCCCGACGTGCTCAAGGCGATGCAGGAGGAGCAGGTCCACCTGTCGGTCGTCGTCGACGAATACGGCGGAACTTCGGGGATCCTGACCCTCGAAGACCTCCTCGAGGAGATCGTCGGCGAGATCCAAGATGAGTTCGACGAGGAGCCGCCGCGCGTCGCCGAAGTCGCCGGCGAAGCCCGTTGCTGGGACGTCGACGCGAAGGCACTTCTGGAAGAACTACGGCCCCTTGGGGCACTCGTCGAGGGCGAGCTCGGCGGCGAGCCGATCGGCACCTTCCTGGTCGAGCAGCTCTCGCGGCTGCCGCGCAAGGGGGACAAAGTCGCCCTCGAAGACGGAACGACGATTGAAGTGCAGGCGATGGCGAAGCGGCGGGTGATCACCGTCCGCGTGCGCACCGTCGCCGCCGACAGCTGACGAGACCGCGAGCGTATTTCCTGCGATCGACCGCCTCCGCGGCACCGGCGGGAAAGTGCTAAGCGGGCGGTCCTGATGGCGAAACAACCGGCCCCCGCTCCGACGACCTTTTCCGCGCGCTTCGCCGAGCTGTCGGGCAAGGACGACGACGAGCTGCGTGCGCTCCTTGCGAGCGACGAAGCCCCGTCCAACGACGACGCCCTCGACCCGATGCCGGCGGTCCTCCCCGCCGAGGGGACGACGGCGACGCGCCTCGCCGACCTCACGAAGAAGATCGATGCCGGCGCCGTCGGGTATGTGGCGGGGACGGTGGCGGGTGCCCGCGCCGCGGTCGTCGCCGCCTGGCTTTCGAGCGCGCCGACGAAGCGGGCGGTCGTCGTCGTTCCTGACGGCGATGACTGCAAACGCGTCGCCGATGACATCGGTCAACTCCTCGGATTTCATGATAGTTCCGCGGCGAATATCGCCTGTTTCGTCGGCTGGGAAAGCTCCCCCTACGCGGAGGCGAGCCCCGATCGCAAAGCGGCCCTCGCCCGCCTCGCCGTCCTCGGTCCGCTAAGCTCGGTGGGTCCGACGCAAACGGGCCCCGGTGGAAGTGGGCCCGCCGTCTCTCGCGACGCCTCCGTCAGCGAATTCGCAGGCGGTCGCGAACGGACGGGCCCGCGCGTGCTCGTCGTCGCCGCGGCGGCGCTCGTGCGGAAGACGATCCCGCGGTCGGTCGTTGCAAAATACACGCTTCGTGTCACCGCCGAGGAGGAGCTCGATCGCGACGCGCTCATCGGCCACCTCGTCGACGCCGGCTACGTGCGCGCCCCGATCGTCGAAGACCCCGGCTCCTTCGCCGTCCGCGGCTCCCTCGTCGACGCGTGGCCTCCGCAGGCCGATCGCCCCGTCCGCATCGAACTCTATGGGGATTTGATCGTCTCAATCAAACCCTTCGAGGCCGAAGAACAGAAGACGACCGAGGTAACGATCCCGGAGATTTTGCTCGGCCCGGCGCGGGAGGGGCTGCTTGCGAAGGAGTTCGTCGAGCGGGCGAAAGATCGTGTGACGGCGCTCGGAGATGCGATTGATTTGCCGACGTCGAAGCTCCGTGCCCTCGTCGACGACGTGTGCAACGGGCGCGCCTTCTTCGGCGCCGACGGCTTCCTCCCCGCCTACTACCCGGCCCTCGAACCGCTGACCGCCTACCTCGCCGGCGACGAGAAGATCTTCCTCTTTGAGCCGCCCGGCTGCGTGCGCGCGATGAACGACGCCCTCGAAGAGATGCGCCGCGATTTGCCTGCAACGCGCATCCATTTTTTGCCCGATGCCTTCGCCGTCGACGAAGAGGCGCTCCTTGCCGCGCTCCCCGAGGCACGGCGCGTCGGCGTCGATCGCCTCGCCCTGCTTGGCGCGCCGGAGCCGGGCCTCGGGGCGCTCGCCTACGCCGACGAAGCGCGCACCGTCGATCTCGCCGCCCGCGACCACGACGACCTCGAGCGCGCCGGAAAAGCGGCCCGCCAGCAGCGGGGGCGCGGCGCCGGTCTGAACCCGTTGATCCGACGGATTCGCCACTTCAAAGAGCACGGATTTACGGTCTTTTTGGCCGCTCGCGCCGAAGTGCAAGGGGAGCGCCTCGTCGCGCTTTTGCGGCCCCACGGCGTGAACGTGAAGGTCGTCGGCAAGCCCTTCGCCGCCGGCTGGCTCCACAACGCCGTCGAGCCGGCCTACCGGAGCCTCGACGCCCTCATCGTCACTGGCCCCCTCGCGCGCGGCTTCCTCCTGCCGGCCGACGGCATCGCCGTCATCACCGAGGAGGAGATCTTCGGCGCCCGCGCCCGCCGAGCGCCGCGCACAAAAGCGAAGGACGTCACCCGCCCCTTCCTCGAAGATCTTCGCGCGCTCGCCGTCGGCGATTTCGTCGTCCACGTCGACCACGGGATCGGCCGTTACCGGGGGCTCGTCCATCAGGACGTCGGCGATCATATCGTCGATCTTCTGGTTGTGGAGTATTCGGGGGGGGACAAACTCTATCTCCCTTCCTACCGGCTCAATCAAATCCAGAAGTATGCGGGCGGTGAGAGCGCCGACCCGAAAATCGACCGACTCGGTGGGCAGACCTTCGCAAAGACGAAGGCGAAAGTCCGCAAAGCTGTTCGGGAGATGGCCGACGAACTTCTCCGTTTGTATGCGGAGCGTGAAGCAGCCGTGGGCGAGGCGATCCCCGCCGTCGACGAAGACTATCGGACCTTTGAAGCGACCTTCCCCTTCGAGGAGACCGTCGACCAGGCGCAGGCGATCGGCGCCGTGAACAAGGACCTCGAAAGCGAAAAGCCGATGGACCGCCTCGTCTGCGGCGACGTCGGCTTCGGAAAGACGGAGGTCGCGATCCGCGCCGCCTTCCGCGTGGCGATGGCCGGGCGCCAGGTCGCCGTGCTCTGCCCGACGACGGTCCTCGCCCAGCAGCATTTCCGGACGTTTGAGAGCCGGATGGGCGGCTACCCGATCAAGATCCGTGCACTTTCCCGCTTTCAGACGGCGAAAGAGCAGGCCGAAGTCCTCCGTGAGGTGAAGGAGGGGCGCTGCGACATCGTGATCGGCACCCACCGACTCCTCTCCAAAGACCTTCATTTCAAGCACTTGGGTCTCCTCGTCGTCGACGAAGAGCAGCGCTTCGGCGTCACCCACAAAGAGCGCATCAAGGCGATCCGCGCGTCGGTCGACGTGCTCACCCTCTCGGCGACGCCGATCCCGCGAACGCTGCAAATGGCGATTGGCGGCCTCCGCGATCTCTCGTTGATCACGACGCCGCCGTCCGATCGTCGTGCCGTCCGGACGATCGTCACCAAGTTCGACGAGCAGGTGATCCGCGAGGCGGTCGAGCGGGAGCTGTCGCGCGGCGGGCAGGTTTTTTACGTCTACAACCGCGTCGAGGGGATCCACGAGCGGGCCGGTCGCCTCCAGGACTTGGTGCCGAATGCACGCATCGCCGTCGGCCATGGTCAAATGGCGAAGACGTCGACCAAGATCGCCACACAAACGACCGACGGCGGGACCGACAAAGGGGAAAGTGCCCTCGAGAAGGTGATGCTCGACTTCGTCGACGGCCGCTACGACATCCTCGTGGCGACGGCGATCGTCGAGAGCGGTCTCGACATCCCCCGGGCAAATACGATCATCGTCGATCGCGCCGATCACTTCGGACTTGCTCAGCTTTATCAGCTTCGTGGCCGCGTCGGTCGCTCGAAGGAGCGCGCCTATTGCTACCTCGTTGTGCCGCCCCTCGACGGGATCTCCGAAGACGCCCGCGCCCGCATCGAGGCGCTCGAGCAGCACACCGAGCTCGGCTCCGGCTTCAAGATCGCCTCCCTCGACCTCGAACTCCGCGGCGCCGGAAATATTCTAGGCGGCGAACAATCGGGGAATGTGGCGACCGTCGGCTTCGATCTCTTCTGCCAAATGCTCGACGAAGCGGTCCACGAGCTCCGCGGCGAGACGGTCGTCCACGACGTCGATCCCGAGCTCTCCTTCGACGTCACCGCGATTTTGCCGGAGGAATACATCGGCGACGTCGGTCTCCGACTCTCGCTGTACAAGCGGCTGGCGACGGCGATCGACGAGGCGATGGTCGACGAAATCGGCATTGAACTCGAAGATCGTTTCGGCCCACCCCCGGAGGCGGCGCGGCGCTTCCTCCATCAATCCCGTTTGAAGACGGAACTACGGCGATTGAAGGTCCTCGGCTGCGAGGCGAACGCCCGCTACGTGACGCTCCACTTGCGTGCCGATACGCCCCTCGATCCGGCGAAGATCCTCCCGCTCGTCCGCGCGCCGCGGAGCGCCTGGAAGCTCACGCCGGACATGAAGCTCACCTGCCGCTTTGAGAGCCTCTCCGGCAACGGCCTCACGAACTGCGAGGCGATGCTCGGCGATCTCTCACGCTGCCTGAAAGACGAGTGAATTCTTTGCGTTAGCCGACGGTGTCGAGGGCGAGACGGCCCCGGCGGACGGCGGCGGCGACGCGCAATACTTCGCGGAGCGCGAAGAGGAGCGTGACGACCGCCGTGCCGCGGCCGAGCCACAGGGCGAACTCACCGCGGTCGCCGAGGTGGACGAGCCCACGGATGATGGCGGTGCCGGCAACAAGAGCGACAAGCGCGAAGCGTAGGTAAGAAAACGATTTTTTGACGTCGCCCGCGCCGATTTCTGCGAGGCGGCTGAGGAGCAGCACGACCGCGCCTAGCTTGAGGAGGACCGCCGCCGCCTGCATCGGTGCCGTCAGCGCGACCGGAAGCGGGCGGACCGAATCTCCGCCGAGGAAGAGCCACACGAACAGCGCCGCCGAGGCGACGCGACCAAGGCCGACGATCAGGCGCGTCGCCGGTCGCGCGACGCCATCGTCGGAGACCGCCGGGAGCGCGAGGGCGCGGACGCCGAGCGACGCGAGCCCGACGAGCAAAAAGCCTGGGTTGGTGAAGAGACGGAGGCCGAAAGGGGCCCGGGCAAGGGCGAGTTCGTCGAGGCCGACGGAGCCGCTCGCCCAGAAACAAAGCGCCGGCCCCGCGAGCAGCGCAACGACGAGGAGGAGCTGATAGAGCACCTCGTAGATCGCCGAAATTCCCTTTGTTTTTGCAGTACCGCGCGTCGCAGCCCGCGCGACGAAGCCGCCAGCGAGCTCGGCGACGATGAGCGCAAAGACCGGGATCGCGCCGGGGATCGCCGCCCGGTAGGCGTAGAAGCCGGCAAAGGCGACGAAGGGCACGAAGACGCCGGCGAGCACCCCGGCGATGGCGCTCGCGGCGCGGGTGCGGGTGAGGACGCGGGTGCCGCGGAAGAGGCTACGGACTTCGTCGGCGAGGCGCTCTTCGAAGAAGCGGAGGCGGGGGCCGCTCCGGAAGGAGAAGAGCGCGGCGAGGAGCGCCAATGCGGGGAGCACGAGGAGCGCCGGGGGGATTTTCGTGCTCCAGGGGACGAGGTCGGCGGGGAGCGCGCAGACGACCGTGCGCAGGGCGCCGTCCCGCTCGACCACAAACTGAACCTCCGCTTGGCGGCCGGTCGGCGCAAAATCGCTCCGTTCGCGGGCGGCAAACGGACCGACGCGGAGGACGCGGTCGCCGCTCCGGAGGCCCGCAGAAGCGGCCCGGGAACCTTCGGCGACGGCGGTCACGGCCGGCACCGCGTCGGCAAAACCGAGCGTGATCCCCAGGCGCTCCAAGAAGCGATCGCCGCGGGCGGCAAGTTCCTGATCTTGCTCTTCGTATTTCCGCGTCGGATGGACTTGGAAGGCGGCCTCGGGGAGCGTGGCAAACGCGGGCGGCCCCCCTTCGATCTTCGCCGGAAAGGCGACGACGATTTTCCCGACGAAGGCGGCCGTCTCGTGGCGGGCGCCGAGCGCTTCGACGAGCGGCGCCTCGACGGGGACGCGGAGGGTGGTGTCGTCGTCAGAAAAACCTGGAAGAACGAGCGAAACCGGCGTCGGCACCGCATCGCCGGGATGGACGACGCGCCCTTGAAAGCGGACCTCGGCCCGCTCGCCGGGCGGGAGTCCTCGGGCTTCCAGGCGGAGCGGCTCGGCGGTCTCCAGGTCGGTCGCGGCGAGGCGATCGACGAAGAAGTATGCGTGGGTCTGCGCCCCGTTCTTCGAGGAAGATCCGCCGATGCCTGGCCCGTCGTCGACGCGGGAACAGCCGCTCGCGCCTACGGCGGCAAGCGCGATCGCCAGGAGCCCTGCATGCACCTTCGAGAGGGGAGCCGTCACCGCGCCATCCGTGCCTGAAGCCGGTAAAGAACGCCAAGTTCTCGGCGAAACCTGGGATTCCACCTTCCGAGCTTGGGGGGATGGTTGACAGCGGCGCCGATCCTCGTGAAAGCGTTGCGGCTATGGCGAATACCTACGCGGTGATCATGGCAGGCGGCTCGGGGACACGATTTTGGCCGGCTTCGCGGCAAAAGCTCCCGAAACAGCTCCTCCCCCTCGATGGCGGCGACGTCCCCCTCCTCGCGGCGACGGTGCGGCGCCTCGCCCCCCTCGTGAAGCCGGAGCATGTGCTGGTGGTGACCGCCGAGCGCCTCCGCGCCGCCACCCTCGCCGCCTGCCCGGAGCTCCTGCCGGAGAACGTCCTCGCCGAGCCGGCCGCCCGAAACACCGCCCCTTGCGTCGCCTGGGCGGCCCAGGTCCTCGCCGCCCGCGACCCGGAAGCGCGCGTCGTCGTGCTCCCGAGCGATCACGCGATCGCCGATCCGGCCGGCTTCCGTGCCGCCATTGAAGAGGCGCTCACCGCCGCCGATGCCGGCTTTATTGCGACGATCGGGATCGTGCCGACGCGCGCAGAAACCGGGTATGGGTATATCGAGCTGGGGAACGTCCTCGGGAACGGCGCCGCCGGCAATGCGGTCGCGCGGTTCGTCGAAAAGCCGAAGAAAGAGGTCGCGGAAGAGTACGTCGCCTCCGGCAAATATCTGTGGAATGCCGGGATGTTCTTCTTCCGGGCCTCCGTGATGGTCGACGCGGTCGCGCGCCACCTGCCGAGCGTGGCGGAAGGGGTCGCCAAGATCGTCGGTGCCCGCGGGACGAGCGAAGAAAAGGCGCTCCTTCAATCGATCTTTCCGACCCTCGAAAGCGTCTCGATCGACGTCGGCGTCATGGAGAAAGAGGCGAAGCTCGCGGTCGTCCCGGGGAGCTTCGGCTGGAGCGACATCGGGAGCTGGCTCTCCGCCTGGGAGCTCGCCGCCAAGGACGACCAGGGGAACGCGGCCGACGTCGGCAGCTTCGTCATCGACGGCGAACGGAACCTCCTCCGGAGCTACGTCCCCGGCGGCGGAAAGACGATCACCGTGATCGGCGCCTCCGACCTTGTGGTGGTCGAGACGGAGAACGCGATCCTCGTGCTCCACCGCGACAAGGCGCAAGACGTGAAAAAAGCGGTCGAACTCCTCACGAAGCACGGCCGCACGGAACTGCTCTGAGACGGGGAGAAACCTAGAAAGACCACCCAGCGTTCAAGTTGAGGATCGGGCCGATGCGGCTCTCCGAATCGCTCGCTGAGGTGGTGCCGTCGGTGGCGGTGGCTCGGGCGGCCAGGTAGGAAATTCCCAGCTGGCCATCGAGGGTGAGCCCGAAGTCAAACGCGTGTTTGTAGCCGATCGCAGGGCCAATGCTGAGCCCCGCCCCCTTCGCGCTGATGCCGTTCGAACTCGCTTTTGCGCCGAGATAAAGCGCCTCTAGCGCGACGGTCATTCCCGAATCGAAGTTCCCCAGCGGGTAAGCGCGGAGCTGGCCACCGACTTCGTAGACCTGGATGCGGAGGTCCCCCGACTTCACCGTGCCGCCGCCGCCGATCGCGGCGACGCTGAACTTCGGATGGACCTTCACCTCGGCGGTCACCTCGAAGATCGGGAGCGCGAGGTGAAACGGGGAAAAAGTGACGGAAACCGTACGCTTGGGCTCACGGGCATTTGCCGGGGGGCTCGTTTCCTGACCGCCGTTGGCGGTTCCGGGTGCCGGTTCGCTTGCGGGTGCCGGTGCAGCGGCAGGGGCCGTTGCAGGCGCGCTTGCGGCCTCCGGCGCGGCCTGGGCGGCGGCGAGCGCCGGGACGAGCGACGCGATGGCGAAGACAAGAGCGAAGGGGGTGCGTTTCATCGGCGCCGCCGGAAGCACACCATGTGCCGAACCTGCCCCACGATGTTCCTTACGTTTTTTAACCAAGCGTGAACGGGCAGGCCGGACAGCGCGGCCCTAGGGCCTGCTGGATCGCCGAGCCACCCATCGCGGGCATCGCGCCCCCAAGGCCGGGGACTACCGCGTGAAGACGCCGAGATAGGTCTGTTCGAGGTCGTTGGGGACGTCACGCTCGCGGACCATGCGTCGATAGACGGTCGCCGCTTGGCGGGGGGTTCGTGCCTTTGTTTTCGGGTCTACCGCGTAGAGGCCGAAGCGCATGGAGGCGCCGTGGTTCCACTCGTAATTGTCGGTGAGGGCCCAGGCGTAGAAGCCGCGGACGTCGATGCCCGCTTGGGTGGCGCGGCGGGTCTCGGCGAGGGTGCGGACGAACCAAGCGGCTCGTTTTCGTTCATCTTCTGGCGTCGCCGTCGCGGGGGCCCCCTGGTCGTTGCCGAAGGAGGCGCCGGTTTCGCTGACGATAAGCGGCTTCTTGTAGCGGGTCGCGTTTCGGAGGACTTCAAAGAGCGCACCGGGCGCCTCGCCGTCGAAGCCCTGGAGGGGATTGAAATCGATAAACGGGGAGACGCCGGGCAGCGGAGAGACGCGGAGCGCCTGCGCTTTAAAGCCGAAATAGTAGTTCACCCCGACCCAATCGAGGCGGTTGGCGAGCTCGGGGCGGACCGTCCCTTTTCCGGGGCCGAGGTTCCACTCGGGATCGACGCGCCCGAAGGCGACGCCGTCCATAAACAGATCGTGGAAGATGTAGTCGGCGTGGGCGGCGGCATCGGCGTCGGCCTGGTTGCCGGTGAGCGGCTCAATCTTCGAAAATGAGTAGACGAGACCGACGTTTGCCGCGGTTCCATCGCCGTCGGCGTCGATGCGATCGGCCGCTTTCAGGGCGTCGTACATCTTCGCGTGGGCCTCGATCATGCTCATCATCGCCGTCTTCGCGCCGCTGACCGAGAGCCAGGCGCCCGTGAGGCCCGGCGGGTTGGAGCGCATCTCGGTGGCGGCGAGGTAACCGGGCAGAATAACAGCGCTAAAGGGCTCGTTCATCGTCGCCCATTCGTCGACGTCGTTGCCGAATTCGCGGCCGAGGAAGCCGGCGAATTTCGCGATTTCGTCGCCGATGCGCGCATGATTGGGGTCGGCCCAACCGGCCTTCCCTGCCTGGATGCAGGCATTGAGGCTCTGGCCGGGGATCACGCCGTCGTTGCAAAGATTTCCGTCATGAATCCAGAGAGGGAGCGCGTAGTGGGTGACCGTCACCGACGGGTGCATTCCCCGTTGACGGAGGCCGGTGAGCACCTGGTGGTAGAAGGCGAGCGCTTGCGGATCGGCGAGGGCACGGAGGGCGGCCGGGTCGGTGACGCCGAACGTCGGCCGTGGGAAAAGGCGGCTCCATTCGAGGGAGAGGCGCAGGACCGACGTGCCGAGATCGGCGGGGCCGGCGCGGTCGAGATCGCTCGCCCAGAGTTCGCGAAACCCGGGGCCGGTGGACGGCAGATCGCCGCTCATGTGGAGGAGGTTGTTGTTCACGATGCGCGGCGTCGTGATCCACTGGTACCAGTCCGAATTGCGGTCCTCGCACTGGTTGGCCGGGAGCGTCGGGCACCCCATTTCGACCTGAAATCCAGCGGTTGCCGTACCGAAGCGGAAGCCGCGCGGGAAGGTGCCGACGGGGCCTGCGTCGATGGCGGAGCCGGCATCGGCGCTGCCCGCATCGCTGGCGCTGCCTGCGTCCCGCTCGCCCCCGGAAGCATCGGCGACGGAGGAATCGCCACCGGCGGGCGCCTCCGAGGAGGAGCCACACGCAAGCGGTCCGACAAGCAGGGCGAACGCGAGAGTTCCGAGACCACGGCGACGAAGTGCTGCACCCATGCGACGAGCCTACCGGGATTTCGCGCGGAAGGGGCGCTAGTCGCTGTTTTCCCAGGTGAGGATCGCCTCTTGGGCGGGGATCCCGTGGAAGGGCCAGAAATCAAAGGTATCCCGGGGGTGGCGCTCCGGGTGCGGGCCGATCCGCACGTGGACCCACGCCTCCAAAGAGTCGGCGAGGCGGCTGCGATCGACGGTGATGAGCGGGCCCCGATCAAAGGCGGGATCGAGGTGGGCGAGGACGGAGTCGATCCAAGCGGCGTCGTCGTCGTCGATGCCGTTGAAGCACCACCCGCTGTATTTCGTGCGCCCGTCGCCGAAGCGCTCGTCGAGGCGCTCTTGGCCAGCGAGCCCCAACGGGACCAAAATCCCTTCGGCCCACGACTGTTCGCAACTGAGCCCGCCGGTTTGCGTTGCGTAGGCAAACCCGGAGGGCCACTTCAAAATGAGGAAGAGCCCCGACAGTTCCGAGAGGTGGATGACCGGCAAATCGAGTTGCCAAAGCGGGGTCTGTTTTTCCTCGCCCCAGGAACCGCGGGAAGCTCGCATGGTTATAGCGCCTTTCGTGCCCCGAAGAGCGGTGCGAGGCGCGTTTGGACTTCGTCGTGGAACTCACGGAGGCCGTTCTTTTCGCCGCGCTCGCAAAGGTGGTCGAGGGGGGCCGACACCAGATGGTGGTCGCGTTCTCGACCGGCGACGCAGAGGTTCTCGAGGATGCTCTTGGTGTCCTTCTTCGTCACCGACGCTTTCTTGTGGGAAAGCTCGTGGCTGCGTGTGAGCGGGTCGAACCCAAGATCCCGCTTCACCGCGTCGTGGGCCGCTCGCTCCTCGGCGGTCTCCGGCGCAAACGCGCAGATGCACCACGCTTCGTACTCGGGGAGCGCCATCCCGAGCGCGACGTCGATTTCGGTACTGTCACGCGCAGCCTTCACCGCGGGATCGCGCTCCCGTTGGTCGTCGACGTCCCAGACAAACACGATGCCGAGCGGCTCCCGGTCACGGATGGCGAGTCTTTTGCCAAGTAGAAATGCACGCTTCGCCCCGGCCCCGCCGAAACCCAAGCCGGGACCTTTAGGCATCGGCACGTTGAGGCGGTTAGCGACGGCATGTACGTCATGAAGATCGAGGAAAGATTGCCCCGGCTCGTACTCGACCCATTCGACGGGAACTCCATCGAGCCAGTCGTACTTCCCGCAAAGAATTCGATAGGTGAGCGCTTTGAGTCCGTCGACGTCCCCCGGACCATCGCAGACGAGGAGCAGCCTCACTGCGCCGCCTTCGCTTTCACCCAATCTTCGAGTTCGGCGCTCCACCAATCGCCCGGGCCGAGGGATCCTTTCCATTCGGCAAGATCGGGATGATCGGCGAGCGACGCGCAGAGGGCAAAGCCGTCGTCATCGAGGGTCGTGACGCGGACCTCGTCGTAATCGAGCGCATTGAGGAGGAATGGGGAGTGGCCGGTCGCAAGGATCTGAAGGTTCGGATCGGCCGCTTGGGCGGCCCGAAGAACAGCGACCAGATCGAGCTGGGCCTTGGGATGCAACGAGCGATCAATTTCGTCAATCAGGAGGGTCCGCGGCGCATCTTCGCCGTGGAGAACGGTCATGATTCCCAAGGCTAAGACCGTTCCTTCACTGCACGGATCAAGGGGAATATTGTCGCCGCTCGCCGTATCGAGCATCACGCGATGCCCCCAGAAGTGCTGGCTTCGCTGGACGGGGATCTGTTCGCCGTTCATCGAGAAATGCTCGGTGAATGAATTCGTAATCTTCGCACGCGCAACTCGAACTTTGCGGACCGACGGAACGACCTGCTGCAGCGATTTGAGGATCGCATCAACGCGCTCGGGCGCGCGAGAGAGCAGGTCGGCGATGACCGAAGCGAGCCCGGTACCGTCATCGCTCATCAGCGGAACTTCGCGCTCTGAATACGAAGCTCGGCTCAGTGCCCGGGAATCGAGACGCAAGAACGCCGGGGTGCCCCACGGACGCAATGCGGGCAAGTGAGTGACGAGAACGCCGACGCGTGGCTGATAGCCACTGTCTCGGCCCGTGTGCACCATGCCATGAAGTGCACCGTCACTCATTCCTAGATCGATGGGGAGCGAGCCATCGAAACTAGAAATATTTCCGTGCAAACTGCAGGAATGACCGGCGCGCGCATTGAGGATCCGCGTGAGTGAAAGTTCATCCACGAAGACGCGATCCGGCACGGACTCGATACACCGAAGCAATGCATGAATCCCAAGCAGGACGCTCGTCTTTCCAGACCCATTGGGGCCAACGAAAACGGTGAGCCGCTTCAACGGGATCGTGACCTTCTTGAACGCACGGAAGGCTTCGAAGGTGACTTCAGTGAGCATGGTGGAAGACTTAGCAGAGGGAGGGCTCGCACGACTCCCGCTATCGCGCTCGGGTACCCGCGCCTTCCCCGTCGCGATTCGCGGTATCTCGCTCGGGTACCCGCGCCTTCCCCGTCGCGATTCGCGGTATCTCGCTCGGGTACCCGCGCCTCCCCCGTCGCGACTCCCGCTCTCTCGCTCGGGCATCCGCGCCTTCCCCGTCGCGACTCCCGCTCTCTCGCGCGGGTACCCGCGCCATCCCCATCGCGACTCCCGGCATCTCGCTCGGGTACCCGCGCCTTCCCCGTCGTGACTCCCGGAGTCTCGCTTGGGTACCGGCGGCCCGTGGCGACTCGGGGGACGAAAATCGGGTGGGGCGCACTTCGTCGTTGCATGGGCCGGGGCCTTTGAGGGACGCTGCCGGAGACTTTTTAAGGGGGTACAATGACGAAGACGGAAAAGAAAGCGCCCGAAGGTTCCCTCGCGGCGACGGAAAAGACGCAAAAAGGCTCTCTCCCGGAGACCGCCGATGGCGCCTACGCCCACTTCCTTGCGGAGGCGATGGCGCTCCCGGAAGACGAAATTTCGCCCTACCGGATCGATGCGGCGCTCGCCGTTTACAATGCCCGTACCGGGATCGCCGCCGTCTCCAAGCAGCTCGACGCGCTCCGCGCCTACAACCTCCCGGTGAATGGGATCGTTGACTTTTCGGCGCTGCTCCTCGCCTTCGGCCACGCGGTCGCCCGCGCAGAGGCGGAATCGGGGAGCGACAAAACCCTCGCCAAAAAGCTCGCTCGAAACTGGGAACTCCGGGCGCTTCTCCTCGCCGCTCTTGAGTTTGGGACGGCGGCAAAGCTGATCGACCGCAAGCACCTTGTCTACATCAAGCAGGGGCGTGGCCCCGTCGACTCCGCCCAAGATGTCTCCGATCTTGCCGTACTAATGGAGCGCCCCGAATTGAAGGGGCAGTTCCCACAGGTGACCGCCGAAATTCTCGAAGAGGCGAAGCTCCTCTCCGCCGAACTCCTCGCGCTCCTCCGGCCGAATGCGGCAAAGAAAGGGGCGCGAAAGACCGAGTCCCACGCGACCGCCCTCGAGATCCGGAACCGCTTCGCCGAGCTCGTCGTGCGACGCCACGATTGGCTCTGGCGCTGCGGCGCCGTCCTCTTCGGCCGCGACGTCGACCGCCACGTCCCCGGGCTCCGCGCAAACCGCGCGACGACCGCCAGCGAGCCGGAACCGACGGAACCGGAACCGACGCCCTGAAGGGACCACGATCTCCGAGCCTGCCCGCCTCTTCGGCGGGCTTTCTTTTGGCCGCTGCCCCGTTGGGCGGCCGACGGCGGTGGCGCGCCGACTTCTGCTAAACAGGCGCCATGGTCGCCTCCCTGCACTTGAGTCAGTTCACGGTGTTTGAGGACGTGCGCCTCGATTTCGCCAAGAACCTCAACGTATTCCTCGGCGAAAACGGCTCCGGGAAGACGCACGCCCTCAAGGCGCTCTATGCAGTCCTTGCCGCCGAAGAGAGCCTCGTCGGGTCGGCCGGGCGCTCGCTGGGCGGGCTTGCAGAGTTGCTGCGTTCCGAACTCCAAGGGGCCTTCCGACCGGCGACGCTCCGCGCCTTGATTCGGCGTCCGTCGGAGGTCGCCCAGGTGACCGTCGCATCGCGGCGCGCTGGGCAATCGATCGTGCGCATCCACCGCGTGGTGGATGATTTGCCGGAGGGCCCCATTCGCGATGCCGCGCGTGACGCCGACGGCGTCTATGCACCGACCAACGGAAGCGGGATCCACTTCGCGCGCCCGCTCTACCTACCGCCGACCGACTTCGCCGCCCTCGGGCCAGCCTTCGCGGCGCTCTACGATGCGAGCGTCGTCCCCTTCGACAAGAGTTGGCGTGCCCTCGCCGGCTACGTCGCGCTTCCGCCGCTCCGCGAACTCCCCGCCGGTCTCGCCGGCGTCCTCCATTTGCTTGAGGATGCCCTCGGCGGACCGGTGCAGACCACACCGTCCGGGACGCTCGTCGTGGCGGGAAAGGACGGCCCCGTCGAGCTCCCGATGGTCTCCGAGGGGCTGAAGAAGTTCGCCGTCCTCGCGCATCTCCTGAAGGTCGGCGCCTTCACCGATACGAGGACTCGCCGAATTGGGGACATCGCCGACTGGCACCGGGAGCTGGCCCGTCCGATCCTCCTTTGGGACGAGCCGGAGGCCCACCTCAATCCGCGCCTGCTCCGCAAGCTCGCCCGCGTCATCGTCGCCTTGGCGGACTACGGAACCCCCATTGTGCTGGCGACCCACAGCCTGTTTCTGTTGCGCGAGCTCCACCTTCTGCAACGCCGCTCCGACGCCCCCCTCGCGACGCGGTATTTTGGGTTTGAACGGCAGGCAAACGGGAGTGTCTTCGTGGAGCAGAGCGACCATTTGGAGGGCCTCGGCCCGCTGGCGGCCCTCGATGAAGAGGTGGCGCAGGCGGAGCGCTACATCGACGACGAACTTGGCGCCGGAGACGCGCTGGCATGAACGCAAAGGCGGTCTTTGGCCCTCGAATTCACGTCGAAAAGCTTGTTTTTTCCGTAACCCCGGACGCTCGCGCCACGAAGTTCGACGCGTTTGTTGAGCACTCCGCGCCGTCTCCCGCTTCGCGGACGGACGCGTGGAACCACTACCGCCAAGGCTGGGCGCAACGCGCCGACAAGCGTGGCGTCGACCTCCTTGTGCTCGTCCCCGATGCAAGCGGTGTTCCCCGCGATCATTGGTTCGTGGAGGTGAAGGACTTCCGCGTGATCACCACCCCTCCGCGACCGTCCAACCTGACCAAACTCGGTGCGACTGTCGCCCAGAAAGTCCTCGATACGCACGCGTGTCTTCAAGACGCCGCTGCCCACGCTTCCGTCCCAGAAGAGGCCCAATTTTCCCAAGACGCGCTCGCCGCCCCGAGCACCCACGTCGTTCTCCACATCGAGACCTATCCTGGCGGCGAACACAGCCGCCTGTTTCCGGCGCCGGCGGTCCTTGCCGCAAACGTCAAAGGCACCCTGGCGCGCGAACTCTTCGCCTTTGGAGCGACGCTGCGGGTTTGCTTGGGCGGCTCGGACATGCGCGGGTACCCGTGGGCCGTCGAAGACGCCCATCCACCCTCCGCTTCCGGCTGAGCGCCGCGCCTGAGCCTTTTCCGCACCCCGCGTGCGAAGGCGTTCTCGTGGGGCCCCCTCTTGTGCGAGGATGCGCGCCCTATGAGCGACGCCCAATCGGAACGATTCGTCGGTACCACCTTTGCCAACAAATACCGCATCGTGAAGATGCTCGGCGAAGGCGGGATGGGGTGCGTCTACCTCGGTGAGCAGATGATGGGCACCACGGTGCGCAAGGTCGCCGTGAAGACGCTCCATCAACACCTGTCCCAAGACGAGAAAATTCGCGCCCGGTTTATGCGCGAATGCAGCACGGTCGCCGAGCTGGAACACCCGAATACCATTCAGGTCTTCGACTTCGGGTCCCTCGACGACGGCACGCTCTACATCGTCATGGAGTTCGTGCAGGGGCAGAACCTCGCCGACATCCTCGAGCAGACCGGCCCCATGCGCCCCGAGCGCGCCGTCAACATCCTCCGCCAGGTGTGCGGCTCCCTCGAAGAGGCCCACGGGCGCGGGATCGTCCACCGCGACCTCAAACCGGAGAACATCGTCCTCTGCGAGAAGGCCGGCCAGAAAGACTGGGTTGAGGTCCTCGATTTCGGCATCGCCAAGCGCTCCTCGGAGAACGACCCGAACGAAGCGAAGCTCACCCAGCAGGGGATGGTCCTCGGGACGCCGCCGTACATGTCCCCCGAGCAGTTCACCGGCAAGCCGGTCGACGCCCGAAGCGACCTCTACTCGCTCGGTGTGATGGCCTACGAAATGCTCGTCGGCAAGCTCCCCTTCCACGCGAACACCGCCTGGGAATGGGCGACCCAGCACATGACGGTGCCGCCGCAAAGCTTCGAAATCCATCCGGAAAGCGCGAACATCCCGCCGGCGATGAAGCAGGCGATCATGCGCTGCCTCGCGAAAGATGCCGGCAGCCGCTTCGCGAACGTTCAGGAGTTCTTTGCCGCCTTCTCGGCAGCGACGCCTTCGAACCAGATGGCGCCGATCGCTGACGCCAACGGCCCGGCGACCCGCGCCCGCACCGAGCTCGGCGCGCCGATGGCCGTCCCCGATGGCGCCGGTGGCTACGGCCCCCCGCCCGGCCCGGGCATGGGCGGTTCGGGCACCGCCGCGAACCCCGCCTACGGCACCAATCCCGGCATGGCGCCGCAAGGCTACGGCGCGCCGCAAAACCCCGGCTACGGACCGCCGACGGCGATGAGCCCCGGCATGCAGGGGCAGGCGCAGGGCCAACCGCCGATGCAGCAGCAGGGTTACGGGGCGCCCCCCCAGCAAATGGCGCCGCCGATGCAGGCGTACGCGCCGCAGGCCCAGAAAAAGGGGGGCGGCAGCGGTGGGATCATCATCGCCGGCGTGCTCGGCCTCGTCGTGGTGGGCGGCGGCGCGGGCGCGTTCGTCGCTTTCGGGCGGGGCAAGCCGGCCGACGTCCCCCCGCCAACGGCCATCACCGCGACGACGACCACCGCCGCAGCGACCGCCACCGACACCGCCGCCGGCGGATCTTCCGGCGATCTCGGCGACCTCGGCTCCTTGAACGGCAAGCCGTCGGGCAGCAGCGGCGCCGTCGCGGGCTCTTCGGGGAAGATCACCCCGAAGCCGAGCGCAACGACGTCGGCGACGACCGCCCCGTCGGTGATCACCCCCGGCGTAAAGCCGACGGCAACCGCCACCGCCACGGCAACCGCCCCCGCCGCGATCAACACGGCCGCCTGCAACGCCGCGAAAACCTACTGCAAACAGGATCCGCGCGGCATGATGTGCACCTTCAACAAGAACAAATGCACCCAGAGCGGCGGAACCTTCTGAGCGGAAGCCGCCAAAAGCGCTGAAGAAACGAGGTCGGTTCGCCGGCCTCGTTTTCGTTTGTCGGGCCCGTCCGTTCGCGACCGCCAGCGAATTGGCTCGCAACGGCGGCGCGAGAGACGGCGGGACCACTTCAACAGGGCCCGCCCGTTCGCGACCGCCAGCGAATTGGCTCGCAACGGCGGCGCGAGAGACGGCGGGC
>DYPH01000342.1 GCA_020720045.1 Sorangium cellulosum | reverse complement strand
GGCTGGGTTCGCTTCGCCGGGTACAGGCTCAGCTTTAACTGAGAGCGGTCTAGTCCTCGAAGTTCTCGAGTTCCTCGTCGAGGCGGGCATCCCAACGCGGGTCGACGGCACCATCGCGGCTGGCTAGGCTGGCTTGGCTGGCTTGGCTGGCTAGGCTGGCTGCGTCGTCGCGGCGAACTGGGACGGACGCGCCCCGTCGCCGAAAGTACAGCACGGCAGCTACCGCTGCGCCGACGGCCGCTGCGGAGAGGACCACCGCAAAATCGGTACGCGAATCACGCCCTTTGGGGGCGGCACGTATCGTGTCCCCGTAGCGGGCGACGAGGTCGGCCTCGATGGCTGCGGGCTCATCCCCCGCCAGCAGGCGACGGTGAATTTCCGCGCGAAGTTCGTCGGCGAGAGGCGAAGCGTGAACGTCGAGGGTCTGCACGTTGCAGCAGGGCGCCATGAGGCGGCCTTCGAGGATCGCCTCGTCGCTGGCGAGGTCTGCGAGCGCGACCGCGGGAAGCAGAAACGCGGCGAGCGCAGCGGCCCAAGGCGCACGACGCGGAAAGTGCGCAAGGAGGCTCATCGCTGGGGTTGTTCTGCAAGTACCGCTCCACCCAGAAGTCCGTCCTCGCCCGCGAGCGCGGATCGAGGAACAAGCGCCATCGTCGCCGTCGGGAAGCCGCTCGAACGAGAGCCCGTCGGCGCGGATCGCGTTCGCCGATTCGGCGTCTCGCCGGGCGGAGACAAACGCAATTTGGGCCGTTGCGGCCAGAATCGCGATACCTTGAGTAGTTTGTGCCGAGCGCTACGCGGAAAAAAAAACGATGACGAACGTTTGGGAACTCGGGGAGTGGGTCGACGCCCGCTATGAAATTCGCCACCCGATCGCAGCCGGTGCAATGGGGGCGGTTTTTCAAGCGCTCGACCACACGACGGGGGCGCGCGTGGCGATCAAGGCGCTCCTCCGCGGCGACTCCGACAAGCTCCGGCAACGCTTTGCGCGCGAAGCGACCATGCTTGGCGCCGTGAACCACCCGAATGTGGTCAGGTTCGTCGCACACGGCGTCGATCAGAATCGTGACCTGCCGTGGCTTGCCATGGAATTCGTCGCGGGTGAAAGCCTAGGTAGCTGCTCGGAATTGCAATTTACACGGGATGTGATCAAAGCAATGT
>DYPH01000009.1:55974-80423 GCA_020720045.1 Sorangium cellulosum | reverse complement strand
GCCACCGTGCCCCCTGGCGACCCTTCGGTTCACCCCCGCGTGCGCGGGGACAGGGGATCAAGTCGGGGGCGACGGCTCGGCCAATGCGGTTCACCCCCGCGTGCGCGGGGACAGGGCCACCGCCCGTAGAACCCGACGCGTCGATCGCGGTTCACCCCCGCGTGCGCGGGGACAGGGTTTGGAGCTTTTTGAACGCCGCCGCGCTGCTCGGTTCACCCCCGCGTGCGCGGGGACAGGATGAGAGCGACCGAACGCCATGCACCCGCCCGCGGTTCACCCCCGCGTGCGCGGGGACAGGGACCGGCTCTCCACCGGAAACTTGATCGCGTGCGGTTCACCCCCGCGTGCGCGGGGACAGGGACCCGGCCGACGTCTACGGCCCGGGCGACCTCGGTTCACCCCCGCGTGCGCGGGGACAGGGCCTTCACGGGCGCGGGGTCGTCGAGTTCGTACGGTTCACCCCCGCGTGCGCGGGGACAGGTAAAGCCTAATCGTCGGTCGCTGCGCCGCTTCCGGTTCACCCCCGCGTGCGCGGGGACAGGTAGAGCGTCAGCGGCTCGCAGACCGGGATGCGCGGTTCACCCCCGCGTGCGCGGGGACAGGCGGGACGAGTGCGCGCGGCACGGGGAAGGGCGCGGTTCACCCCCGCGTGCGCGGGGACAGGCGCAGCTCTTTGAGCTCCTGTCGCCATTTGCGCGGTTCACCCCCGCGTGCGCGGGGACAGGATCTTTGGGTTTCTCAGTCATTTCGATGGACCCGGTTCACCCCCGCGTGCGCGGGGACAGGCGGGTCAAACCGAACCCGCGTGATGACGTCCCCGGTTCACCCCCGCGTGCGCGGGGACAGGGTGGACCCGGACATCTGGGGCCGGCTGTACGGCGGTTCACCCCCGCGTGCGCGGGGACAGGGTTGCCCGGAAGCCGCGCCCGTCGACGCGGGTCGGTTCACCCCCGCGTGCGCGGGGACAGGCGAAGGCGCGGGCGGCCTCTTCGGTCTCGAAGCGGTTCACCCCCGCGTGCGCGGGGACAGGATCAGGGGGCGGCGACGCGAGCATGGGACCCTCGGTTCACCCCCGCGTGCGCGGGGACAGGAGCGGGTTCGGCTTGCCGCCGGCCGCCTTCTTCGGTTCACCCCCGCGTGCGCGGGGACAGGATGCCCGAGGACGACGACGAATGACTTCCCGCCGGTTCACCCCCGCGTGCGCGGGGACAGGGAACCGGCTCAAGGGGGAGATTACCCCCGCGTGCGCGGGGACAGGGTTGGATTGGCCTCGATGAGCGACGACGTTGTCGGTTCACCCCCGCGTGCGCGGGGACAGGAAAACCCTTGCGCGTCCGCGCTCTCTGGTTAGCGGTTCACCCCCGCGTGCGCGGGGACAGGCCATATCATCGACGACTCCCCCGACGATTCCCCGGTTCACCCCCGCGTGCGCGGGGACAGGTGCGCCTTGATCCTCGATAGAACCCGGGTTCCCGGTTCACCCCCGCGTGCGCGGGGACAGGACAGCGCCCTTACACTCGACGCGAACAGCACCCGGTTCACCCCCGCGTGCGCGGGGACAGGATCGGCTCGCCGTCGAAGAGGATTTCCAGAATCGGTTCACCCCCGCGTGCGCGGGGACAGGTTGATCCACACGGGCGACGGCCTCGACAACCTGGTTCACCCCCGCGTGCGCGGGGACAGGGCCCGCACCGGTCGCCTCGGCGGGTCCTACCACGGTTCACCCCCGCGTGCGCGGGGACAGGTTCCCCGTTTCCTTCCCGACGTCCTTGATGGCCGGTTCACCCCCGCGTGCGCGGGGACAGGGGTCCCTCTTTCGCGGCGAGGCCTGGGATTGGCGGTTCACCCCCGCGTGCGCGGGGACAGGAAGGAGCTGAAGGAGGAGGCGCTGGACGGGCTCGGTTCACCCCCGCGTGCGCGGGGACAGGACGGCGTCACGCGTCGTCGTCCTCTTCGTCGTCGGTTCACCCCCGCGTGCGCGGGGACAGGGAGCGGCCGCGTCGGCAGGTAGCGAGAAGGCGAGCGCGTCGGTTCACCCCCGCGTGCGCGGGGACAGGGCGACAACGGCCGCTGAGGACGCGTTGATCTTCGGTTCACCCCCGCGTGCGCGGGGACAGGCAGTCCGTCGTAACCACCGACGTGGGCGTTTACGGTTCACCCCCGCGTGCGCGGGGACAGGGGGAGCGCAAGGCGGGGAAGGTTCTGCAGGCGCGGTTCACCCCCGCGTGCGCGGGGACAGGGTTCTGCCGGCGACCGAAGCGCGTCGAAAGTTCGGTTCACCCCCGCGTGCGCGGGGACAGGACGGCGTCGTCGGCGCGCCAGACGTAGACCGGCGGTTCACCCCCGCGTGCGCGGGGACAGGGCGTCCGGGGAACCGCCGGCGGCCCTCCTCGCGGTTCACCCCCGCGTGCGCGGGGACAGGGTTCCCTCGGCCGTCCGCAAAGAAACGACCCCCGGTTCACCCCCGCGTGCGCGGGGACAGGGTTCAATCTCGCGATCGCTTCGTCGCGCTCCGCGGTTCACCCCCGCGTGCGCGGGGACAGGGGAGCCGGGCCGAGGTGGGGCGGGAACGACCCCGGTTCACCCCCGCGTGCGCGGGGACAGGTGCTCAACAAGCGCGTCGCGCTCGGCGCCTAGCGGTTCACCCCCGCGTGCGCGGGGACAGGGGTAATCGCGTTCGCGCGCGCGATTTTCCCGCCGGTTCACCCCCGCGTGCGCGGGGACAGGTTTGGCCATGACTAGCGAGAAGGCGCGGATGCCGGTTCACCCCCGCGTGCGCGGGGACAGGGCGCCCGCCGTCCCGTCAATCTTTTTGCGTGGCGGTTCACCCCCGCGTGCGCGGGGACGGGAAGGGGCTCGATGGGCGCGTCCGTCGCCGCTGTCGGGATCTCTTTCGGGAGGCGAAGCTTATCGAACGGATCGTCCCAGATTTGCAGCGGCTTTTTGACCTTCGGCCGTCGCGCGTTCGTTACGTCGATGCCGGCTATGGCGACGCCCAACGGGACGACGACCAGGACCGGATTGCGGCGGAGACCGCCGAAGATGAGCTCGCGCTGCTCCATCCGGTGGGGCTGTGGGACCCGTCGGGGGACGTCTCCGGCGGCGTCAACCACGCCCCGCCGCGAGAGCCGGTCACGGCGCCCGCGCCCGCGCCCCCCGCCGAGGACGATTGGTTCGACGGCGCTGGCCTCGTCGCCTACACCGGCCCGAGCGGGGAGGAGCCGTGACGATCATCGTCCTGACCCGTGTGACACCGGCGCTTAGGGGGCGCCTGAGTCGCTGGCTCCTGGAGATTCATCCCTGCGTCTTTGTTGGGAAGGTTTCTCGGCGCGTTCGCGATATCCTGTGGAAGTCGGTCTGCGCGGGGCGAAGGCTCGGCGCCTGCACGATGGTCTATTCGGCGGCGAACGAGCAAGGGTTCGCGATGGCGACGGCGGGGGACGCAAAGCGGGAGGTGGTCGACTTCGACGGTTTGCTCCTCCTCCGGCGCCCCGCAAAGACGTAGCTGCGCGTTCGCGGCGCGAGTTCCTTGAAAATCAGCGGCTTCTTCGAGTATTGGACACACCCGTAGAGGCCACGACACTTCCGAGGGGGAAACCCCTCTTTTTTTGAGTCTATTCGGAGTCCTGTCCCCGCGCACGCGGGGGTGAACCGTGCCCCCGCCAACGTTCGAGGGTGGTACCCCCCCTGTCCCCGCGCACGCGGGGGTGAACCGTAAACCCTTGCGCGCAAGCGCTCTCTGGTTTACCTGTCCCCGCGCACGCGGGGGTGAACCGAAGAAGAAAGACGGGACACTGACCGCCGACTTCCTGTCCCCGCGCACGCGGGGGTGAACCGAGGTCATGCGCTCCGAATCGGTCCTCGCCGAGCCTGTCCCCGCGCACGCGGGGGTGAACCGCGCTCAATGCAGCGTTGGCGGTGGATCGCCCGCCTGTCCCCGCGCACGCGGGGGTGAACCGCTCGACGAGCCGTCGCGTGCGAGCCTGCTCCCCCTGTCCCCGCGCACGCGGGGGTGAACCGCGATGGGGTATCGTTGAGACGAGCTACGCCCCCCTGTCCCCGCGCACGCGGGGGTGAACCGAAGACCATGGCGACCAAGAAAAAGAAGAAGTCCCTGTCCCCGCGCACGCGGGGGTGAACCGCCTTGACGGTCTGCCCCGATGGGGGTAAACTCCCTGTCCCCGCGCACGCGGGGGTGAACCGCGCACGCGCAAGATCCCCTAGCGTTTTGGAGGCCTGTCCCCGCGCACGCGGGGGTGAACCGCTGTTTGAGCGCTTCGTTTGCGCTGTTAAGGCCCTGTCCCCGCGCACGCGGGGGTGAACCGCATTGTGGGCGCACCCTGTCGGCGTGGGAGTACCTGTCCCCGCGCACGCGGGGGTGAACCGTCTGGAAGGTTCCATCCGTGCGCGGTGCGAGCCCTGTCCCCGCGCACGCGGGGGTGAACCAGTCCAATTCACCGAACTGGACGAAGAGATTCCCTGTCCCCGCGCACGCGGGGGTGAACCGAGGGGCTTCGCAGGCGACCGGAGTGACTATGCCCTGTCCCCGCGCACGCGGGGGTGAACCGCGTGAGACCGCCAAGGTCGGCGCGAGGGATCGGTGAGACCGCCAAGGTCGGCGCGAGGGATCGCCTGTCCCCGCGCACGCGGGGGTGAACCGGTCATAGGTCCTCGAGGGCGGGTGGTTTTCGCCCTGTCCCCGCGCACGCGGGGGTGAACCGCCCGTTTATTTCAGCTCGTGCGCGTCGACGCGCCTGTCCCCGCGCACGCGGGGGTGAACCGGACACCAGCGCGCGAGAGAGGACGAGATACCCCTGTCCCCGCGCACGCGGGGGTGAACCGGATCGCCGCTTCCTTTTCGAGGTCGTGCGGCCCTGTCCCCGCGCACGCGGGGGTGAACCGAGCTTTTTGGCGAGCGACAACACTTCGTACCCCTGTCCCCGCGCACGCGGGGGTGAACCGAGCGTGGCGTGCGCCGAGCAGCAGATGATCGCCCTGTCCCCGCGCACGCGGGGGTGAACCGCTGGCAGCAATCGGCACAGCGATCGGCCTCGCCCTGTCCCCGCGCACGCGGGGGTGAACCGCGGAAGCGTGCGACGAAGAAGCGGGTGACCGCCCTGTCCCCGCGCACGCGGGGGTGAACCGGGACCCGTCAGCGTGAAGAACGGGGCGGGAGACCTGTCCCCGCGCACGCGGGGGTGAACCGAATATGCCGCTCGACGTCGTCGTCGGGAGGACCCTGTCCCCGCGCACGCGGGGGTGAACCGAAAATCGAGTCAAAAAAGCGAATGCGCAAACGCCTGTCCCCGCGCACGCGGGGGTGAACCGGCCTTGAGGTGCAGACCATCGAGCCCACCGAGCCTGTCCCCGCGCACGCGGGGGTGAACCGGGCAGCGCGCGGCGACGAGGCCGGCGCAAGCGCCTGTCCCCGCGCACGCGGGGGTGAACCGGAATGAAAGGAGGAGCACGATAAATGCGCCAACCTGTCCCCGCGCACGCGGGGGTGAACCGGAGCGGGGAGAGGGCCCCGAGAAGGATGGTCGCCTGTCCCCGCGCACGCGGGGGTGAACCGCCGGCGAAGATGGATCCGGAACTTCTGGAGAGCCTGTCCCCGCGCACGCGGGGGTGAACCGTCGCCACTTGCCGACGTGGCCTCGCGCGGGACCTGTCCCCGCGCACGCGGGGGTGAACCGGAAGGTCAAGCACTTCGTTTCTGCGAGGCGCACCTGTCCCCGCGCACGCGGGGGTGAACCGGGGGGCGCGAGCGGTCCGCGTGCTCTTGGCCCCTGTCCCCGCGCACGCGGGGGTGAACCGGAATCTTCCGAGCCAGGAACGCGCTTGTATCGCCTGTCCCCGCGCACGCGGGGGTGAACCGACGACGAACTACCCCTACCTCCCCAGCTACCCCTGTCCCCGCGCACGCGGGGGTGAACCGGAAGCAAAGGTGATCTGGCGTTTCGTTGGTGGCCTGTCCCCGCGCACGCGGGGGTGAACCGCAATCGCACCAGTAGCCACAATCGCCACAATCCCTGTCCCCGCGCACGCGGGGGTGAACCGGCGGCGACGCGCTCCCCGCGACCTACGAGCAGCCTGTCCCCGCGCACGCGGGGGTGAACCGGGCACCGCAGAGGCGGTGCAGGTCGTCGTCATCCTGTCCCCGCGCACGCGGGGGTGAACCGGAGAACGTCCCCGAGTTCGAAGACCTCAAGCCCCTGTCCCCGCGCACGCGGGGGTGAACCGGAACCGGCAGGTTCGTTCGGTACCACAAGAGCCCTGTCCCCGCGCACGCGGGGGTGAACCGAAGGATCCTGGTGAGGGCAGCAGGGTCTTTCCCTGTCCCCGCGCACGCGGGGGTGAACCGCCAATCGTAATAATCCTTCGTCGCGACCCTGCCCTGTCCCCGCGCACGCGGGGGTGAACCGCGCGCGAGGGTCTAAAAAACCGTTGCGCGTTCCCTGTCCCCGCGCACGCGGGGGTGAACCGCTGAAAGGTTTTATCGACGCTTTCCGGGGACCCTGTCCCCGCGCACGCGGGGGTGAACCGGCGCGCACGGGCGCCGAGTGGATCGCATACGGCCTGTCCCCGCGCACGCGGGGGTGAACCGATGGAAACAATGTTTGAAGAGGGGACCTCGACCCTGTCCCCGCGCACGCGGGGGTGAACCGCCCTCGGCAAGGGGCGTAGGCGTCGCAAAAGACCTGTCCCCGCGCACGCGGGGGTGAACCGCTCGCCCCTTCCTGACCGAACAACACGACCTCCCTGTCCCCGCGCACGCGGGGGTGAACCGCCGATCCGCCCGCGGTTCTTCGCCGACTAGCCCTGTCCCCGCGCACGCGGGGGTGAACCGCACGTCGACTGGCTCGGCGAGGCCGACTTCAACCTGTCCCCGCGCACGCGGGGGTGAACCGGTCATCCACGGCGCCAAGACCTCGGTCGGCGGCCTGTCCCCGCGCACGCGGGGGTGAACCGCCGGCGAAGGAACCCAAGGCGCCCAAGGAGCCCCTGTCCCCGCGCACGCGGGGGTGAACCGGCAAACTTTTTACCTCGTTTCTCCCCGATTCCCCTGTCCCCGCGCACGCGGGGGTGAACCGGAGGTGGAGGCCGAGATCGTTTTCGCAATCCCCTGTCCCCGCGCACGCGGGGGTGAACCGGCCGGCAGTGAGCTTTCCGCTTGCACCGGTGACCTGTCCCCGCGCACGCGGGGGTGAACCGGGAACCCGGGTTCCCTTCCCTTCCCCCGCTACCCTGTCCCCGCGCACGCGGGGGTGAACCGGGGGCGTGCGGAGCCACGTTGTAAATCTCGACCCTGTCCCCGCGCACGCGGGGGTGAACCGGGCGCTTCGGTCGGCGTCGTGCGACAGCCAGCCCTGTCCCCGCGCACGCGGGGGTGAACCGGATGTGCTAGCAAACACGCCTCAACCGTCCGTCCTGTCCCCGCGCACGCGGGGGTGAACCGGGGCCCAGCACTTCGCGCACTGGGTTGTTTCCCCTGTCCCCGCGCACGCGGGGGTGAACCGGGCGTCCGCGCCTACCTGAACGGCCCCCAATCCCTGTCCCCGCGCACGCGGGGGTGAACCGGGGTAGGGGGGCATTTCGGAGGGGCTTTCTGTCCTGTCCCCGCGCACGCGGGGGTGAACCGAGCCGCCCGCGCCCGCGGATGACGAAGAAGACCCTGTCCCCGCGCACGCGGGGGTGAACCGGCGACGCGATCATCTACGCCGTCGGCGCAGACCCTGTCCCCGCGCACGCGGGGGTGAACCGAATACAACGAATGGATGCGTAAACGGGGCTACCCTGTCCCCGCGCACGCGGGGGTGAACCGACCCCGAAAGGCTCGCTGACGGGTGTCGCCCCCCTGTCCCCGCGCACGCGGGGGTGAACCGGGTACCGCGAGCAGAAGAGCGTCACGCTTCCCCTGTCCCCGCGCACGCGGGGGTGAACCGTTCGACGAGGTACATGCGTTTTTCATGTACTTCCTGTCCCCGCGCACGCGGGGGTGAACCGGCTACTGGGCCGTGGAACTTGGCGAGTTAGACCCTGTCCCCGCGCACGCGGGGGTGAACCGAAATGGGGATGGAACCCCGTTTGACAGACACGCCTGTCCCCGCGCACGCGGGGGTGAACCGCATACTGGGCCGACGACGCAGCCACACACCTACCTGTCCCCGCGCACGCGGGGGTGAACCGGACGAGAAGCTTCGCCAAGAACTCGAAAAGATCCTGTCCCCGCGCACGCGGGGGTGAACCGCGAGCAGTCTTGACGAGCGACAGAAGGGGCCCCTGTCCCCGCGCACGCGGGGGTGAACCGAAAACCGACCCGTTGCGGCGCACGGCGACGGACCTGTCCCCGCGCACGCGGGGGTGAACCGACCTCGCCGTCGAGAACGTGCTCACCGACCGCCCTGTCCCCGCGCACGCGGGGGTGAACCGACTTCACCGGCCGTCACCACGGCGAATTCTACCCTGTCCCCGCGCACGCGGGGGTGAACCGGCTCAAGACCTTGCCCGACTCATCCGCTATCCCTGTCCCCGCGCACGCGGGGGTGAACCGGTCGATCATACGATCCGCCATTGCGTGAAGACCCTGTCCCCGCGCACGCGGGGGTGAACCGACGGCGAAAATCGGTACGTCAATGCGGCCCAGCCTGTCCCCGCGCACGCGGGGGTGAACCGTCGGCAAAGCTCGCGGTGAGCTACCCGAAGACGGGCAAAGCTCGCGGTGAGCTACCCGAAGACCCTGTCCCCGCGCACGCGGGGGTGAACCGTGTCAGCCGGGCCGAACTGATTGCGCGGGACCCCTGTCCCCGCGCACGCGGGGGTGAACCGACTGGCGCACAGCATTCGGCGCCAGCCCAAACCCTGTCCCCGCGCACGCGGGGGTGAACCGAGGCGCGCAGGCGCAAGGGAAGGGCTGGCGCGCCTGTCCCCGCGCACGCGGGGGTGAACCGCGGCCGTGGCGAGGGCGGCCCGCAGGGTGTCCCTGTCCCCGCGCACGCGGGGGTGAACCGGCGACCGAGCCCGCGCGGTCGTTTCTGCTCCCCTGTCCCCGCGCACGCGGGGGTGAACCGAACGCTTCGCGGGCGTGCGCGCGAAGGGCGTACCTGTCCCCGCGCACGCGGGGGTGAACCGGAAAAGGATCATGCAAACAACCTACGGATACCCTGTCCCCGCGCACGCGGGGGTGAACCGCGATCGTAACGAGGGAATGGGCGAGCCGCTTCCCTGTCCCCGCGCACGCGGGGGTGAACCGTAGGATCGATTTCCCCGGCTCCACGGCGGCGCCCTGTCCCCGCGCACGCGGGGGTGAACCGTAAGGGAGCGCGGCGAGGAGCACTTCGCCGAACCTGTCCCCGCGCACGCGGGGGTGAACCGGCCGTGCAGGAAGCGGCGCCGATTGGCGCTCGCCTGTCCCCGCGCACGCGGGGGTGAACTGAACCGGGCGGCGTGTAGTCGGTTTCGGTGATGCCTGTCCCCGCGCACGCGGGGGTGAACCGTGTCACAGCCGGTTGTGCGGCCCGTCCTTCTGCCTGTCCCCGCGCACGCGGGGGTGAACCGCTGATTGCGCCCGTTGACGCGCAACCGCCCGCCCTGTCCCCGCGCACGCGGGGGTGAACCGGCCGATCCGCAGAGCAGCTCCGCGCCCAGGCCCTGTCCCCGCGCACGCGGGGGTGAACCGGCATTTGAACAGAGACGCTCGTGAGCATCTCGCCTGTCCCCGCGCACGCGGGGGTGAACCGATGCGACGTATTCCGTGTTGCTTGGCCTTCTGCCTGTCCCCGCGCACGCGGGGGTGAACCGTAGAGGAACAGCTGGTTAGGATGCTGGCGCCGCCTGTCCCCGCGCACGCGGGGGTGAACCGTGGTCGTGACGGTGGCGTTTTCAATGGTCGGCCCTGTCCCCGCGCACGCGGGGGTGAACCGCCGAGGGAGGCCGTGGCGGCCTCCGCTTCAACCCTGTCCCCGCGCACGCGGGGGTGAACCGCTCTCGCCTATTTCCTTCCGCCCTTCGCCACGCCTGTCCCCGCGCACGCGGGGGTGAACCGCGCTCGCGTTTGCGCTCTTTTTTGAGCCGGTCCCTGTCCCCGCGCACGCGGGGGTGAACCGAGGCATTCCCGGTGAGTGTCAACACGCCACCCCCTGTCCCCGCGCACGCGGGGGTGAACCGGCAGTGCCCAGCCGAGCTCGAGGACGGTCGCACCTGTCCCCGCGCACGCGGGGGTGAACCGGGCGAACCAAGCCGCGCGCACGAAGAACCGCCCCTGTCCCCGCGCACGCGGGGGTGAACCGACCCGCGGATCGCTGCTCCTTGAGCGGACCGGCCTGTCCCCGCGCACGCGGGGGTGAACCGCGGCGTTGCACAGGAGATAGTTGGCTCGACGCCCTGTCCCCGCGCACGCGGGGGTGAACCGCACAAGATCGCTTGCGGCGCCAGCGCGGTCGCCCTGTCCCCGCGCACGCGGGGGTGAACCGGAAGGCGGCCGATGACCTCCCTCCGTCTCGTCCCTGTCCCCGCGCACGCGGGGGTGAACCGCCCAATGGCGGCACGTAAGGCAAAGCCCAAACCCTGTCCCCGCGCACGCGGGGGTGAACCGGTCTCGCTACTCGAGTCTACCGGGCAGGGTTACCTGTCCCCGCGCACGCGGGGGTGAACCGGCACGCGAGCAGCGGCACTTCTCGAAGGCGCCCTGTCCCCGCGCACGCGGGGGTGAACCGTCCGGGCGCCTTGCGAACTGCCTGAATGTCGTCCTGTCCCCGCGCACGCGGGGGTGAACCGAAAGCGATCCTCGGCGCGCGGCGCCGCAACGTCCTGTCCCCGCGCACGCGGGGGTGAACCGTCGAAAAGCGCCAACCACCCGCGCTCGTCCCCCTGTCCCCGCGCACGCGGGGGTGAACCGCTCACGCCGGCCGGCACGCTGGCGCCGCTCACCCTGTCCCCGCGCACGCGGGGGTGAACCGCGACCGGCGACATACCGAGCGCCGCCGCATCGCCTGTCCCCGCGCACGCGGGGGTGAACCGGTGCGGCCGGTCGCCGCGCCGCCCCATCCACCCCTGTCCCCGCGCACGCGGGGGTGAACCGACTGTTGTGATTCACAACCCGCGCCCCCTCCCCCTGTCCCCGCGCACGCGGGGGTGAACCGCAGCGCTTTGGCAAAACCTTGGTTTGCGAGCGCCTGTCCCCGCGCACGCGGGGGTGAACCGGGCCAGACCAAGGGCCGCCAGGACGCCAGCCTCCTGTCCCCGCGCACGCGGGGGTGAACCGGTAACCTAGAACCTCACGTTATCGTCCGGGCCCCTGTCCCCGCGCACGCGGGGGTGAACCGAAACTCCCAGCTTCCCTGCCATATCCCCCAGGCCTGTCCCCGCGCACGCGGGGGTGAACCGTATCCGCCGCCTTCGGCGGACGAGATCGCAGCCCTGTCCCCGCGCACGCGGGGGTGAACCGAATCTCCTCCCCACCAACGCCCTCGCCGCCTCCCTGTCCCCGCGCACGCGGGGGTGAACCGCGCATTGGGGAAGCGCGCCGCCTGCGCCCGACCCTGTCCCCGCGCACGCGGGGGTGAACCGGTGGGCGCGCCGTTACCCTTCCCGTACAGCACCCTGTCCCCGCGCACGCGGGGGTGAACCGCCCTCGGGGCGCTCGGCGAGGCATTCGAAGTGCCTGTCCCCGCGCACGCGGGGGTGAACCGAATCTCCTCCCCACCAACGCCCTCGAAACCGCCCTGTCCCCGCGCACGCGGGGGTGAACCGACGCTCGCCACGCTGCCCGCCCGACTGGAGGTCCTGTCCCCGCGCACGCGGGGGTGAACCGAGAATTCTGACGCCCGCGGGAGGACCGCGAAACCTGTCCCCGCGCATGTGGGGGTGAACCGGTGCGGCCGCCCGCCACGCTGCCCCATCCATCCCTGTCCCCGCGCACGCGGGGGTGAACCGTCCCGCCCGCAATGCCGAAAACGCCTTCCGGGCCTGTCCCCGCGCACGCGGGGGTGAACCGCGGAGGGAACGACGAGCTAACCGATGGAACGCCCTGTCCCCGCGCACGCGGGGGTGAACCGCTCGCGCCGGCCGGCACGCTGGCGCCGCTCACCTGTCCCCGCGCACGCGGGGGTGAACCGCGCAGCGGCGACGCGTGTACGGTTGGACCGGCCCTGTCCCCGCGCACGCGGGGGTGAACCGCCGAAGGTGTCGTCGCTGGCCCCCTCGAAGGTCCTGTCCCCGCGCACGCGGGGGTGAACCGGTCAGCACGACGGCGAGAAGGGTGAAGCCGACCCTGTCCCCGCGCACGCGGGGGTGAACCGAGACACAATCGCAGCACCGGCGCCGCGGTTCCCTGTCCCCGGCAGCGACGGCGTCGAAGGCGGCCGGGATCGTGACGGTCGCCTTGTAAAGGTCGGCGACGTCGTACACAAAGGCCAAGTTCTTCCCGGTATGAACGAAGCCAAGCGCCGTCGAAAAACCGGTAGACACGATTGCCGCGTGACAGAGCCCGTACAGGCACGCGTGCGCGGTGGAGAGGGCGCGATTGATCGGGTCGGCGCGCTCCCATTCTTCGACCTTGTAGCGGCGCCCCGTCCAAGGAACCCCGGTTCGGAGTGATTCTCGGGCGTAGGTGTCGCGCACGCGAACCCCTTCCCGACCGCGCAGTTGCTGAAGCGTCAATTGCTCGGGGAGCGGCTCGTCAAAACGCGTCCGGTACATCCGTTCGACGACCGCCTGGTGGCGGAGGGGATCGGCCCAAAACCGAGCTTGCACAAGCAAATTGGAAGCACTACGCGTCTCACCCAGGCCGGCCGCGTAGAGGCGCACGCCCCGTTCCCCACAGAACAAAAGCGTGCATCCGTTCTCCGCACACGAGACGACGGCGGCATGCGTCACCGTCGTCCCTGGCCCACACAACAAGACCGCCAACGAGGCGACCGGCACCGGTACCCGACCACGAACATCCACAAAAACGAGCGCATGATCCTCCTGCTCAATGCGGACGTACTCGACGTAGACAAACGTCAGCCCGTCCTCAAAGCGCGGGAGCGCTCGAAGATCTTCAATCGGCATAAATGCCTCCAACGGGGCAGCAGCAACCAGAAACGGGCCACGCGGAACGTCGCCGAGGATCCCCCTCGGCGACGCGCGCACAACTCCGCGGAGCCCCTTAGAGGGGCGCGAGGGACAAGAGACCGAAGCCGTAGGCCTTCGCCGGTCCGATCCCGTCGGCGAGGGCCGCGCGGGCCCTCTCGGGGTCGACGACGGAGACCACGCCGTCAAAGACGACCCCTTCGTGCGTGATCTTCGCCGCTTGGCGAGTGCCCCGTTGAAGGCCGTCCTCGCGCTCGCGGAGCCAGGGGAGCCCGTCTTCGTCGGCCTTCAGGGTGAAACCGGCTTCCGCCAGCTTCCGGGTGATCCACGCCGCCCGGAGCGCAGGGTCGCGCAGCGGAACGCGCTTCCCGTTCCGCTTCGAACCGTCGGGGGCCGACTTCGTGTCGATGCGGCGGGTCGGGTTCGCCCGAAGCCGAAAGCGAAGAATCGCCCCCGGCTGGACGCACGCGACCAGCCCGTCGAGGGGGGCCGTCGACGCCGCCCCCTCCTCCGCGCGAAGGAAGCCCTCGGGGAGCTTGGAAACGTCCGGCTTTTCCCGGGACTGGACGAGCAGATCGAGCTGCTCCCCCCGCCCCGCCTCCATGCGGTGGAGAACGCCAAACTCCTTCCGGGCGCCGACCGCGCCGTCGGGCGCCGCCACCTCCGGGAAGAGCTTGAGGACCCACGCATGCAGCGCTTGGCTGTCACCAGCCGCGCGGAGGACGTCACGGTGATGCGCGTTGAGGCGCAGACGGGTCAGGTACATGGGACGAGCCCCTCCGTTTTGACAAACGTGCTGGAGACATAGCGAACAAGGTGACGACGGCCGTAGAGCGCGAAGCTCTCCGGTTCGTCCTGGCGCGGCGCCCCCTGAATCGCGTCGGTCTCGAAGACGAGCCGAACCTCCGCAGGTAGCTCCTCCTTGCGACCGCTCTCGCGGGGGACGAGCGGAACGTAGCGTTCGAGGGCTTCGCGGGGGGCCCCGTCAACGATGCCGACGAAGGGGCGCGCGGAGAGTGCGCAGCTCCGTCGGCCGAGGGAGAGCGGCCAGCGCGGGGCGTCGAGCGCGGCGCCAAGCCGAGTCAGGAGCTCGCCGTCGTCGCCCCCAAGCCCCGCGAGGAAGCTTGCATCCTGCAGGTAATAGCGCTGGGTGAGCGCCGTCGAACCGGCCTTCCCTTCGCTCGCAACTCCATGAGGTTGCCCGCGAAAGGTCCCGCCACCGACGGTGTGATAGTCGCGGAGGCTCGTCCCTTCCCGGTCGACGCGAACGGCGAACGAGAGCTGCCGAAGCGTCGCCACCTGGGCGTCATCGTCGCGCGCCATCCCGAGCGCGGCGCCGAGGAGCCCGAGCACGCCGCTCTTCGAAGGCTCGCGATCGGTGTCGCGAATGCCGAAGCGCCCCTGGGTCCCCCACGATTGGAGGGGCCCTTCGAGCCGCACGAGCAGCGTTTTCAAGCGCGCGACTCCCACGCGGCGACGATGGCCGAGACCCAGCCATCAAAGCCACCCGGCACGGCACTGGCGCCGTCGACGGCCACTTCGCCGACGCGGAACGCATGAACGCCAGCGCTGCCCCAAAGCTCCAAGCCCGTCTTGAGCTGGGCCTCGAGTTTCGCCGCCGAAGCGGTCACGAGGTCCTGGTCGCCGCTCGCCTTGACCGGCTTGACGAAGGCGTTTGCGAGCGAGAGCGGCGTCCCCTTTTCGCGAACAACCGCAAGCAGATAGGAGGGACGGTTCTGGGCCGCCATGCTGTTCTGTTTGCCGGTCGGGATTGCGAGCGCCGTCGCGCGAAGGAACGCGTCGATCGTCTCCTTCGTCAGCGCTTTCGCTTCTGCGGCGTCGGCGCCGCCAAGGTTCCGCGTAAGAGCGTCGACGTCGAGGCAGGAGTACCGGTAGAAGCATGCCGACTGATAGGCAACCGTCCCCATCATGTCCGAACCGGCGGTGTCGTTCGGCTTGAGGTCGTCGACGGCGGTGTAAAAGTCGAACTCCATCGTCGCCCGGTGGGTCGAAATCGCCTGAGCGACCTGGCAAGCGGCGTCAACATTCCAATCGGCAGCATCCGCGATCATGCGGCCAAAGAGCGCGAGATCGGGCGTCTTCTGCGTGTCCTTGAAGATCTTCTCGAGGCCGACGGTCACCGGCTTCGGAACGGCGCTCTTCGCCTCGTTCTTCTCCTGAGCCTTCGTCTTCTTCTTCCCCGGCTTCTCGTCGCTCGCCTCGGCATCCGCCCCGGCCGGCGCGGGCGCTGCTGCTTTGAGTTCCTCCCAGTGGGTGTGGATAAGCGTCGCGAGATCGGTGATTGCTCGCCGCGGGAGGAAGAGCAAATACTGCGTCTTCCGCTCCTCCTTCACCTTCAGTTTCGCCCCCTGAAGCGCGAATTCGACGAGGTGAGCCGCCTCGCCGGCATCATGCCCGAGCTCCACGAGCTTCGCCGTCGCGTGGTCGACGAGGCGCTTGGTGCGCGCCGCCAACCGGTCTTCCGTCGCCGCCCCAAAGAGCTTCTCGGTTTCGAACGCTTCGCGGATGGCGCGCTTGAAGCACTGGCTGGAAATCCGTGCGCGACGCACGCCACCGAACTCGCAATCCTTCGGAGCCCCCGTGTCGTCGCGGTTGAGGTTCGAGGGGGCAAAATTCTGAAGGAGGTGCAATTCAATTTTCATAAACAATCTCCGTATCCGGTTCGAGACGAGGTTCAGGCTTCGGTCGTGACAGAGACATCGGAATTTTCGGCTCCACGCCCGGCCCAGAAGGCGCGCGCCCAGGCCCGCTGTACGTAGCGATCTTCATGGCCCCAGCCCCAGATCGCCCGCTGAAGGTCGTTGAAGTCGATGGCGGTCTCCGCGCTCCCGACGAGGGAAACCGCATGCCGGAGGTGGACTCCGAGATCTTCGCGGTCGCAGTCGAGGAGCGCACGAAAGCGCAGCTCAATGCTCTCACTCTTGTCGGCGAGCCGGCGGAGCCCGGCGGCGAGGGACACAGAACCTGGCTCCGGGTGGAGCGCAAACAGTCCCGCAAGCAAGACGGCGTCATCCTCTTCGCGGCGGCCCCCCTTCTCGGAAAGGGACCAGGCGACGTGGGTGAGTGCCTTCAGCGGATTGGTGAATCCGCCGCGCAATTCGGCCAAGACGCGACGCTGGCGACTCTTGTCTTCCCCTCGAACGAGCGACTCAAGATATTCGACCAGTCGATGTTTTTTCGGATGTTCCGTCATACTCCCGCCTCCTTTTCCTTCAGACCAGCCAATTCATGCCCGAGGTAGGCCTCACCGAGCGCCTGCCCCTTCAGGTGACGCGCCTGGCCACCAAGGCCGACGCACCCCACATTTAGGGACGTCCGTGCCGCCGCATCGGCGGCCTGCTGAAATGTCGTCATCGCCGCCGTGGAATCGTTCGGGAGCGAAAAGAGGAATCGGTCAAAGGCGGTTCCGAGACGCCCCCAATAGTGGCGTTCGACACCCGCACTCTCGACGAGCTTCCCCGCATCTTCCTTGAGCGCTTCCCGGTCGCCCGGGGCGAGCGCATGGGACGCAGCGATGAACATCGCCGTCCGCAGCTCTTTGCCGACCTTCTCGACGTATTCAGACGCAGCAGCGACCGCCGCGCGCAGCTCTTCTTGCTCGAGGATGGCGTCGGGGAGCCGAAGTTCTTCCATGCGCGAGAGCTTCAATTTCGCCTGATCGCCGCGCAGCCCCATGACGGTGAGGCGAACCGGCCGTCCACGCCGTGCCGCGCGGAGTTCCTTGCGTTGGTACTGACCGATCAGCGCCGGCGCGTGTCCGCCGCCGACGTCCTTGTTGGTCGTACGGACGAACGCATTGCAGTCCCGCCAGACGGCGCGGTCTTCCGAGAGGTCCAGGGCGACCGGGCCGCGGGCCTTGTCGATCCGAAACGCGAGCATCGGATCTTCGATGGGATCCTCGCCGAGCCCTTGGCCGACGCAGTAGACAAGACCGGAAACGGCGGTCCCCGCGCCATTGAGGACGAGCTCGACGCGGCGGCTTTGCCAGGTGAGCCAATCGACGTAGCCGGCGACGCTCCGCTTCGGTTCTTTCCCGGGGCCCGGCGTCGCCAGCGGCGGGCGCTCCCAGGCGGGGAGATCCTTCTTCGCATGGCCCGCGATCGGACGGCTGTTCTCGGGGTCGTAGATCATGAGATTGAACAGGAGCGTCTCGAAGAACGAATCTCCGTGGATCATCACGAAGGCGCCCCGATTCATCGGCCCCGCCGATGCCGAGTCCGGCTCGTCCTTCTTCTTGATCAATCCCCCGGCCGTGAAGGCGTGAAGGGCAACGAGATGGCACGCCGCCTCGCCGAAGGGGATCTCGTCGTTTGCTTCGAAGTCACTCGGACGGTGCTCGAACACGGCCGATTCCGCCGCATATTTCGTCCGCTCGAAGATCAGCTTCGAGACGCCATCGGGCTCGTATTTTTTCGTTAATCCCCGCGTTTGGTAAAATGGGAACTCGGGGTGGAGGAGATCAAAGCGGCTCTCCCATTGGCGAAAGTAGGCGTCGAGGGGCGCTTCCGGAAAGCGGCCGCCGTCGTAGATCTCGCGCCAGGCAGAAAAGTCTGGCGGACCAAATACGCGATGGATCAGCGCAAGCACCATTCGCGAAATCGCAAGGGTGACGAGCGGTGACGGGTGGTCAATCGCGTCGAGCCCAGGCGCGCTCGCAAGCAATTCTCGAAGTCCGAGCACCGCGCGCGTCCCGTCGCTGCGCCGGCACGGAATCCACGGTTCTTCAATCAACTGAAAAGGCATTCAATCCTCCTTCGCGGGCGATAATTTTTCAAGCAAGAGTCCAAGTTCGGGGTCGAGGTCGAGGGTCCACCCGTCGAGGGGGATCGGCCCGTTGCCGAAGAAGAGGGGGCGGCGGTCCCGAAGGACCGAGACGTCGGCGAACAGCGGCGAAGGCGGCATTCGCTCCAGCGCCTTCACGACGCCGAAATTCGAAACGCGGACGGTGCGCCGCGCGAACGCACGAACGACGTCGGGGGTCATCGGCCCATCGGCGGCGAGCGAAATGGGGCGCGTGCACGCCGCGTCCAAGAAGGCGCGCTCGGGCGTGCCGAAGAGGCAGACGACCGCCGCCGTCGGGTCCCCGAGCCGCGTCTCCGCGCGGAGCATCTTCGCGATGTCGGGGTCATCTTCGCGCAAGGGCATCGGGAATTCGCCGAAGGGGTCGTCCCGTTGGGTCGCCTCCGGCCATGCACGCGTGCGAGCGAGGTTCTTCTGGCTTTCACGCACCTCTTCCAAGTCGGCCCAGGCGGCGTCGAGGGACCCATCCGACGGTGGCGTTTCGGCGTAGACCGCTTCGACGAGCGGCTCGATGTCCTCCGGGAGCGTCACCGAGGTCCGCCCGGCGAGGACCTGGAGCGTCCGCCGGACCAGGTATTTTTCATAGACTACAGCGACTTCGTCGAGATTGCAGGACTCCGGCGAACCGGCGCTTACGATGGCGGTGAGTGTAGGGTCCTCGACAGCCGCCGGCCGGATGCGCCCGGCGTGCCGGTGGATACGCCCCATGCGCTGGAGGAGCAGGTCGACGGGGGCGATGTCCGAGAACATCGCGTCAAAGTCGACGTCGAGGCTCTGCTCGAGGACCTGGGTGCCGACGACGACCATGCGCGAGGGGCGCCGCTCCGCGCCCGGTCCGAGCCGCTCCACGAGACGCTGTTCAAGGCGTTCGCGATCCTCCCCGGGGAACCGCGCATGGAGGAGCAAGAGTTCGGTATCATCCGGGATTTCACCAGATTGACGAGCAGCGAGAAGCGCACGGAAGGTCGCCTGGGCGCGCGCGACGGTGTTTCGAAGCACCGCGACGCAACCGCCGTCGGCCATCGTCGCGGCAATTTCGCCAACAAGTTCGTCCTCGCCCGCTAGCGCGGATCGAGGAACAAGTCCTGCATTCCCCGCGCCGGCCTCTTCTTCCAAAAACCGGAGCGCGACCGAACTGGACGGGCGACCGGAAGGGATCGGGAGCGCGTCGCAGGTACGCCCGTCGATGTAGGTCAATCGCGGATAGGCGACGGTGCTTTGGGGCCGCACACTGCGCCCCGCATACGCTTCAAGGAGCGTGTTCCGTTGGGACGCGGGGAGCGTCGCCGACAGAAGAACGACGCTCGCGCCGTGGGCCCCGAGCCAGCCGACGAGACGCTCCAGGAGCTTCGACGTATAGGCGTCATAGGCGTGAATTTCATCAAGAACAATCGTCTTACCTGCCAGCCCGAAGTGGCGAACAAAGGCATGTTTCGTCCGTAGAACGGCGAGCAACGCCTGGTCGATGGTCCCCGCGCCAAACGGCGCGAGCAACGATCGTTTGCCCCCGAGGAACCAGCCCTCGCAGACGACGCCGGTCTCCGATTCTCCGTACACGGCGCGAAGGAGCTCCCGCATCCGCGTATCGAAGCTCGCCTCGCCGTGGACAAGGATCGCCGACGTTTTCCCCGGTCGCGTGTCGCGAAGAAATGCCGTCATTCGGCCGAACATTTGATTGGCGGTCGCCTGCGTCGGCAACGCGACGTACATCCCGTCGTGGATCCCCAGCGCGGCGAGCGCATGCGCGACGTAGAAGGCGGTCTCCGTCTTCCCCTCCCCCATCGGTGCTTCAACGATGGCGCAAAGGGGCGGCGTACCTTCAGAAACAAGCTTCACTGCGAGCGATTGAAGGGGGCGCGGCGTCCGATGAAAAAGCGCTTCAAAGCTCGCAGGGGCGGTCGGCAAGCGCGCATGAAGCCCGGCATGTGCGAGCGCGGCACGCGCCCGAGTTCGAGCACGAGGGAGGTACTCTTCGAGGGTTGAAACCGGCTCTTCGTAGACGAAGAACTCGGCCATCGATCCGATCCAATCGGCGACCGAGACCAGCCCGGCAAGGAGCGCCTGGAAGGCCCACGCCTCCCGCCCGGAAGAGGCCAAACGGGGAATCCCCGTCGCAGGAAAGGCGCGCACGATTTCTTCGACGACGCCGCGACGAGCAGCGTGCCATTCACCGGTCCCGGAAGTCGCACGAAGTGCGTCCTTCTCCGCTGCAGCATCCGACGGGAATTCGCCATGATGGGCACACACAACGCGCGAGAGAGAGACAGCCGAGTCCTCGTCAATTCCGAGGCGCCCGAGCGCATCCGGGAGGAACTTCATCCCAAACTCGCCGTGGTGGGGCTTGTTCGACGACGTGACGGCCATGTTCGCGGCCTCGAGGAACGCGTGCGCCGGTTCCCATTGGCCTTGAAAGGGGGGTGTCGCCTTCCCGAAGTCGTGGAGGGCGATGATCCGCAGCAACCAGGCACGCCCTTCGGTTGAAGAGAGCCCGAGCCCCCGCCAAAGCCGCGAAACGGTGCTCCCGGCGAGCACTTCGTCGACGAGGATCTCGCCAACGACGGCCACATCCACCATGTGCGCGAGGAGCGGATGCGCCGGGACCTGCGCGTCGTCGGCAGGACGCGCCTTCCCCCAAAGCATCCACGCGGGCCTCCCCGCGGCCGCCGCGAAAAAGCGCGCGACGGCATCATCAACCAGCGGTCGATCCATAAAAACTCCCACCAAAAAACCAGAGCAACGAGGGCCAGCGAGACGCGAGCATATAGCTTTAGCAGGGCGCTACAAGCCTTGGATTTCGCGAACGATGTCAGAAAAAATGGGGATGGCGCCCCGCGGGAAACGCCCCTGGAAACAACAGGTGAGACGTCCAATCGGGCCTCTGGGCAATTTGCGACACCACCTCACGGCGTTCGCGAAAGACCCCGTTGATCGGGGTCGCCTACCCCGGTGACCGGGGTCCAGCAGAGGCCGACCGGGGTCCGCCACCCCGGTTGCGGCGGTCCAACAGGGGCTCACCGGGGTCCTCCACCCCGGTTACCGGGATCCAACAGAGGCTTACCGGGGTCGCTCCGCCCAACCCGAGCACCGAAAATGCCCCCGGATGGCCGTTCGTTGACACCGCCGCGCGCGGAACGGTACGACCGCCGGTAGCTCATGAAGATCAAGTCGTTTCGAGTCGCGGGATACAAGAATCTCGTAAAGCCGGTCGCGCTGGACGGCCTCGACGAGCGGAGCCTGATCGTCATCCACGGGCTGAACAACGTCGGGAAGAGCAACCTCCTCGAGGCGTTGCAGCTCCCGTTTTTGCTCTTTCGGTCGACGGATAAGCCTGAGGACCTCCCCTTGGGAGGATTTGGCCCCATGCCGCGAAAGCTAGCGGAACTCGGGCACGTGCCGTCTGAGTGGTTCACCCTCGGAAAACCGACGCCGATTGAAGTTCGCCTCGTCCTCACGTTTTCCGACGACGAACTGGGCGGGCTGCCGGAGGAATGCCGTGAGCTGGATTTGGGCATCCGCGTCGATGGCCCGCCGCATTCCACGAACTGGGAGATCACACGCTTTTGCTTCACGGACGGTATCGATGCGGCGGCCGCTGGCCATCTCTTGAGCGCGTTCGAGCGCTCGGGAGACAGGGAGACCGAACGCCAGTTCGAGCAAGCTAGCCAGAGAGAGCCTCTCGCGGCCATGATCGCCTTGGATTTCATTGCGAAGAGGTTTGCGCTTCTGGACCTTCATCGGACGTCGAGCGGCCTCCGTGGGCGCAGCATCCTCACCGACGCTCTTGCGCTCAGCCTCTACGACGCGAAGGAGTCGACCGACCCCCGCGAGTACCTGCGTTGGTCGGCCTTTGTGCGGGTTTGCGGCGAGTTTGGCGACGTCCTGGGTGGGGCGGAGCCGGTCGTCACCTACGACCGCCACCGAAACCAGGCGACGCTCCACATGCAGTCACCGGCGGGGCGCTTGCCGGCGCATCTTCTGGGGACCGGCGTTCAGCAGCTCCTGGCCATCATCGGCCGGATGCTCGTGAGCAAGGCCGACGTCGTCGCCATCGAGGAGCCGGAGACCTCGGTCTCGATGGGCCTCCACGCCCGCGTCCGTGACGCCCTCCAGCGGATGACCGAGACCGACGACGGGCTCAGCCAGGTGTTTTTGACGAGCCATTCCCCCTGGTTCGACGGGCCCGAGGACTTCATCGCTGTCGTCGCGACCGACGACGGGCCCGCGGTCCAGTGGCGGAAGGCGAACGAAGTCGCGAAGTTCACGCAGAGCGAAATGACGCCACCACCCGCGAAAACCGCCCCGCTCTCCTACGTGACCGGCGAGGGGTACGTCGCGTTGCCGCTGTTTGTGCGTGAACACCTCGGCGTCGAGCACGGGGGTGGCGTCGTCTTCAACACTGGCCCCGAGGGGCGCATCACGATGCTCTCAAACCAGACCGCGCTGGCCGAGTTCGGGGAGTCCGACGATGACGCCGAGTGAGTTCGCGAGCGAGCTCGCCGCAGCGACGGCCCAACGCCCGCTGATCCTCACGCTCGATACAAATGCGGTGTTTGAGGACAAGCTCATCACGCTTGCCGATCACCTCAGTATTTGGGCGGATGCCTATCGGCGAAGGGGCGCGGTAAAGTTACGGCTAAACCCGCTCGTATTCGTTGAGCGGAACGTTCAAGAGCGGCGCAAGCGGAAAGAAAGCTTCGATCCCACTACGGTGCGAACGTGGCTGGCGAGCAAGGACATTGAGGTCCCTCCGTTCGACCTGGAAACGGCCGACCATGCCTCCGCAACGCTCGTGACTTGGCACGCGACCAAGGACGATTGGAAGCGCGCCAAATGGGAGCGCGTCTGTGAACTCTACGGCGGGTCGAGCGCTACAAAGTCGCCCCCAGGGCGCCAGATTTCGGCAGCCGTCGATTGGTTCATCGCCGCAGCGATCGAGCGCGACGCCGTGCTGGTCACCGACGATACGGGAGTTGAGTTCTCCAAGGTGGAGCGCCGTGTGACCTACGCGGTCGCGAGTGACGCGCTCACCAAGGGCATCTGAACTCGCGCTAAGGGCGCATCGTCCCCTGGGTGAGCCCGATTCGGTAGCCGTCGTTTCGCGCTTGGATCAGGGCGCGCTCGATTTCATCAAAGACGAAGCCGTCGACGTAGATCGACTTTGTGGCGGGCGGTTTTGGCATCACCTGCGGGGGCGCTCCGAAGGTACGATCGGCGAATAGTTCTTGGCCGGGGCGCCACAGTCGCGGCATCGAGGCGCTCACGCTCTTGCCATAAATGCAGAACGTAACGCCGTTCTGACTGAGCACGTACGCCGCCCAATCATACACGAGACTTTCTTGCTGCTGACCGCCATGCCTATCGACGCGGATCGTCTTTACGACGCGACGACTGACCTGCACGGCGAGGTCGTAGGGGCGCGTAAAGTCGATGGAACAACGGCTGACACTGTCCCCGATCCACGGCCCTTGGACGACGATTTCACCGACGTCTTGGGGGTCGAAGAAGCTCACGATTCCGAGCATCATCACAAACACGACAAGCACGCCGGCGGCGCCAACGAGGACGAGGGCCGCCATCGCCGCCGAAGGGCCTCCAAGAGCGCCGGCGCTCCCGATGAGCGCGAGCCCAAGCACGCCGAGGACGGCGAAGAGCACGAGCTGCCGCCGGGCGAGCGCGCTCGGCGACTCCTGGTGCTTCCACGCCTGTCGTGAGGGGTTCATGGCAACGGGCCTGTAGTGGACCGGGGGCCGCGTGCCATCCGCCAAATGGCGGAGCGGTCTCCTGGGGTGTTCGGCCGCACGCGGAAAGGGACCCCTGTTGATGGCGGCCCGCCGTCTCTCGCGACGCCGATGGCGTTCGCGAACGGACGGGCCGATGGCCTATTCCGCGTGCAGAACGCTCAGCGCTCCCAGAGGACGCCGAGTTCGAGGGCGAACACCTCAAAAGGCCGCGCGTGCACGATCGCCTGCTCGGCGTGGACGCTCTCCACGACGTAGCGCTGGGTCGCCTCGAACGCCTGGAGGACGAGCACCTCGAGGGTCTGCGCGTCGGGGTCGATCAACCAGACGAAGGGGACCCCTTCGCGGGCGTAGGCGCTCAGCTTTTTGCCGCGATCGAGCTTGGCAGTTGATGGAGAGAGGACCTCACAGACCCAGTCGGGCGCGAGCGTCGTGTAGGCCGCGTCCGGCACTTCGGGCATCCGCTCCCGACGCCACCCGGCGAGGTCGGGCACGAGGATATCGCCGCCGAGATGGAGCTCCGGCTCGTCCAGAAGGATCCAGCCACCGGGACCGCCGCGCCCCCGCCGGAAGGGGCCGAAGAGCTCGCCGCCAAGCCCCGAGGTGACCATGGCGTGGGCAACCCGCGGGCGGGGCTGCACGTACAGCTCGCCGTCGACGATCTGCCCCACCTGCGTGTCGGGGACGGCGAGAAACGCGTCGTGAACGGTGAGTTTGTGGGCAGCCGTCATAGAGGCAACCTACCGCAGCGGTCCTGGGCGGGCAATGCGTCGCCGGGAACGGGGATCGCGTCCGTCCGCGGAGCGGGAGACGGCGCGA
>DYPH01000009.1:0-55874 GCA_020720045.1 Sorangium cellulosum | reverse complement strand
AGTCCGATGCTGACGCGTCCGTCCGCGGAGCGGGAGACGGCGCGAAGTCCGATGCTGACGCGTCCGTCCGCGGAGCGGGAGACGGCGCGAAGTCCGATGCAGATCGCCTCGACGAGGCTGCTGTGAAAGCATCGCCCCGATGGAACTCACGCGCGCGACGGTGACCGCCCACGAGGCGTGGCTCAACGGCTCCCGGACCGGGGAACGGCTTGTGGTGGAGGGGCGGCGCTACGTCGCCAGCTCCTTTCAAGTGTGGGATCTCACGCGCGTCCAGGTGCGAAATACCGAGTTTGAAGAGTGCGATCTCCGGCACGCCATCCTCCGAGGTACAGAATGCTCCAAGAGCCAACTGCGGCGGACGCTGCTCCTGTCGGCGCGGTGCCAGAGTGCCTCGTTTGAAGAGGTGCTCTTTGATACCTGCAACCTCAACCTCGGTCGCTTTAACCGTGCCGTCCTGAAGAACTCGATCCTCCTCGATACCCAGGCGTTTCGCTCCCAATGGGGGGACGCGACGCTCGCCGGAATCGATTTCATCCGGTGCGAATTGTGGGACACCACCTGGAACGGCGCGACCGTCACCGGGAGCGACTTTAGGAGCTGCAACCTCGGGGCAACCGAGGACTTTGGCGCGCTCGCAACCACCGACGGAACCCGCTTCGTCGACTGCGATTTCCGAGGCACCTACTGGCGCGGACGCGACCTCCGCGGGGCGACGTTCATCCGCTGCCGCTTTGCGAAAACCGACGACTACCCCCAGAACGCGACCGGCGCGCCGCGAGCCACCGAAGGGCTGATGCTCACCGACTGCGACGTCACCCGCGAAGAGCTCCTCGGACGCCTGCTTGTCGATGAATCCGGCGAAGCCGGGGCATCGCGTCGTGACGACGGTTGAAGTGAGGCGCGTCCCATTCAGGATAGCGCGCTATCCACGTATGGGACGAGCCTCAGCTCCTACCCGCTCTGGAGCAGCATGCACTTCTTCGCGAAGGTCGGTACCGACAAGCCGCCGCTTAACGCCAACGTTGCGCAACTCCTTGCCTATCTCTCATTCAAGCTTCCGGTACCGACGGTGAAGTTCTTGGATGTCGTGATCGGCGAACGCCTCGTGCCCCAGTCCGCGATGCAGGTCTCCCGCACCGAGGACATGGGGCCGATGTCGTCGTATTCGCCGCCGGACCCCTGCGGCTGCTACATGGATTCGCGGACGGTGGGGACTTCCTGCCAGGTGTGCAAGACCTCCGCCGAGTGCCCGGCGGCGACGCCCCGCTGCAGCTTCGGGTACTGCGAACGATAACGTTCGTCGCCGGAAAGCGGTCGAAGAGCCGGCCGTCCTTCGCGACCCCACGCCCAGCACGTTTATTTGCTGGGCGTCGCGAACGGGCGGCCGTGATCGTTCCTGCACGAAGGCACATCCGGTAGATCCCGCCACGCATGAGCGATTCTCTCCCCCGCGCGCTGCGCGCCGTGATCCTGGTGGCGGTGAGCAGCCTCGGGGTTCACGCCAGGTGGTGGTGGACGTAAGGGGCGACGTCCTCGGGGCGCGTGCGGAGCGGCGGGATCACGACCGACCACGGGAAGTAGGGGCGCAGCGCGTCCGGGAAGCTGGGATCGCTCAGCGCGCAGGAGCTCGTCGCAAAAAAGGGCTCTGGCGACCGCCGGATCCTTCGGAGGTGGGCGGCGATCTCTTCGTCATCGGCGGCGTCGATGTTCGCGACGATCGGCCCGCCCAGCGCGCGCGCGAGGGGGGCGCAGAAGGTCCGCTTGCCGACGCCCGGTTCGCCGACGACGAGGAGCGTTCGTGACGGGCAGGTCGCTCCGCGGAAGGCGGCGAGGACGGCGTCGCGTTCTCGGAGGAGGTGCATCGCCGCCAGCGAGCGACCAAAAGCCCCGTCGTCGTCGACGCGCACCTAGCGAGCCGGCGGCGCGAAATGGATGCCGTGGGTGGCGCCGATCGCGACGACCTCCGACGGGCCGAGGGCGCGATCACCGCCGGCATGAACGGCGTGGAAGAAGCCCTCCGCCTGCGCCGGGGCATCAAAAATGAGCACCTGCGCGGGGACTTCCGAGGTGCCGACGAAGCCGTGGAGGGCATCCGGGGGGACGTAGAGGAAGTCGCCGGGCCCGACGTCGACAACACCCGCGTCGAGGGTGAACCGAAGCGCCCCCGCGGTGACGTAGTAGGCCTCGCCCCACGCATGCCGATGGGGCGGCGGCCCTCCCCCGGCGGGGACGGTGACGTGCATCAACGACCAGGCCCCACCGACGAGCGCAGCAGGCCCGACGAAGCGGACACCGGTGCCGAGCACCGCGAGGGGCGGCGCATCTTCCGCGCGACAGAGGTGAAACGTCTCCTGGGACATGGCTTTTTCTCGCAGGCGAAGGGGGACGACGACGGGAATGTCATACTGTATGACATTCGCTCATGCTACCGCAAGGGGATGCGCACGTCGCCCGACCGGACCTCCGAGCAGACCCGCCTGACCCTCCTCGCGGCGGCGATCGCCGAGCTCGAAGCCGGCTCCGTCGAGACGCTCACGATGCGGGCGGTTGCGGCGCGCGCGGGGACGGCAGAACGCACCGTTTTCCGCTATTTCGCCACGCGGGAGGCGTTCCTCGACGGGGTGACGGAAGCGGTGACCGAGACGCTCCACCTCCCCCCGGTGCCGACCGAACCTGCCGGCCTCGTCGGCTATGTGGCGTCGATCTACGCGCGGTTTGAGGCGCGCGGGGCGCTCACGCGGGCGGCGCTCCACCCGGAGATTTTCCAACGGATGGTAGAGACGGCGTCGAAGGAGCGGTGGCGCGCGACCGAGCGCTGCATCGACGGCGCGTTCCCAGACGTGCCCGTCGAGGAGCGCCGCGTAGCCGCGGCAAACATTCGCTATTTCCTGAGCGCGACGACCTGGAACTACTACCGCACGCTCTTTGGGTTCACCCTCGAGGAGACGACGCTCGCCGCGCAGACGATGATCCGCCAAGCGCTCGCAGCGCTGCGGGCCCCGTCTGTCTCAACTACCCGGCGGTGAGCGCGCGGACGACGAGGCCGATCGTGCTCGTGTACCCCTGCGCCGATCCAACCAGGTTCCCCGCGGCATCGAGGACGAAGACGGTCGGGTAGGCCTGAATCCCGAAGGCCTTCGGGAAGGCGGGCGGCGCGAGGAGGACCGGCGTCGGCAGGTCGTGGGCCTTGGCAAAGGCCCGTACTTCGTCGACATTTTCGTAGGCGGCGGCGACGGTCACCACGTTCGCCCGGTCGCCGAGCCAGCGCTTTGCCCGGGCGACGTTGTCCGCTTCCGCCTTGCAGACGCCGCACCACGGGGCCCAGACGACGACAAGCGTCGGTTTCCCACGGAAGTCCGAGAGGTTCGCCGGGCGGGGGACGTCCAAATCGGCGGTGAGGGCGACGTTCGGCGGGAGCCCGCGGGGGTGGTTGCGCGTCTGGTAGCGGCCGATCCCGTAGACGAGCACGAGCACCAGCGCGATTTCGCCCAGGAAACGGGGGAATTTGCGACGCTTCTCCTGCGGTTCACCGCCCACAATGCACCCCGACGAGCGCCGCGAGCGGGCTCCGGAAGAGGGGGCCGCCGGCCGGATCCTCAACGGGCTCGGGCGGAAGCGGCTGCCCCTTCCGGAGCACCTCCCGCGTCACCAAGATGCGCGCCCACTCGGAAGCGGGGCCGGTGGTTTTCCATGCGATCTCGGGGAAGTTCCCCTTCGCCACGGCGATAAACCGGCGCTCGATGCGAAGGCTGATCCCGCCCGATCGCGGCGATCGAGGCACCGACCGGTCATCGAGGCAGCGCCCCCAAAAGCGCGGATACGCAAGATAATCGCCAGGCCGCGCCGCATCCGTGCGGGTCGTCGTCGTCCCCTTCCCGCTCACCGCCCATTTGTCGAACAGGGTCAGGTGGCACTGCATCAGCATGGCGGCGGACTCCGCGAGGTCCATACAGCTCCTCCCCGGTGGTGGCGGCGGGAGGGGGCGGATCGGCTCGCGGACCGTCGTTTCGCGGACGGAGAGCTCGCCAGCGAAATCGACGGCCCTGCCGATCCCACGATCGGCGAGCGCCTCTTCGACGGCGGCGGCGAGCCCCAAAAACGCCGGGCTCGTCGGCTCCTCCAGGAACGGGAGCCCCTCGGTCGTGACGATCACCCCCTCCTCATCGGCGACGACCATCGTCGGCAGGAAGCGTACCTGTTGAAGTGGGCCCGCCGTCTCTCGCGACGCTGGCGGTCGCGAACGGACGGGCACCGGCGCCGGAGGCAAGGCTTCGACGGCCGGCGGCGCGCTTATGGAACGCGCCGCCGGAAGCACCGGGCAAACCGGAGCGGGCGCCCCACACGCAAAAACGCCCCCGAGGGCGAACACGAGGGCGCAGCGACGGGCGAGCACGGAACGACGGTAGCGCCGGCGGCGGCGCGGCGTCACCGGTTTCTCTCTATCGCTTCGCGCGACGGCGCCAGGTATAGGTCGCGGCCATGCGGCTGCGCACGCTCTCCCTGGAAAACTACCGCGGCTTTGCGCAGCTTGAACTCGCCTTCCACCCATCGGTGACGGTGCTGGTCGGAGTGAATGGCGCCGGCAAATCGTCGATCCTCGCAGCGATCGCCGCGGTCGCCCAGGCGATTCACGAGGACATCGCGCAGGGCACCGACGCCCCCGATACCGTTTCCGGTCTGGTGCTTCTCTCCGACGCAGATCTCCATCACGGCGCGCACCAAAGCACGCTCAAACTTGAGGTGGACGCGCCATCCGTTTCCAGGGTCTTCCCTGCCGGTTGGACGGTCAACTTTACGCGAAGCAGAGCGTTCGTAGGGGCCGGCCGCCCCCTCGTCGACCGCGATCACAATGCAGCGCAACTTCTAATCAATCACACCACCCCGCCGCTCTTTGTTCACTACACGGTTGCGCGAAATGTCTTCGAAATCCCCGAGCGTTTTCAAACAGTAGACACCTATGGTGTGCCGACCGCCTACGACGGTGCGCTTCAAAACGGGACATCCAATTTTCGCGACTTCTTCGAATGGTATCGGGACGAAGAGGACGCCTTCAATGAGCAGCGCCTCGCCAACCTGGAGGGCGGCGCGCCGGTGTCGTCTCGGCTTCCCGCGGTCCGCGATGCGATCGAACGCATGCTCCCCGGGCTCACCGAGCTTCGCATCGAGCGGCGCCCCAAACAGCGAATGATGCTGACAAAAGGGGAGCATCGCCTCGACGTCGCACAACTCTCTGACGGCGAAAAGTGCCTCTTGGCGCTCATCGGCGATCTCGCGCGGCGGATGGTGCTCGCCACCCCTGGCGCAGAAAATCCGCTGGAGCACGAAGCGGTGGTGCTTATCGATGAGATCGAGCTCCATCTCCATCCGGGGCTCCAGCGGACGATCCTTCCGACGCTCCAGAACATCTTCCCGAAGACCCAGTTTGTGGTCACGACGCACTCCCCTCAGGTGCTCTCGTCGGTGCATTCGGAGAACGTTCGTATCCTCGAATAGTTCGCGCTGCGTCCGGTTCATCAGGGCACCTGCCTACGCGACACAAACAGCATTCTCGGCGTCTTCGGAGACAGCGGTCGTCCGCCCGACGTCCAGACCAAGCTCAACGCGCTGAAAGATGCCGTCGACGCCGACAACGTGGTGCGCGCGCGGGAACTTCTCGCGGAACTCCGCGCCACCGTGGAGGGGGACGATCCCGAGCTGGTCTTCCAAGAAGGTCTGCTCCCGCCGGAAGGGGACGACGACGCGGAGGCGCCGTGAGGACCTTCGCCAAGCAGCCGCGCCCCGCGTGGATGACTGCGGTCGCCGCCGAGGGGCCACTCACCGGGAAGGAGCAGGCGCGGGCCGTTTTCGATTCCCTCGACAAACCCAAGCTGCGCCTGATCGCCGTCGCCGAACAGCGGGGGCTCTGCGCGTTCTGCATGGGGAGAATCCGCGCCGACGGAGACGGGGCGAGCGCCATCCGGCTCGCCCATCGCGTCCCGATTTCAACGGACCCCACCCTCGCGCTGACGTGGACGAACCTCGTCGCCTCCTGTTCGAGCCCGCATTCCTGCGACGAACGCCAGGGGAGCCACTGCTTAACCGTCGATCCGGTCCTCCCCGCGACGACGGTCGACCAACTCCGCTACGAGCGACGCGCGGGGAAGGAAGGGCTCTGGCTCGTAAGCGACGATCCTGTGCTCGCCAATGATCTCGAGAAGCTCGGCCTGAACGACGGCGATTTGCCACGCCTCCGCGAAGAGGCGTGGAAAGCGTTCCAGGTACGTGCCCGCGCGCGGCATCCGAAGGGGAACGCGGAGGGGCGGAAGAAGCTGCTCGCGGCGGAAACGAAAGACATGCCGCTCCGCCCCTACTTTGGAGTGCTCCAGGCGAAGGCGTAGGGTTTTGCCCCCTCATTTCGCGACGGCGAAAACCGTGGTCACCGGTTTCGCCGGAGGGTCGCATCGGAGCCCAGTGGGCCCTCAGGCCGGCGCGTCGCCTTCCGGCGCCTTCTTGGCGCGCGACGCCTTCTTGATCGCCTCGAGGCGCCCGAAGATCGCCGTGTGCCTACTTCGACGCAGGCAGCAGCGCCTCAAGGCGTTCCAAGAGCCGTTTGCCGTGCTTGAGCTTTCGGAGTTCGGCGACTTCGACCCTCGTGAGCAACTCAAACGCCTTTGAGCCCTTAAAATCATCCCAGTTCGGCCGATGGGCGTTCACCGCCTTGACGGCAGCATTGAGGGCATTCCTGAGTTTGGATTTGGCGTGGGATTCGCTCGGTTGCAGCAATTTTGTGCTGTCGAATTGCTTTCCGAATACATCCGTCCAGGACTGCGCTGGGGCGCACAAGAGCCACGCCTCCATCATCACGACCATGAGGTGCAGGTCGTCATCGGTGGCATGCTTCGGCTTCTCCCAGCCATCGCCTTTACGCTTTCTGACGAGGTCCCAAGGCGGCAACAGCGCATCGTCGTCATCGACGAGCAGCTCTTCGGCGTCTACGAGAAGGAGCGCAGGTCCGCCTCGTTCTTTCTCGTTGTGGTTCGTGAAACGTTTCATCGCGTCACCGCGGCCTCCGCACATCACGACCGACGGCATTCGCCCCTTAAAGCCGGCCTTCTCAAACAACTTCCCGAAGCACAGACGCGCGGTCTGTGCGTCGAACTTCCCCTCGTCTTTTTTCCCCTCGACGTAGATCGTGACAGTCATCGTACACCGCCGATCGCGCCAGACATCCAAAGGGCCCCCAGTCGTTCCGGCTGTTCGTCGACCCATTGCTGGTCAAGTCGCCGAAACACCGTGCCTTCCTCCCCCTTCTGAACGACGACAACCGAATCTGCATAGTCGGTAAACGCGTCAAGGAGCACCGTCGAGTGGGTCGTGAGCAGGATCTGAGTCGTCGCCGAAGCCTCCACCAGCAAGTCGCGGATCGCCAAAAGCGCATCTGGATGGAGGCCTAGTTCAGGCTCTTCGAGGACGATGAGCGATGCCGTTTCAGGCTGGAGGAGGATCGCAAGCAGGCACAAGAAACGAAGTGTTCCGTCCGAGAGTCGCTCGGCGCGAATCGCGCGATCCCCCTCTTTGAGCTTTAGTACGAGTCGCGCCCCTTCGGAGAGGACGACGGCGCCGTCGAAGCTCGGGGAGAGGTCCGCCAGGTACTGATTCAAGCGCTTTCCCCGCTTCGAATTGCTCTGGAGGTTCTGGATCATTTGCGGAAGATTTCGGAAATGCTCGTCAAGGCGGTCCGTCCCCGCTGCGATGTTCGCCGGGTCCCGAACGGCCGCCTGCGGCCCGAAGTGCCAATCGCGATAGATGGCTATATTCGCGGCCTTTTGTGCCAGCCGGCGCAACTCCGGGTACAGGTCGGGCTCGCGGTATTGGGCAAGGATCGACTGCGTCCGATCGATGTCGGCAACCTTTAGCGTCCGTTGCTTATTGCGGGCTGAGATTCGCGGCGTGCCTCGCTCATACCCGAAAAACAAGAAAGGGGCCGCGGTACCTGGTTTGAGTGCGCTGTTCTCAACACGCTCGTCCTGGACAATCATTTGCCCAGCGACAGACTCGAAGGAGAGCGCGTAGCGCACGCTCTCTTTGGTGTTCACCTCGCCCGCCGGAAACACAAATTCGAGCCGCGCAACCTCGGCCCTTTCGCCGTCGTCCCCTTGCCAGAGCCATTCCGAAACCCCACCGCCACGACGTACCGGCGCCGACAAGTCGGTGCTCGGGACGCCGCGGAGAACGGCCAGCGCTTCGATCACGTTCGACTTCCCTGAGCCGTTTGTGCCGACGAGCACATTGAGCGGTCTTAATGGGAGGGTCGTGGCCGGGCCAAACGAGAGAAAGCCCTGGAGCGAGACGCGATCGAGCAGCATTTGCAGGAGACTACACAGAAAGTTCGGCCGCCCGCGCGCCGTTTCGGCATACAGACGACTCGCAACTAGGCCCTCAGGCAGGCGTGTCGCCTTCCGGCGCCTTCTTGGCGCGCGACGCCTTCTTGATCGCCTCGAGGCGCCCGAAGATCGCCGTGTGGGTCGCTTCGTCGAGGCCCGCGAGGGCGGCGGAGGCGTGGAAGGCGCGGGCTTTCTTCGCCCAATCGTTGCGGAGCGACCGGAGCACCGCGGGGGCCGGCCCCTCTTCGGTGGCGGCGAGGGCCGCCTTTTCGCGCATGATCTCGCCGATGCGGCGCGCGTCGGCGATCCAGCCTTCGACGAACGTCAGCAGCGACTTCCCGTCGACGGAGAGGCTTTTGATCGCCTTCTTCATGGCGGCGTCCTGGTCGAGGCGCGCGGCAAGCAGCTCGGCGGCGCCGACCTCGGCGTCGTAGCTCGCCGAAACGGCCCCCGGCCCATCGGGGAGCAGGAACGCGAGGTAATCGAGGTAGATCGGCTCTTCGCGGAGGCGGGCGAGCGCTTCCAAAAACTGGGCGGTCCCGCGGATGCGCGCATCGTGGCGGGCGTCGCAAACGGCAGCCTCCTCGGAGAGCGCCCGCTGGGGCGCCGACGCATCTCCGTACTTGGCTTGGGTCGCGGTGAGCGCCGTCGCCGCCGACTTCACGGCAAGAAAGCCGGTAGAGAGGACCGCATTTGCAGCAATGAGGCTCTGCGCCGGCTCGGTGAGCCAGACCTGGGTATGAGCAATCATTTCTTCCGCAGAAAGCGCAGACACGTTCATCGCAATCCCCTTTCAAAACGCCAGGGTCAACCCTCACGGCCCCCCGGCCCGGTGTCGTTGTTTCCGCGAGGCGCTTAAAGAAGCGGGCCCGCGCGCGACGAATAAATCGGCGAAGCGTGGGGGGGTCAACGGGAAAGTGAGTGGGGTAGGGTTTTCGTGGTGTTCGCGCTCGGCGGCGAGCGCTCGGCGGCGAGCGCTCGGCGGCGAGCGCTCGCCGGAAGACGGCGTAGGTTCGCCCGCACGGCGCGGAGAAACGCAACAGCGGCCGCGGCTTCGGCAAAGCCGGAGCCCTGCAACGCGCGCCGCGGGCGCACTTCGACTAAGGGCGCGCCATGCTCACGCGACTTCGCATCAAGAACTTCAAGGCGTGGAAAGACACGGGCGAGGTGCGCCTCGCGAGGCTGACCGTGCTCTTCGGGGCCAACAGCGCGGGAAAGAGCAGCCTCGGTCACCTCCTCCTCGCGCTGAAGCAGACCGCCGCCTCCGCCGATCGGAAGCGCGCGCTCCACACGGGCGACGACAGCTCACTCATCGATCTGGGCACCTTCATCGAGACGCTGCACGCCCACGACGAGAAGGCGGCGCTCGAGTTCAGCCTTGAGTGGACCACGCCGCACGACATCGAGGTGCAGAACCCCCTCGACAAAACCCAGAAGTATCGGGGCGAGAGCCTGTCGTTAACGAGCGTGATCGCGGTAGGCGCAAACGAGCAGCCGGTGGTGCGACGACTGCAGTACGATCTTCGCGAAGCCGGAAGCCCGACGCTTTCGGCAACCGTCGAGCACGAGAGTGGGAAGCCGGTGAAGCTCCTCACCCCTCCGTACAAGTTGGTTCGCGCCGTGGGTCGAGGGTGGCCGCTCGATCCGCCCGAGAAATTCTATCGCGTCTCGGACCACTCCTTGGCACGGTTTCAGAACGCCGACTTTCTCGCCATCTTCGCCGTTGAGGTCGAGCGTACGCTCTCCGTCCTCAGCCACCTCGGGCCGCTGCGCGAGCATCCGCACCGCACCTATGGGTGGGGCGGAAACACCCCCGAGACGGTCGGCCCCCGGGGGGAATATGCGATCGCCTGCCTTCTGGCCGCGCAGTCTGCTGGCAGAAAGATCAGCCGAGGGAAGGGCAAGCGCCAGCAGGAGTTCATGCCTTTCATCGCTCAGTGGCTGGTTGACCTTGGTGTGATCGATAGCTTCACCGTGGAGGCCACGGCGCCGGGCCGCAAGGACTACGAGGTCCGCGTCAAGACGCGCGGTGGCGTTACCGAGGTAGCCCTGCCCGACGTCGGCTTTGGGGTGTCGCAGGTTCTTCCGGCGTTGGTACAGTCTTTTTACTGCCCCCCGGAGTCCATTGTGTGGATGGAGCAGCCCGAGATTCACCTGCACCCGCAGGTACAAGCGGAGCTCGCCGACGCGTTCATCTCGGCGGTGCAAGCCTACGAGAAAGGTCGTCCGCGGAACGTGCAGCTCATCCTCGAGACCCACTCGGAGCACTTCCTGAATCGTCTGCAGCGCCGCATCGCCGAGGAAGCGCTTCGACCCGAGGATGTCGCCATCTATTTCGCGAGGCCGACCGAGAACGGAGCCGAGCTCGAGGAGCTGAAGGTCAACGAACTTGGGGACATCACAAACTGGCCCGACCATTTCTTCGGCGACGAGATGGGCGACATTGTGGCGCGAACCGAGGCCGCGGCGAAGCGACGAGCGGCCAAACGATGACCGCTGTCGTCGATACCAACGTGATTCTTGTCGCGAACCGGCAGCACCTGGATGTGAGCGACGACTGCGTCGTCTCGTGCGCACAGCGACTCCAGGCGATCATGGCTGCGGGACGCGTCGCCATCGACGACGGTTACCTGATTCTAAGGGAGTACCAAAACAAGACGACGCCCCATATCGGTAGCCGCCCCGGCGACGCCTTCGTCAAGTGGGTGCTCCGCAACAACGCAAACACCAGCCGCTGCGACCAGGTAAAAATCGAGGAACATCCCGAGCGTGGCTTCGAGACATTCCCCGACGATACGCGCCTCGAAAGCTTCGACCCGCCCGACCGCAAGTTCGTTGCGGTCGCGGCGGCCCACGAGGAACACCCGCCCATCGCGCAGGCTGCCGACTCGAAGTGGCTGGCCTGGGCGCCCGCGCTTCGAGAGCACGGCGTGGAAGTCGAGTTTCTCTGCCCTCACGACATCCAGGGCTTCGACGCCAAGAAGAAGGGGCGAAAGGGGAAGGGGCAATGACCGCCGACGGGGTTGTCTCGTCCCGGCGAAACGCCGGATCCGAGAACTTTTTCCGCTTCCCCCACACGCCGCATTTGGTCTGGCTCGGCCCCGGCAGGCCCCGCGACGACAAGGTGCTCGCGCCGCAGGAAGTGAACGATTTGCTCGCCGGGGACGTCGTCGTCGAGGAGAAACTGGACGGCGCGAACCTCGGCTTCTCCGTCGGCGACGGCGTGCTGCGTGCCCAGAACCGCGGGAGCCACCTCGACCTCGACGCACCGCAGGGGCAGTGGAAGCCACTCAAGCGATGGCTGTCGACCCGACGCCATGCACTCGCCGACGCCCTCGGGGCCAACCTCATGCTGTTCGGGGAGTGGTGCTACGCCGTTCACAGCGTGCGCTATGCGCGCCTCCCCGACTGGTTCCTCGCCTTCGACGTCTACGACCGCTCGACCGGCGACTTCTGGAGCGTCGACCGGCGCGACGAACTGGCCGCGTCCCTCGACATCGTGACCACGCCTCAACTCTCACGGGGGCGGCATTCGGTCGAGTCGCTGAAGAAGCTCCTTGGTCCATCCACGGTGACCGACGGGCCCGCCGAAGGACTGTATGTGAGGCGCGATGCGAACGGACTCCTGAAGGCCCGTGCCAAGCTGGTGCGCGCCGAGTTCGTGCAAGCCATCGACGAGCACTGGTCAAAGCGCCGGCTCGAGGAGAACCAGGTCGGTTCGAAGAACGGGAGTCGGTGAGCGCGCCTGCGCACCCCAAGCGACTCGTTTGCGACACCCAGTGTCGCAATACGCAGTTTAAACTGCTCGATCCCGACACCTAGTGTCGCAATACGCAGTTTCGAGTGCCCGATCACGACACCTAGTGTCGCAATACGCAGTTTGAACTGCTCGATCCCGACGTGACAGGTCGGTTTGCGCAGTTTCGAGTGCTCGATCCCGACGGGATGGGTCGGTTTGCGCAGTCTGGAGTGCTCGATCCCGACGCTTGGAGCCGGTCGCGGCGGGCGCGAGCCCGTCGACGCGCGATCTCGTAGTACGAAGACCCCATGCCCACCCCGCTGACCGAGCTCCGCGTCGCCGGCTTTCGCTCGCTGAAGGACGTTTCGCTCACGCTTGGGCCGGTCACCGTCCTGATTGGGCCGAACGGGTCGGGCAAATCGAACGTGCTGACGGTTCTCAAGCTGATCCCGTTGCTGCGAAAGCAGTCGCTGCGAAGCTTCGTCGCCCGCGCGGGGGGCGCCTCGCGGCTGCTCCACTACGGGCCGCAAGTCACGACGGCCATGCGGATCGCTCTTCACTTGAGCGCGGGCGAGGCGTCGTGGTCGTACCGGACCGACCTAGAGTACAGCCCCGGCGACGCACTGACGATCGTCAATGAAGCAGTGTTTGCGGGGGCGGACCGCGAGACATCGTGGTCGTACCGCGCCGGCGACATGCCCGCCGTCGTCGACGAAGCGTCGCTCGCGAAGATGCCCATTCTGTTCGGCAGCAACGTTCCGGAGTCGGTCCTCGGCGCCTATTTGCTAAATCCGTCGTTGGACGACCCGAAGGGGCTCATCGACGGCATGGGGTTCTTCCACTTCCACGACACGTCGACCACCTCACCGCTGCGGCAGAACGCGTCGCAGGCCGACAGCAAACACCTGCGATCCGACGGCGCCAACCTCGCCGCCTACCTCTACCGCCTCAAGCGCAGCGCGAGCGACGATGGTCGGGCCGCCTGGACGCTTCTCGAAGGGGTCGTGCGCCGCGTCGCGCCGTACATCAAGGGGCTGGAGCCCGATCTCATCGCCCCCGATTCCCCCGATTCCTCGGCGGTGCGGCTCTACTGGACCGACGAACGCGATCACCGCTTCGACGTCCACGATCTTTCCGACGGAACGCTGCGCGCCATCGCGCTCTTCGCGGCCCTCACGCAGCCGCCCGCGACCCGGCCCACGTTCCTGACCATCGACGAACCGGAGCTCGGCCTCCACCCGGCCGCGCTCGCCCTTTTCGCGGCGCTCGTGCGCTCTGCCTCGGCCCATTCGCAGATCTTGCTCGCGACGCAATCGCCGGCGCTCCTCGATGAGTTCACCCCGGAAGAGATCGTCGTCGCCGAACGCGACCGCGGAGAAACCGTGTTGAAGCGCCTCGATCCGGAGCAGCTCGCGGGGTGGCTCGACGCGTACAGCCTCTCCGAACTCTACGACAAGAACGTCCTCGGGGGCCGCCCATGACGCCCCTGTACATCGTCGTGGAAGGGCAGACCGAAGAGGCGTTTGTAAGCGACGTCTTGCGTGAGCATCTGGTTCTTCACTCGGTCCACGCAACGCCAATTGTCGTCACCACGTCTCGGGCGCGAAACGGAACGAAGCGCATGGGTGGTGGCAGCAACTGGGACCACTGGCGCCGTGACATCGGCAACGTCTTGCGAGACAGGCGGCCGGTCGTTCGCGTCACGACGCTGCTCGATCTCTACGCCCTCCCGACGAACATGCCGGGCCTGCCCGCCGCCGCGAGCGAGCAGGACTCCATGAAACGCTGCGCCGCACTGGAAAGCGCGATGGCGACCGCAATCAACGACCCTCGTTTTCTGCCGTACATCCAACGCCACGAAGTCGAGTCGCTGGTGCTTGCCGCGCTCCCTTCCGTCGAAAAGACCCTTGAAACGGCGCAGGACCGTGAAGGTCTCAAGAAGCTCACCGAAGAGATCATCAACCTCCTTCCGGAGGATGTGAATGACGGGGCAGAGACGGCCCCTTCAAAGCGCCTTGAGAATGCCATTCCAAGCTACCGGAAGACCGTTCACGGGCCGCTCGCGTTGGCCGACGCCGGCATCGCGGCGGTCCGCAAACAGTGCCCGCGGTTTCACGCGTGGGTCGAAGCGCTGGAGCGGCTCGGTACACTTGGTAAGAGCGCTTCATGACCCCCTTCCACACCCAAACTCTCGCCCGCTTGGGCATCGCTGGTGAGCCCGATCCGTTGGCAATGGCCGCCTTGGAGCTCCGCGCGGAGGCGCTCGGGATCCGATTTCCGGCGTCGTTCGTCGCCTGGTTCGGCATGCACAACGGCATGGAGCTGCTTCGCAAACACAGCAATTGCGACGCACCGGTCGCCCTCGAAGATCTCGGCGCGCCGATCTCGTGGGCATGGGGCAAGAAGCGGGACTGGCTTCACGAGAGCAATCACCTCGTATTTATGTGCGAAAACCAGGACGTCTGCGCGTGGGCACTCGCCCTCGACGGCAGCGACGACCCGCCCGTCGTGGTTTCTGCCGATCCCGACGGAGAGGCCTCGGTCCGTCCGAACGAAGTGAGGGGGACGGACGAGGCGAAACTCAAGGCCCCGTGGCTCCCCTGCGCGCCGAGCTTCTCCACGTTCGTCGCCTGCCAAGTCTGGGATCACACGGCGATTTGGGTGGAGCCGACCTTCAACGAAACAGACCCGATCCTGCTGCAGGCGCAGGCGACGCCGCTGACCGAGCGCGATTTGGCGTTCCTCCGCGAGCGCTTCGACGAAGGCCCGACGACCTCCGGCTGGCCGGGGACCCAGTACCGGTTCTCGCGCGCGGGCGGGCCCCCTTCAACAGGTGCCGGCGGGCGCCTCCTACTGACCGCGACGCCCGATCAGACCGACTGGTGGTTCACCGCCGACGACGAGGCGACGCTCACCGCACTGGCCCAAGAGCTGTGGGATTGCGCCGACTTGCGCACCTCCGCCTGGAGCAACGATCCGCGCGGCGAAGAGCTCCTCGAACGGCTCCGCGCCTAGTCTGCCTCGCGGGCGCCCGCGAGCCCCCTCAAAATCCGCACTCGGGCGCGTCGATGAGCGGGGGCACGAAGAGCACCCCCTCCGGGAGCGGCGACTCGGTCTTGCTGTCGTCACTCAGCTGGAAAACGCGCCGATCGCGTTGCACGTACAGCTTCCCGTCGGAGCCGAACGCCCCGAATCCGGCCCCGGCCCCTTCGCCGAGGGGGATGACCTCCCCCGTCTCCGGAAAGACGCGGGCGAGCTTGTAGCGGCCCGGGATCGTCTGGGCGGGGTCGCAGGCGAGGGTGGCGGCCCGCCAGACAAGGAGGAGCTGGCGGCCGTCGGCGGCGGCGATGACGTTCGGCGCTGCCCGGAAGTAGCCGATCCCCTTCGGGATCGTGAGGGGGCGCCCGCTCGGTGGGGTGAGCGTATTCTCCGACCCCGCGTGGAAGCGGTAACCGGCGGTCGTCTCCTCGATGACGCGGCCCCAGTGGTTGTAGCCGGCGAGGATCCGCACCGGGTAGCTCGCGCGGTCGGCGGGGAGCTCCTCGCGCTCCTCGTGGATCCGCTTCGTCGGCGGTGCCAGCTTCGCCGCGTCTCCGCTCGGGGCGACTTTGTAGGTCACCGTGAGCCCCCCGTGGGCGGCGAGCGTCGGCTGAAACGCGTGGAAAACGTAGCCGTTCGGGGCGAGCCCCCAGTCGGCCTGGTGGGCCTCGGCGCCGCCGAGCTTGGCGACGCTCGTCGGCGCCCCGGAGGTATCGAAGCGGTAGGTTTGCAGGGTGTCGAGCGACTGGCCCGGGTCGAGGTCGCCACCAAGCATCTCGCGGACCTCCCCGGTGACGAGCACCGCGTAGGGGAGCGCCGCCCCGGCAAACGCAAGGACCGGCTTGTTCGCGCGCGGCGCAACCGCGACAAAACGCTGGGTCGCGACGTCGAACACCCCGACGCGCAGCACGGTCGGCTGCACGCGCCCTCCCCCGCCCGCCCAGAGGAGGGCACGGAGCCCGCGGTCGATCACCCGTTGGTAGCGCGCCTCGTAGGCGGGGACCTTCGCGGTGACGGCCCCCCCTTCGGCGCTTGCCCAGAAGGCGGTGAGGTCGGCGTCGTGCTCGGCGTGGGCCCGGGAGCCGACGAAATCGACGTCGTACACGGCGGTCATGTCCCGGGCGGCGGCGGCAAAATCGCCGGCACGCGCCTCCGCGCAGGCCCGATTGTAGCGCGCGAGGACGAACGACGGATCGAGGGCGACCGCCGCATCCAGCGCGAGGCGCGCCTCGGCGAACTTCCCTTTCGCCAGGAGGCCGACGCCAACCTCGTTCTTGGCGACCGCCGCGGGCACCGGCGCAGCAAACGGCGCCGCAAGGCCGATCGGCACCTCGGCGGGCGCCAACCGTTTCGCCGAGTCTCCGCTCGGCGCCGGCGAAGCAGGCGAACGGACCGGCTCCAGCGTTGGAGGGGCCTTTTCCACGGGGGCCCGCGACGGCGGAGACGGGGTGCAGGCAACCAACGGGGCGGCGACCGCCACGAGAACGGCGAACACGGCAGAACGCTTCATTGAATTTGGGAACGCTACCGCAGGGGGCGTGCATTCCGGCGGCCGGAATCGGAGAGCGCGTCCAAGAGCCCCCCGAGGGCGACGTGGAGCGGTTCTGCCTCGCGGACGCCGACGCGGAACCCGAATTGGTGCGCGCGGGCGATGGCGACGAGCGGCTGAACGGTCGCTGCCGGCGTGATGCTCGTTAGGCTGAAACGGAGGCCGCGCTCCTCCGCGGTGATGGCGACGTTCGGCAACAGGGTGCGGACCGCTTCGACGCAGGCGGCGAGGCGGGCGCGGAATTCGGGGGTTCGGGGCGCGTGCCAGGCGGCGAAGATGTGGACGTAGAGAAGGAGCGCTTCCCCGGCAAAGCTCTCCACGCGGGCCCCCCGGCGGAGCGCCTCGACGGCGATGCGGCTTGTGCCCCGGTAGGTCGGAAACCAGAGCTGGCTCGCGACGCGCTCGTGGCGCTCGTCGCCGAGCCAACGCACAAACCGGGCGACCGCCTCGTCGCCTTTTTCCGTCGGCGCCGGCCACTCGGAGAACGAAACGACCGTCCGCGGCGCAAGCTTCGGGCGGTCGCCGAGCCGCTTCAAGACTTCTGGGATCTCGGCGGCCAGCGTCGGGGAACCGTCGGCCACGTAGGCGGCAGCGACCGGACGCCCGGCGGCGACCGCAGAGACTCGCACGGCGAGCTCGTCGATGTCTCCGAGGGGAGCGGTGAGAAAGAGAACCTTCCCGTAGGGATACGCGCCGAAGCCCTTCTCGCTCGCGACCCGAAGCGCGGCTTGGGCGTCCCCCCGCGACGCGGTCGCGAGGGCGGCGACGAGGAAGGGCGTTCCGTGCACGTGCATCCCGCCGGGGTGCACCGTCGCCCGCTTCCGGTAGGCGAGCGCCCGGAGCTCGGGGAAGACGTCATCAAGCCCGTAGCCGACGGCGAAGACGGTCGCGCCGATTTGACCCAGCGTTTCTGGCGTTTGCCGCGGGAAAATCCCCTCTTCCTCGTAGCTCGGCACCGAAATCTTCTCGGCGGCGAAGACCTCCTGCCACGCCTAGTCCCCGCCCGGCGAGCCGCCGGATCGGAGAACGCGTCCGGGTAGTCGATCTCCGGTTCGTAGGTCGGCAGGAGCCGCGCCAGGTAGGCCTTGGCGTCGGTCTCGTCGGCGAAGGTCGCAGCGAGCACGCACTCGCCGCTGTTGTTCCCGGAAAACCCCTGCCAAATCGCAATGTTCGGGCGAGGCGCCAGCGCGGGTTCATCGCTGAGTTCGTTGAGTTCGTTGAGTTCGTTAAGTTTGTTGCGAAGGCATCCGCTCCGCGGCGACGGGAGCGAGAGGGCGAGCCGTTCGACGACGTAGGTCGCGAGGACGTCGCGGGCCGAGGAGACCGGCTTGGCCAAAGACGGGATCGGGTCTTGGAAGGAGCAGGCGGCCATCGTGCGATCGGGGAGGAGCGACACGAAGTCGACGCCGGCGCCGCAATCGCCGTTCCGCGTGGCGCCGTCCCACAGGCGATGGATGGGGACCGACCCGCCGAGGCAGACCGAGAGCCGGCAGGGGATCGGCGACGCCGCAACGATCTGCGCAAGCCTCTGCCGCGCCCCTGCCGCTCCGGGCCCGAGCGCAATCGGCTTCCCCACGCCGATGTACGAGAGGATCGACACATCGGCCGCGCCCGCCGCAGCGAGGGCGACGAGCTGACCGGGTAGAGCGTCGAGCGACGCGTCCGTCCGCGAAGCGGGAGACGGCGCGGAGGTCTCTGCAAACGCGTCGTCCACGAGAAGGTTCGCCCCCCAGCGCTGCCCCGCCTCGCGGAGCACCGTCGCAGCGCCGTCTTCGCCGAAGAGATCGACCTCCGGATAGACCGACAGGCGGACGACCCCAAACACGCCGGCAAACCGAGGCCAGCGCGCACGGGTGATGGCGGTGCCGTTCGTCGTGACCGAGAGGGCGAGCGGCGTCGTCGCCCGGAGCCGGTTCACGAGCACGTCGAACCCTTGGAAAAGAAACGGTTCCCCGCCGCCGAACGCGACCTCGAGCACCCCTTCCGCAGCGAGCTCCTCGAGGATGGAAGCGGCGCTGTCGACGGTCCACGCGCTCGGGAGCGACGCGTCCCGCGAGCAGAAGCTGCAGGCGAGGTTGCAGCGGTTCGTGATCCCAAACATCACCACCCGAGGAACCCGCCGCCGAAACGCCGCCGTCCGCGCGCTCGCGATGCGGACCGAAACGCCGTCCTCGGGCGCGAACCAGAGCTCGGCCCCGTCTTCCGTGTACCGACGAATCGGCCGCTTCCCAGGCTCCATGCGCGCGAGGATATCGCGAAACGCTACAGCCCCGCGTCGGTGAGCCCCGACGCGATCGCCCACGCAACCGCGCCCCACGTTCCGACCGCGAGCGCGATGGCGCCCCCGCCGCCGTGGAGGGTGCGACCGAAGGTCGCCAGGCACCCGAATGCATAAAAGAAACCGACAACAAGGCCAGTGACCGCGTTCGTCGAAATCGCCCAGCGACGCCGGCGCACCGCCGCCACCGAGACCCCGGAAGCGACCGCGAATGCGAGCCAGCCGAGGAGCATCGCGGCGGCCGGCGGATCGGAAGATGCGGCGACCGAACCGGGCCGCAGCCCGAGCAAAAACCGCACGCCGTTGACGGCAAAAGCGACCAAGAACACGCCGCCAAAGAGGGCGGTCGCCCGAAGCGGCGAGGTGAGCGGGTCGTTCGGTTTCATGGGGCTCGCGGCGAACAGCGGGACACCACAGATACTGCCCGCAAGAAGGTAGCGCCCGCGGGGGCGGTCGCCTTAACTAGGGGAAATGTACCTCTCCGAGATCGAAATCTCAGACCTCGGCCCCTTCCGGGGGACACACAGAACGTCGCTTGCGCGCGCCGACGGGGGCTACGCCGGATGGACGGTCTTCGCCGGCCGCAACGGGTCGGGCAAGACGACGCTCCTGCGCGCAATCGCAGCGACGCTGCTCGGTTCAGTCGGGCCTTTTGAGCTGTACCTGCCGGTCAAGCATCGCTCCGGCAGCATCGATTGTTGGGTCCTCGGTGGCGAGAGAGACGAGGGTGCCTGCGGCCTTCAGCACGCAAGGCTTGAATGGACGACCGTCCGGAATGCAGACGGCCAAACGCGGATCGAAGAGGGCCGGAAGTTGGATCCAGGAGGACCCAGGAGTGGGCTGTGGGGCTCCTCTTCCTTTCGTGACTGGTTTCTCGCCGGCTACGGCCCCTTCCGGCACCTCGGGGCTACGACGAGCAGCGAGGACCGTGACGGCTCGCGTTGGGCGCGTGTGGCCAATCTCTTCCGTGAAGCTTCGCCCCTCGCCGGATCGGTCGAGTGGCTCCAGCACCTCCAACTCCGTGACTACGAGAAGAAGCCGGGGGCCGGAGAGTTGGTCCGCGACGCCCTGCGGCTGCTCAACGACGGCCTCCTCCCGGACGGGGCCACCGTGCTGAAAGTCGACTCCGACGGCCTCTGGATCCGCCGCGATCAGGTCGATCTCGCCCTCCAACAGGTGAGCGACGGCTACCGCACGGTGACCGCCCTCGTGCTCGATCTCGTGCGGCGGCTGGTCGAGTGTTTCGGGAGCCTTGCGTTGTCCGACGAGCGACCGGTATGCCCCCACGAGGGGGTCGTGCTCATCGACGAGGTCGACGCGCACATGCACGTCGCGTGGCAGCAAAAGATCGGTTTCTGGCTGACCGAACACTTTCCCAACCTTCAGTTCCTTGTCACGACGCACAGTCCATTCATCTGCCAGGCAGCCAGTTCAAGGGGTATTGTCCGCCTCCCCGCCCCTGGTGAAGATCGCCGTATGGAAGTCGTCGACGACCGCCTCTATACCTCGATTGTTACCGGGGGCGCCGATGACGCTGTGATGAGCGAACTCTTCGGACTGGAACATGCGCACTCGCCGCACGCAGAAGCGTTACGCACCGAGCTTGCGGGCCTTGAGGTGAAGATGATGACCGGCACCGCGACCGACGCCGACCGGGCCGCCCATCGAGCGCTCGCCGAAAAACTCCCGGACGACGTGGGCGAAGAGGCCGATCGCAAGCTCCGCGCCGTCGCTCGGGCGATTTCCCTGTGAGGCGCGTCCTGCGCCTTCCGTTGGAAGCGACGGAGATCGAGGAGCTGGCGAAACGCACGGCGGAAGTCGCTGGTGCGAGCGATCCGGTAGCTGCGGCGCAAACCCTCTGGAAATCGAAGAGCAAGCCCCGCTTCACGGCGATCCGAAAGACGCTCGAAAAGATGGCCGGCGCGCGAAGCCGCTGCATGTACTGCGGTGACGGTTTGGGGACCGATATCGAGCACTTCTACCCCAAGAAGCACTACCCCCATCAGGCGTTCACGTGGACGAACTACCTGCTCGCGTGTACCTACTGCAATAGCAACTTAAAGCGCGACGAGTTCCCCGTCGATTCCGGGGAACCGCTCCTCCTCAATCCCGCAGAAGACCATCCGATCGAGCACCTGCTGTTCCACCCTCATACGGGGAAGTACTTTCCAACTCCTGAGAGCCGCAAAGGGACAGAGAGCATTCGCGTCTTCGGCTTGAACGACGAAGCGTCCCCGCGAAACCTCCCCAAGGCGCGGCGAAACACGTTTGTCCCCGCCCGGCGAGACGCCGGATCGGGGAACGCGTTCTTGAAGCTTCAGGTGTTGATCGAGGAGTTCGACCGCGCGACGACGGACGGTGCGACCGAGCACGCCGATCTCGTGAAATCGGTCATTGCGGACGATCCGTTCCCGGACCTCCTCCAACACCTCGTCCAGCTCTGCCAACTCCCCGCCACAGCGCGGCCGACGGGGATTCGCGCGGGCATGCCGAACCTGATCGCCCGGCACGGGATCGACCGCTGGTAGCGCCATCCCCGCCGCTTTTGCGCTAAGCGACCCGGCGTGAAAATCGTCACCTGGAACGTGAATGGGATTCGTGCCCGGGGCCCGGAGGTCGTCGCTTTCTTGGAGGCGGAGGCGCCCGATATCCTGTGTCTTCAGGAGATCAAAGCCGCGCCGAGCCAGCTCCATGCGGGCGTTTTTACCGGGGAAAAGGCGGAGAAGCCGGCGAAGGCCCCGAAGGCGGCGAAGGCGGCCAAGAAGACCTCCGCCGACGCCGCGCCGGCCGCCCCCGACCTTTTTGCCGCCGTTGCAGCGCCCGCGCCTGCGGACGAAGAGCCGGGCCTCAGCGCCGCCGAGCTTGCTGCGCTCCTCCCCGGCTACGTGAGCGCCTGGCACGGCGACAAGGGCTACTCGGGCGTATCGATTCACGTTCGCGCCGGCTACCTGGAAGCGGCAGGCCTGCCTCTCACGCTCGCCGCGGCGCCGCCCCCCTTCGATTTCGAGACGCGCGTGCTCGTCGCCGAGATCGGCACGATCACCTTCGTCGCGATGTACGCCCCCAACGGCGGCAAAGACTACGACGCGAAGCTCCGGTTCTGGGACGCGCTCGTCCCCTGGGCGAAGACCTACGCCACCAATCACCCGGCGCAATCGCTGGTGATCGCAGGGGATTTGAACATCGCCCACACCGACAAAGACATCCACCCGAGCCAGCGGAAAGTCGGCTCCGACGGCCTCCCGCCGATCGGCATCCGCGTCGAAGAGCGCGAACGGTTCTCCGCGCTCCTCGCGACCGGCCTCGTCGACGTCACCCGCGCCCTCCACCCGGACGCCGATCGCCTCTTCAGCTGGTGGCCCTACTGGGCGAAGGCCCGCGAGCGGAACCTCGGCTGGCGCATCGACTACATCCTAACCGGTATGCAGGCGAAAACCGCCGAAGTCCTTGCCAAATACGGGACTTCTGACCACGCCCCCCTTGTGGTGACCTTCGAATAATCGTCAGTGCTTCGTCGGCGTGCGGAGCGGGCAGGCGGTGCCGGGCGGCAGGTCGGCGTCGACCGCCTTCGGGATGCCGGAGACGATCGCGGTGACCTTCTCCTGGGGCTCGCCGAAGAGGGAATCGAAGATCAAATCCCGGTATTTCTGCGAGGTGACCGCCCCGGCCGCCTGCTGGAGCGCCTCCGGCGTACCGCGCCCTTTGCCGTCGCCGAGCTTCGCCGCCGCAATCTCCGACTGGCAGAGCGTGGCCGCGTCTTTGGCGACGTCGGCTTTTGCCGTCGGCCGGTAGATGTGGGCCGCCATCGTCCCATCGGCGGCGCGCGAGAGAAAAAGCAGGTGATCGACCTTCGGGAGATGCTCGCAGAGGGCGCTGTCGAGGGTCGCAACGGTCGCCGTGAAGAGCACTTTGTCGGCGTCGTCTTTGGCGGTCACGACCGAATCCCCCTTGCCGCCATTCGCCGAAAGACGGGCGACGGAGACGCGCTCCACGGTCGGCTCGTGGAGGAGCGGGAAGAGGCGGCAGCCGTGGACGGAAGGCTCAATGGCGGCCGGCGCAGGCGTTGCGGCAACCGGCGCCGTGGCCGTTGAAGAGGCGGAGGGCGTTGCGCTTGGAGGGGCTTCGGGCGTCGGCGATGCCGGCGAGGCGGGCGGGTTTGTGCCGCAGGCAAGGAGACCGACGGCCAAGAACGCGTGAAAAAACGGGGTGATTTGAAGATTCGAGCGGCGCATATTCCTGGGAGCGTCCCCCGCAACGGGCGCCGCCGTCAACGATTCGTCAGTGACACGTGCGCGCCGTTTCCTCACCGCTTCCGGCGGTTCCGGGCGGACGCCTCCGGCGGTTCCCGGGCGGACGCGCACCTGCACGTGTGCGCGCCGTTTCCTCACCGCCTCCGGCGGTTCCGGGCGGACGCGCACCAAGCGTGATCCCGCGTTGCGCCACGTAAAGCGCCGCGGAGCGAAGTGGGCCGCCGGCGGGCAAGTCGAGTACCGTGGGTGCGACGATGCAGCGACTGACGAACACGGTGATGGCCTACCCCTGGGGTTCCACGCAGGACCTCGCCGCCCTTCGGGGCCTTCCGCCGAGCGAAAAACCGGAGGCCGAGCTCTGGATGGGGGCCCATCCGAACGCCCCGTCTTCCCTCGACGACGGCCGCCCCCTCGACGCCGCGATCGCCTCCGGGCCGGTCGAATTCCTCGGTACCGCGATCGCCGCCGAATTCGGGCGCCTCCCCTTCCTGCTCAAGCTCCTCGCCGCCGCCGAGCCGCTCTCCCTGCAGGCCCACCCGAGCAAGGCGCAAGCGGAGGCCGGCTTCGCTCACGAAGAGGCGCTCGGCATTCCGCGGGCAGCCCCCCACCGGAACTACAAAGACAACAACCACAAACCGGAACTTGTCTGCGTACTTACGCCCTTCTGGGCGCTTTGCGGCTTCCGGGAGCCGGCCGAGAGCGCGGCGCTTCTTCGCGCACTTGAGGTCGACGCCCTCGCCCCGATCGTCACCCTCCTCGACGCAGGAAACCTCCGCGAAGCCTTTCTGACCCTCCTCGGCGTCACCGGAGAGGCCCGCGCCGCGCTCGTCCGCCCGGCGGTGGCGGCTGCCAAGGCGCGCCGGCCGACGGCGAAGACCGACCCGTATTTTTGGCTCGCCCGCCTCGGGGACGCCTATCCGGACGACGCCGGGGCGATCACCTCGCTGCTCCTCAACCTCTTGGAACTGAAGCCGAATCAGGCGCTCTACCTCCCCGCGGGGAACCTGCACGCCTACCTGGAGGGCTTCGCCGTGGAGATCATGGCCGCCTCCGACAACGTCCTCCGCGGCGGCCTCACGCCGAAGTACGTCGACCGGGAAGAGCTCGCGAAGGTCCTCGATATCGCCCCCTACGCGGTCGTCGTCTTTGAGCCGGCGGTCGGCACCGATCATTTCGCCCACTACCGGACGCCGGCCCGCGATTTCGCCCTCGCCCGCTACGAAGCGGGCGGAGCGTCCGTCCGCGAAGCGGGAGACGGCGCGGAGTCTGATGCAAACGAGTTCTCCGACCCGGCGTCACGCCGGGCGGAGACAAACGCGTCCGTCCGCGAAGCGGGAGACGGCGCGGAGTTCGACGCAAACGCGTCGGCAGGGAGCGGCCCCATCCACGGCCCTGCGATTGTCGTCGCGATCGGCCCCGGCACCACGATCGCGAGCGACGGCACGCCCCCGATGACGCTCGCCCCGAGCGAGGCGCTCTTCATCGCCGCCGACGCTGCCCCTGTCACCCTTCAGGGGGGCACCGCCTTCGTCGCAACCGTCGGCCAAGGGGAGCTCGCCCTGTAGTTTGTTCTCCGATCCGGCGCTTCGCCGGGCGCTTCCCCCCCTGGCCCGGGCCAGGCGAATTCGGTCGGGGCCACCCCCTCGCCGCTCGTGAACTGCGCATTTTCCAGGGAATTTGCGTTGGCATGCGGCCTGGGGGGCGGCGGACATGTCTTCGCCCCAGCAATACCTCCCCGGCACCTTCTACGAAGTCACACGGCGCTGCGTCGAGCGCGCCCACAAGCTGACGCCAAACTACGCAAGCGCTGGAAAACAGACGCGCGCTGCGGCATCAGGCCCCGGGGAGCCACGCCCATCAAGCGTGGAGCAGCTCTATCAATACGCGACTGCCCGCTATGCCGAGGCGTACGGCGTTGCCGTGATTGCCGTCTGTGTGATGTCGAATCATATTCACGAAATCCTGTTGGATCGCCGGGGAGAGATCGGCAAGTTTCTCCAAAAGCGAAATGCGATGTTCGCGAACATGGTGAAGGTCCGTTACGGGCTCGCGGAGAGCATTTTTAGCCGGCGCTCCGAGAAATACAATCGCCTCGAAGGGGCCGAGGCGATCGCCCAGAAGATCGCCTATGTGATTGCCAATCCGGTCGCGGCTGGGCTGGTTGCTTCGCCGGAAGAGTGGCCTGGAATGGTCTCTTCTGTGGAAGATCTCTTGGGGAAGTCCGTCGTCGTGCGGCGGCCCCTCGAGTACCTGGCCCAGGACGACGCAACGAACCCGCCAGAAGTAACCTTCCGGCTGGCGGCGCCGGCGGAAGCGATCGTGTTGTTCGGCGATCTCTCGGAAATGACAAAGCGGACGGCGGCCCATCTCGAACGGAACGTGAAACAGGGAAGGCGGCGCCATTCGGGAAGATTTGTCGGTCGCCTGCGGGTCCTGGCGACGAGTCCGCGCACACGAGCGACGAGCTTTGAGCCGTTCGGCGAGCGAACCCCACGCCACACGACGGCGGGCGACCTGGCAGTCGCGAAGCGCTTGATCGCGGAAATGCGGGCCTTTCGGAAGGCCCATCGAAGCGCTTTGGAGGCGGTGAAAGCCGGAAAGCGGTGCGTGACGTTCCCTGCGGGGACAGGGAAAATGCATTTCACCTACGGGTATCCGCGCGAGGTGCACGCGCTTTCGCCGGCGGCGTAAGCGCGTCGCGCAACGCGCCGCCCTCCGAATTGAATAGCGCGGGACAGGCTCTCAAAAGGGGGTCTGTTTCCGCGCGTCTTGCGTTTGGGAATTCGCGGGGAAGAGTGGGGATTTTCGGGCGAGCGAGTGGCCTTTGGAGGGCGGAGCGACCGATCGTGGGCGAACGACGGATCTCCGGCGGGCAGCGGGCGCACGATTGGGTGCATTACGCATAGAAATGGGCCCATGCAACGTTCGCCGCACAAGCCCAAGCACCCGTTCTTCTTCTACTAAGTCTAGCTGTCAGCTAGATCTAGTGGTTGTGATCTAGTTAGTTGATTTCCGGTCACGGCTTCGCGAAGCCCTTGATGCTGTCGATGCGACCACTGCCGTCAGAGGCCGTGAAGATCATGTCGCCGGTCGCCAGGTCCCGACAGGCGCCGCGGAGCGGAATCGTCGTCGTTGCGAAGATCGCCGCGCCGCTCGGCCGAATGAGGACACCATCGTTGTCGATCTCGAGGAACGAAATCTTCATCAATCCGTCGACGGGGCTGATCGCGTAGCGGGGGCCGAATACTGGGGAACCGGCGCCCACGGCGACCGGCTGCGTAACCGGGAACGAGGTGAGCGTGTTGATTTTGGTCAACGTCTTCAAGGCTTTGTCGACGTCATACATGGTCGCCGACGACGTCGCGTAAGCCCGGAGTGTCGCCACATTGAAGATGTCCGGCAGGAGCGCGAGGGAAAGCGACGGGGCGGTCAACTCGCCCGTCGTGAAGTCGAACTTCTTGGTGCAGGCGGCGGCGCCATTCGCACATTCAAAATAGGGGAACACCGTCGCCGACGCGCGCGTTGGCACATAGGCGTACGGATTGCTTAGGAATCCGAGGTCGATCCCCGGCGCATCGACGATCTTTGCCGCCACACCGATCGACGAGACGTGGGCGCCGTCGCAGGTCCGGACGAGCGGGATCCGCTGGAGGCTCGCCGTAGGGGTGCCGACGTCGTAGGCGACGACCAGCGAATCCCCCTCGACGGCGCACGCGCCGAGCTTCTTCCCGCCCGGCACAGCCCCAAGAAATACTGGGGTATAGCTCGCCTTGAAGGGGAACGTCGTCGACGTCGCGACGGTGATCTCGTTCGCCGCCAGTTGGGCGTCGTTGCACGCTGGCCCGCTGTCCACGGGGGCGACGTCGGGGCCGCTGTCGGGAATGACGTTCGCGTCGGCATCGTCGGCGGCGTCGAGGCCGGTGTCGGGGACGAAGACGTCGGGGGCACTCTGGTCCCTCGCGGCATCGACGGAGGTGTCGGGACCGGTATCGCGCTCGCCAGCGTCGACCGGTGTCGTCGTCGGGAGAGCGTCAAAGGAGAGACCGCAGGCCGCAACGATGGCGGGGGCAACAAGGAGCGGAAGGGCCTTTGAGAAGGAGCGGGCAGAGGGGTGGAGCGCCATAGGACTCAGCCTACCCTGTGGGGACCAACACGGCGACCGTATTCCCCAACCGCCGCTCCCAGCGGGCGCGCGCCGTTTTCGCACCGCCGACTCAAAGCGGGGAGGATGTCACTGCACTGCCGCCAAAACGGACAAACGTGATCGCCCCCTTTTTCGCCCAGTGATTTCCCGTCACAAACGGAGTTCCTGGCTGATTCACATCGGGCTCCCAGGAGTCTTGGGCCCCGCCGGCCCCAGAACGCCTCAAAACCGCTTTAAATTCAAACCACTCCCCGGGCGCGCCGTCCATGAGCACGTCGAACTTCCAAGCGTGAAGCCCCCAACGGTTTTCGGGATCTTCCCCGTAGCCGTCGGAGGAATACGTTCGCCTCGGGCCGAAGCTCGCCGGCCATTGATCGCAGGTCCAATCAAGGAGGGAGTCGCTCGACCAATCGAGAAAGAGATCGCTCTGCTTTCCCAGGGACGACGTCGCATTCTTCGTAGAGAGATACCGGATCGGCTCAAAGGCCTGCGCCGCATTCCCGGCAGCGACGAGCCCGTTCGCATGGCCGCCGCGAAGGAAAATCTGCTCGCCGGGGGCCGTCTCTTTGAGGACGTACACGACGGTCCGCTGGGGGCGCAAGACCGGCGGATCTGGCTGGAAATGACTGAGAAACTGGAGCGTCGAGCAGCTCGCGGGGAGGTGACCAGGGGTCGTCGCGAAAAGCGGAAACCCATGGTCTTGGCCGGGGAGTTCGACGAGCGCATTCGGCACCGACGCCCGATCGAGCGCATCGTGAAACAAACGCGATTGTTCGACAGGGACGGTCCCGTCGGCCTGGCCATGAATCAGCAAAAACGGCGGGGCCAACGCGCTGACGTGGAGCGCCGGCGAGTTTGCCGACTCGCGCCCGAGCCAATCGCCGTCGCGGCCGATGTAGTCGACGAGGTAGTCGGGGATCGGCGGTCGCCGGAGGTCCATCCGCCCGTAATAGGAAACAATTCCAGCCGGTTTGGGGGTGCCGCTCGTCTCGCAGGCGCCGCCGTCGGTGGCGTCGAGGTCGGCGTCGTTCGGGGAAGTCCCAAGCAGCGCGACGAGGTTCGCCCCTGCCGATGCGCCGACGGCTACAACGCGATCGGGGTCGGCGCCGTAGCTGGCGGCATGGGCCTTTGCCCAGCGGATCGCGCAGCGGGTGTCGCTCGCGGCGGCGGGGGCGCGGTTCGGGACCGCCCCGTTGTTCACGAGCCGGTAGTTGATCGCTGCGGCGACATACCCTTGGCCGGCGAGGCGAAGGAGGTCGTCCCGGTGGTCGCTCTTATCGCCGCCGCGCCAGCCGCCGCCGTGGACGATGACGACAAACGGAGCGCCCCGCGCGACTTTAGGCACTGCAAGATCAAGCGCTTGCGGCTGCGCCCCGGCGGTGCCCCGGAAAGGCGTGCTGTAGATGACGTTCGGAAGCCAGGTCACATCCCCCGCGGCAGGCAGCGGCGGGACCGTGCACGAGGCGCGCGTCATTGGCGAACAGTCGGAGAAGGTGTCGCTGGGGCAGCCGGCGTCGATTGCGCCATCGGCGACGGAGCCATCGTCGGTCGGGCGGGCGGCGTCGGTCGATCCCCCGTCTTCTTGGGTGGGGGATGGGCCGTCGGCGACCGCCGCGTCACTCGGCTCCGTCGTGCCTGGGACTGTCGTTCCGCAGGCGGCAACTGCGAGAATTGCCAGAAAAATCCCTAAGTTTTCAACCATCTTCAGTCGAGCGGCGCGCCACCAGCGACCCATGCGCCGAGGGTCGCACGTTCTTCGTCGGTGATGTGCGTCTTGTTCCCCTGGGGCATCTGCTTTGAGGTGACCGCCCGCATCTTGATCTCCGAAGCGAGCGTCTTGATCTGCTCCTTCGAGTCGAACATCACCCCCTTCGGCGCCACCGTGAAGATGTCGTCCGTCGGGTGGGCCGCGTGGCAGGGGAGGCAGCGCTGCTGGATGATCGCCTCCGCACGCGCGAAGGGGACCTTCTCCGTCGGCACCGTCGAGGCGTTCGAAATCCGGACCGCCATCACAAGGCCGACGATGCCGATGGTCAGCACCGACGCGAGTGCCGGGATCCAGGCTTGGAAGGTAAAGCGGATGTTGAGGATGTGGCGAACGAGGGCCCCGATCGTCGCCAAGAAGATCAGCATCAATGCCGGATACTTGTTGGTGTACGTGAGCGGGAAGTGGTTGCTCACCATCAAGAAGAGCAGCGGAAATGTGAAATAGTTATTGTGGATCGAGCGCTGTTTCGCGCGGTCGCTCAGCGAAAGATCGTGGGTATTTCCCGACTCGGTCTTCTTCACCAACTCGCGCTGGGACGGGACGATCACCAGGAAAACGTTCCCCGCCATGCAGGTGCCGATAAGCGCGCCGACATGGATGTAGGCGGCGCGACCAGCGAGGAAGTGGCAGGCCAAGAACGGCGCCCCGACGAACATCGCAAGCGTCAACGCGTGGGCGATCTGCTCGGATTTCCTGCCAATTGTGCGCCACAAAAGGTCGTAGATAGCAAATCCACCAAACACGAAGGCGAGACCGAAGTCCTTCGCCTGCTCGGTCGTGAGGCGAGCCCCATCATCGACGAGGAAGCCGTCCTGCATGTAGTAAACGAGAATGAGAAGCGTGATGCCAGAGATCCAGGTCGAATAGCTTTGCCATTTGAACCAATGGAGCGTCTTGGGCATTTGCCCAGGCTCGATCATCTTCTTTTCGACCTGGTAGTAGCCCCCCGAATGGAGCATCCAGATCTCGCCGAAGAGCCCCTTCTTGGCCCCTTCCGGCTTCTCGAGGTTTCTGTCGAGCCAGTTGAAGAGCATGCTGTTGCCGACCCACATGATCCCGGCGATCAGGTGAATCCAGCGAACGACCAAATCGAAGACTTCACGAAGGCTCGCGTCCACAGTCGCCTCTTATCGCGGTCCGGTTCGGCCCGGTCGCATCATTTAGAGCAGAAACGGAAGACGTCGCGAAGCGTTCAAAATCGCTCGCGACGTTTTGCCCCTTCCGGGGGTGCAGCCCGTTTCAGGCGCTCGGCGGGACCGGCGACGGACCGACACTACGATGAACGACGCGGCCGACGAAGAAGGGGCCCATCTGGGAGATGAACTCGCTCGTCTGCCGGGTCTTCCGCATCGTTTGAACGAGGTGGGAAATCGGATGGAGCTTGTCGCTCACGATGCCGATCACAAACTCGTTGTCCTTGGCGTCGAGGCCGTGGCACGCGAGGCGGACGTCATGGGCAAGACCCGCCTGACCGTAGGAAAAGCCAATGACTGCATGCTCTTTCAACACGGCACCGTGCTCGTCCGGCGAGAGCTTGGCGAAGGCGCCGTTGCGACGGAGCGGGTACCAGACGTGCCAACCGAGCTTCTCGTCGAGAACATTGTTCACCGGCCGCGTGAAGAGCACATGGGCGAGGTCGGGCTCGTAACCGAGCGAGTAGGTGCGCCCGAGCATGGTGAAATCTTCGCGGAAGGTGACATCGATCAGTCCCGGTTCTGAAAAGAGCGGGCGGACGTTCTCGACGAAATGGGTCGGCTCGTAGGACCAGGTGAGCAGGCCAACGCCACGGGGGCCGTTCGCATCGGCGTAGACGACGCCGCTGATGTTCCGCGCCGTCAAGAGCTCACCGAGCTGCTTGGCGACGGCGTCGCCGCTCTGGCCGGGGGCGGCGTCGAAGACGAAGAGCTGGAAGAAGAGGCGGTCGTTCGACTCTTGGCGAACCCCGTCTTTCTTTCCGCCGAACTCACGAACGTCGATTTCAATGAGACCAGGACCGCGTGCTGCTTCGCTCATGGGTGCGACGAACTAGCACAAAAACAGGGCGACGATGGAAGCGGGCGTGCGTCCATCGTCGCTGCAAAATCGGCGTTTTTGCGCAAAGATTACGTCTTGAGCGCGACGTCTCCGAGATGAGCGGTGTCATTGTACACGACGAGCCGCGCCCCCTTCGAGGAGCGCTCGAGCACGCTGATCCCCGTGTTCGCGACCGCCCCGAGCGCCGGCAGCGGGCAGCCGGTGACCCGCGCGACGTAGGCGCGGATCGCGCCACCGTGGCTCACGAAGAGCATCGTCGTCCGCGGCGTGAGCTTCACCCGCTCGTCGATCGCCTGCTCCATCCGGATCGCGACGTCGGCGTAGCTCTCGCCTCCCCCCCGACGCACGTCGTCGCCACGGTTCCAGGCGCTGTACTCTTCGGGAAACTGAACGCGAATTTCGTCGGTCCCGAGGCCCGACCACCCGCCGACATCGACCTCACGCAGGCGCGGATCGAGCTCGGCGACGAGGCCGTGGGGTGTCGCAAGAATGCGCGCCGTCTCGGAAGCACGAATCAAATCGGAGGCATAGACGGCATCGATCTCTTTGTTGCCGAGGCGCCCCGCGGCGAGCACCGCCTGGCGCTGGCCGACGTCGTCGAGGGGTCCCCCCTTCTGCCCTTGAAAGACACGCCGCTCGTTGTCCTTCGTCCGCCCGTGCCGAACCAGGATAATACGTGTAGATTGCAGTTGCTTCACCGCCGGCCCCATGGGTTATTGGGCGGGTAGCCGTGCTGGGGGTAGCCCTGTTGGGGATGCTGCTGCTGGGGATGCACGTTTCGCGGCGCCTGGCTCGGATCCCAAGCCTGAGGCATCGGGATCGGGCGCCCGACCGCGTGCTGAATGCGGGCGCGGAGGTCGTGGAGTTCGCGACGGAGCGGGAGGACGAAGTCGGCGGAGACGGTCATTTTGCGCCCCCGGGCAGCTCGCCCCGCGTGCCATTTCGAGAGGCCGAGCCGGGATGCTGCGGTGATGAATTTCCGGCCCAAGGAGCCGCCGTAGCTCATCGTGGCGCGGAACGACCCAAAGGGGGACGAGACGAGGTCGAGTTCGTAAGGGGTCATATTCCCAAGAAGAACCTCGTCCTCGAGGTGCTTGCGAATGATCTTCCCCTTCCGGGCGACGAGCCAAACGAGCATCCCGAGGAAGGCGACCACGAACAGAAGCCAGAGCGGCAACATGACGAGCATGAGCATGCCGGAGACGGTCGCCGCGAAGTTCCAGACGAAGTGGAGGAATACCGCCGCGCAATAGCCACCGAGGGGGGCGAGCCAGCGGACCCAGGTCTTTTCCGTCTCGCGGGCGATGCCGAAGCCGATTCCGGTCATCGCCGTGTAGAGCGGGTGCCCCCACGGGGCGAGGATGCCGCGGAGGAAGAAGGTCGTGGCGAGGGCGCCGTCCTTCCCTTCGAGGATCTGGGCGTCGCTCGCACGTGCATAATACACGATGTTTTCAAACGCCGCGAAGCCGAGCGCGGCGAAGGTCGCGTAGATGATCCCGTCGACAACGCCATCAAATTCACGCTTTTGGAAATAGAAGATCCAGAAGATCGCGAGCCCTTTCACCCCCTCCTCGACGATCGGCGCGCTGATGCACGCGCCGGCCGCATCGGCGAATTGTTCGTCGCCGGTGACCGCAGCGACGATCCCCTGGAACATGGTGTTGATCAGCGCCCCATAGCCGCAGCCGGCGATCGCCCCCCAGGCGAGGACGGTCATCAGCGCCCAGAGCGGCTCCGGATCGAAGCGATCAACGATCCAAGGCACCCACAGGTAAATGAGGAGCATCGGAAGCGCGAGGCAGATGCCGACCCAGAGCGAGTGATAGGCGACATCGGCGTGCTTCGAAAATAGCGGAGAAACGAAGAAAATCGCTCCAAAGAGGAGCGCGCCGATGGCGAGGAAGAACCAATAGAGGATCCACCCGACGAGCTTTCGGGTCGCTTCCGGGTCTCGGCGCGGCGGCGGAGCGGCGGGGGCGTGATGCATCGGGTAGTGCATGAACGGCGCACGCTACCGCAACCGCCGCCCCGGGTGCAGGTCGACCCCGCACGGCAACGCACAAAGTCGCTGCAAGGGGGCGTACAGTCGCGCGGTGCCCCCCGCCCAACGCAATCTTCTCCGCCCAGCGAGCCGGGTCGGAGAACGCCTGCCGCTCGCTCTGCTCGCCGCGCTCACGCTGATCTGCCTGGCGACCGCCTGGAACCCGCCGGCCGGCCGAAAAAACTGGGCGCTGGAGGTCGTCCCCGGCCTCCTCCTCGTCGCCTGGCAGGCGGCGACCTTCAAGAAGTTCCGACTATCAGACGTCGTCTATATCGGGACGTTTCTCCATCTTCTCGTATTGATTTATGGCGGATTCTACTCGTACGCCAACACACCGCTCGGCGATTGGGCCAAAGAGACCTTCCACCTTTCTCGCAATCATTACGATCGCATCGGGCACTTCGCGCTCGGCTTCTTCCCCGCCCTCTTGGCGCGCGAAATCCTCCTGCGGAAGACGCCGCTCGTCGTCGGCGGCTGGCTCGGCTTCCTCGCCGGTTCGGTTGTTTTCGCAGCGGGTGCCTTCTGGGAACTCATCGAGTGGTGGACGACGCTCGTCGTCGCCGGCGACCTCGGCCAGGCCTTCCTCGGGAGTCAAGGCGACGTCTGGGACGCCCAGCGGGACATGTTCCTCGTCGGCATCGGCGCGGCCGTTGCACTTGTTTTCTTTGGAAAATTTCACGACCGCTCGATGCGCGCATCGACGGAAATGCTAGCGGCCAGCGCCTGACCGGATCGAGCGTCGAGCTACCGGCGACTGCGGCGCGGAATGCTATCCCCCCCAAGGAGCGCGAGGACTCTCGCCAGGAGCGGGGAACTTCGACCGGGGCGATGAAACGCGGCATAGGTCACACGCGTCGTCCCAACAATCGCCCTTCGTTGTAGCGCGGGGGTTTGAACAAAGTCGTTTACAATTCCGATTCCTACGCCGAGTTCCGAAAGGCGGACGACCGCTTCCCACCCCGTCACCTCTACGGCGACGCGAAGCGGCTTTCGACAAAGTCCGGCAAGCCCTTCAAATTGCTCGCGAAGCGGTCGACCGCGCGGCGGCAACAAGAGCGGATGTTTTAGGAGTTCGGCCACGGGGAGCGTCGGCGCTCTCCCTGGCAAACGCGGGCCTTCGCGCGGGAAAAGGGCAACCGGCGCGCTTTCGAGAAGCACGCGAATCGCCAAGTGGCCCCCTGTCGCGGCCTCTCCCGAAGCGACCGTTACCGCGAGATGGGCCCGCCCCTCGGCGACGGCGGCGAGCGCTGCGGCACCGCCAAGTACCCGAAATGCGAGGACTCCCGGCGCCTCCCGCGCGAACGGGGCGAGCCGAGGCGCAACGAGGTGAACAAGCGCCCCCTCGCCGCACGCCACGACGATCTGCTCGGCGGAGGCGACCCCACTCACTTCCGCGCGGACCCGCGTTTCGCCTTCGACGACGTCTCGCGCCCACCCGAGCACGCTCCGCCCCGCGTCGGTAAGCGCAAGCGATCTGCCGCGGCGCTCGTAGAGGGGCTTCCCGAAGGAGATCCCCGCCGCCGCGAGGCGCCCATGCACCGCCGGCTGGGAGAGCCCGAGGGCCTGCCCGGCGCGGGTCAGGTTGCAGTCGGCATCCGCGAAGGCGACGAGCGCACGCAATGTCTCAAGATCCACGAGGAGAACTATCGGCGATCCCGATAGCTCTCGTCCAACGGCGAATTCCCCTCGGGGCGGCGCCCGCGCATACTTCTCCCCATGAACACCTCGACCCCGATCAAGACCGCGTCGAAGCGGCTCTCCTGGCTCCTACGGCATGGCGCCGTGGAAGAGGGCCTCCCCCTCGATCCCCAAGGATTCGCGCCGATCGCCGACGTCCTTCGCCTCCTCCGCATGCGGCGCGACCTCCTCGACGCCGCCGTCGCCCAGAACGACAAGAAGCGCTTCGAAATCGAGGGGGACCGGATTCGTGCCGTCCAAGGGCACTCGGGCCCCGTCGTCGACGCCGACGCCATCGAAGCGAGCTGGATGGAATACCTGGAAGATGCACCGATCTTCCACGGCACCTCCCTCGCCGCCGCCGAGGCGATCGCCACCAGCGGCATCCACGCCGGCCAGCGCTCCCACGTCCACCTCGCGGCGAGCGTCGACGCGACCGTCGGCAAGCGGGCGAACGTCGACCTGCTTCTTCTCGTCGACCCCGTGCACCTCCGCGCCGCCGGGCTCCCCGTCTACCGGGCGCCGAACGGTGTATTGCTCACGCGATCGGTCCCCGTCGAAGCGATCGTCGGCGTCCACCCGGTGAAGCGCCGGCGATCAGCCGTTGACGAAGCGCGCGTAGCCCGATTGTGCAGTATGTTCGAGTACCTGCGAGCCGCCCCTACTTCGCCGCAAGAAGCGCGTTGATCGCCGTCACGACGGAAGCGGTCTCGTTGACCGTCCGCTGACTCACGAGGGCGGTCGCCCCCTTGTAGGAGAACGCGTGCAGGTCGCCGCCGTTCTTCACGGTCGCCCCTTTGGTCGTGATCGCCGAGGTGAATGTGTTCCCGTCGGTTGACGCATCAAATGCAAAAGTCTGCTCGACACCACCGCGGGCGTGCGTGAGGTGGCAGCTCGCACAATCCATGGTGTCGGGGCTGTGCTTCGTCGGGTTCTCGATGCGCAGCGCGCTCTGCCAGACGGCGAGCGCCTCCGATTTGCTCAACGAAGACGAGTTATTGAGGAGCTTCGAGAGGTTGTCTTTCGCCTTCGGCGGCGGCGTCACGGTGACGTTGAACGCCGAAAGACCGAAACCCGCATTGGAGACCGTCTGCACGGTCTCGCTGCCGAGGGTAGCGATCTTCATCGACGTCGCTTTCCCGGCGGAAAAATCGAAGCCGCCGAGCTTCCATTGCTCTTGCCGGGAGGCCTCCCGCGTGAGGAAGGTGACCCGCGAGAGGTTCGCACCGCCCACGTTTGCCAACAGCAGGTCGCGGAGGCCCTTCGCAAACGGGCCGCGCGGCCCCTCCTTCGTGAGGAGCGGGTGGAGGCCGACCATCGACGAACGGTAGCCACCGGAGGCCTTTTTCAATGCCAAAAACTGCTTCACGAAGGCGAGCAGGCTCTCACGGGTCTGGTCGTAGAAGACGTGGATCGCGGCGTCGGCGGCGAGGACCTTCTTGCTGTCTCCCGGGTCGACGTACAACGGTTGGAGCACCAACCGAATTTGATTCTTGCAGGCCGATTCCGGGGCGCCAGGGAGGGCGAAGCAGGGATCGACGCGAAGGCCGACGACGCGGAAGTTCGTGTAAGCCCCCTTCGCCGGCGAGAGCGGATCGAGGGGCGGCAACACACCGAAGGTCGTCTCGGGGACAAGAACCCCTTTTGAACCGGCCGCAGATGCGGGAATGAGTGCATCGAGGTCGGCGGCAGCCGGAAGCGGGACGAGCAACGATACATCGTTGGGGACGACCTTGTTCGTCGCCGTGAGATCGTCTTCCGTCACTTCATCGACGGTCGCCTCGTCGGCACACGCGAGCACCGGAAGAGCGGCGAGGGCAACGATCAGGGCGGCGAGCGGGAAAGGGCGCGGAGTTCGCTGCGAACGCATGCGCGCAGGCTACGTGGGCTCGCCCAGAAGAGCGAGGACCGATGCGACAAAAAAGCGGAATCCTGCCCCGGGTCGCTCTCGCAACCGGGCACGATCCGCCTATGCGCATGTCCTTTCTCTTTGCAGGTTTCTCGTCACTTTCGCTGGGGGAAGATGAACACTTTCGAGTCTCTGGTAGGGAAGCCTCCTTGGGGAAAGCGGCCTCGTTGCCGGCCTCGGGAATGCAACCAGGCAGCGATAAAAACCCTTCCGGCGGTATTCACTTTTTCTTCGCGCCCATGCAAAAAGGAGGCAGGAACCGAAGTCCCTACCTCCGCTCTCTGTGTCGCAAGGCGGCAACCTTGCGACACAGACTCAGCGATCCACCACGAAATGAAGCTCGGGAACTCGTTTGAGATCGAGGCTTTCTGCAAGGCGCGCCCGCAGAAACGGCGTAACTCGCGCAAGCGCGCGAGCGACCGGTAAATCGACGGAAACCTGGGAATCCCCAGCAAGATGCACGCGTACGTTTCGGTAGTCGACGGAGAGGACGACCGCGCGCACGGCGAGGCCGTCGAGCGAGGGGTCTTCCACGTCGTCGCGAAAGAGGGCGGCGAGTTCTTCGTGGATGAGTTCTTGGAGGCGTTGATGCCGATGGCCGGCGACCGAGGATTCGGTGCGCGGCCCATCGACGAATTTGCGATTGCCCATGGGATATTCTTGGGGTGGCGCCCTTCCCCCTCGCCCGACCAGAAGCGCCAAAGGCGCAGAGGAAACGGCAACGAAGGCAGGAAAGAAACGCCCTAGAGGTCAAAAGAAAGAAGCGTGAATCCGTCGTAGAAACGGCCCACACCACCCGACCGCCGTGCCCCTAACCAGGGGAACAATCAGCGATTTTCGGAGCAGCGCGAGCCGTAGGGTACCGAGGGGTGCATCGTTCTTCGCGCCTTTCTTTCTGCCCAGCGCCTGCGACGTGCAGGATGGGAGACCGGCGCGTTTTGACCGACGTCATCGCGAGCGTCAAGCACTCGCGCAAGAAAAAGCGCGGAGCGCCTAGGCGTTCGTCTCCGTCCGGCGAGCCACCGGATCGGAGAACGCATTCGCCGAAAAAAGGACCGCGAACTAGCGGGGCGTGACGGTGAAGGGCGCGCCGTTCAATTGCTGCCACGGCTCCGGCGGCAGCCCAAACAGTCCCAGAATGGCCGGCGCGACCTCGGTCACGGCGATCTCCTTCCGGAGCGCTTCAACCTTCATCCCCTTGCCGCCGATGAGGAGCCAACCGTCGTCGCGATGCTGGGCGGTGCTCTGGTCGTTCGTGCCGTGCTGGGAGACGTGTTCCCCAAACGGAAATGCGAGCGACGGACGGTTCCGGTGGCGAATCGTCACGCCATTCGTCCTCCCGTAAAGCCCGACCGGCATGCGGAACTCGCAGAAGAGCTGGCGCCCGATCCGCTCGACGGTGAAGAGCGGTGCTGGCTCGGCGCTCGTGGGCGTTCCCGCATCGACGTAGAAGGCCTCGACGATCTTTTCGGCTTCCGCAGCTTCGGATTCCTCGAGGAAGGTAATCGTCAAATCTGGATTCATCTGATGATAAACGCGGTAGTTCTTGAGACCAGCGGCATCAAAGAACGCGATTTCGTTCGTTAGACGAACGACAGGATTGTGAATCTCGTGGACGGGGTCGATCGGTTCCTGACCGAGCGCCGTCGTGACGACGACGAGCGTCTCGTCCCCCGCTAACGCAAGGAGCTCGCCCAGAATTTCGTCCGCGTAGACGAAGGCACGTTGGATGCGATCGGCATGCTTCGCCTCGTAGGCGTTGCGGGCGGCGGCGGTCGCAAAGAAGCGCGTGTCGGTCTCCGAGAGTTCGTCCGAAAAGCGCGCCGGCTCCGCAGCCCGCCAATAGCGGTGCTGGGAGTAGGCGATATGATTCATGTGAACCGTGGCGAACCGCGGCCGATGTTTCGCGTACAGATACTTGAACGCATCGACGCACAATGCTGAATGAAGAAACGCACGGTCGGCCTCCATATGAGGCCCGTACCATTTCTCGCGAGGAACCTGCAGGAAGAGCTTCGCGAGGGTTTTTGCTTGCACGCCGCAGCGTGGACTCTGCAGAAGGTGCTTCGCCCCCTCGATGGCATGAGTCAGGAAATCTTCCGAGTAATTGTGGGCCGCTGAAACGCAGAACTCCTGGAGGGGGCGGACCTCCGGCGGGAAGCAGGCTGCGTCATCCGAAAGGCTATCGGGCACGTAAAAGCGCATTTGGCCGTGGTTGCGCGGCGGGTAGGACTGGAGACTCCCGAAGACGCCCGCAGAGATCCCGTGCCGATCGAGGACGTCCCACAGACACTTGCCCTGGAGTGGAGCGGTGTCCTGGCCAAACGCGACGACGCCGTGATCTTTGGCGGCGAGCCCCGTGTAGAGGCTGGGCCAAATCACCCACGGCATAATGTCTCGCCAGGCCCGCGAGCCGGGGGTTCCGTCGTCGCTCCAGCCGGGGATCTTCGTGACGACGAACGCTCCATCCTTCGCGAGCTTGGCAAAGTTCGGGAGGAGGCCGCGGGCGAGGTATCGATCGAGAAAATACTTCTCCGCCTCATTGATCTCGACGAAAAGAACCGACTGTTCCTGGTACTTCTTCATAAGAGTCTCCGAGAAGCGGCAAAGAGTATTTAGCGAAGTCCCGCTTCAAACGCGCCGAGACAGCCAAAGAGCGTCTCCGGGCGGTCGAGCACGAAAAGGCGGGGCTGCATCTCGTCGATCCGGAATTCCTGATGGCGGATCGCCTCGATGTCGAAGGGGCGAACCTCCGGCTCGTCGGAGAGCGCGTAGTTCGACTCGCCAAACGAGGAGAGGATGCCGCCACCGAAAATGCGACGACCGGCGTCGGTCTCGACGAGGGGAAACTCCACGCCGAACCAGAAGAGGCGCTCGAACTGGCGAAGCTGGGCAGGGTCGTCGGTATGACGCGACGCAACCACTCCAAATTCCTCACAGAATGCGGCATAGCGCTCGTCTACAAGGAGCGGCAAATGGCCGTACAGATCGTGAAAGACGTCCGGCTCGGGCGTGTAGGAAAGGTCTCGCGCGTCGCGAATGAAGTTCCCGATCGGGAACTCGCGACGCGCCAGCATCGCGAAGAAGCTCGGACCATCCTCCAGACCGGCTACGACGATGCCGCGCCAGCCGGTCGCCGCAAAGAGCCGCCGGTTGACGGCGTCGAGGTTGGGGATGGCGGCTCCGTTGATGCCGAGCACGCCGAGGCCTTGCGTGAACAGCGGATGGGCCTGCGACTCCCGGCAGGGGCCGAGCCGGGCGAAGAGGCGCCGCCACGTGTCATGTTCAACGGTCGAGAAGGCGCGCAAATCGGCCGCGCTCGATGGCGGCGCGAGTTCCACCGGCGGATTTCGCGCGTTCACAGTGCGCCTCGCAGCTCTTGGTCACGCTCGATGGAACGGAAGAGCGCCCCAAAATTTCCTTCGCCGAAGGAAAGGTGATTCTTCCGCTGAATCAATTCGATAAAAATCGGGCCAATCAGATTCTTCGTAAAGATCTGAAGGAGGTACCCCTCGGCGTCTCCGTCGACGAGGACGTTCCGGTGACGGATCGCCTCGTGGTCCTCGGTGACGTTCGGAACGCGGTCAAAGACCTCGCGGTAGTATTCGTCGTCGATGTCGAGGGTCTCGATCGTCCCGCCGTCCATCGCGTCGAGGGAGTTGAGGATGTCGTCGGTCAAGAAGGCGAGATGCTGGACGCCCGGCCCCTTGTACTCGCGAAGATATTCGTCGATTTGCGATTTGTCTTCGCTGCCTTCGTTGATCGGAATGCAGAATTGACCGCAGGGGGATCGGAGCGCGTAGGACGTCAACCCCGTCTTCTTCCCGCGGATGTCGAAGTAGCGCACCTCGGTGAAGCCAAAGACCCGCTTGTAGAAGTCGGCAGTCGCCTGCATCGTCCCGCGAGGGACGTTGTTCGTGAGGTGGTCGATCCCGAGGAAGCCGGCGTCGCGCCGGAATTCCGCATTCGGATGGGGCACAAATCCAAGCCGGGAGTAGCGGTCGGCGGCGGGGCTGCGGTCGTCGATAAAGTAGATCAGGCTGTCGCCGATTCCGCGGATCGCGGGCGGCCCGTAGTCGCGCGTAGGGGCGACGACCGCGCCACGGAGGACTGCTTCGGTGAGCGCCTTCTCGGCGTCGGTGACCCGCCATCCCATCGCCGAAATGCACGGCCCATGTTCGACCTGGAAGCTCGCGGCGAACGACCCCGGCTCGACGTTCACGAGAATGTGAATGTCGTGCTGGCGCCAATAGTCGACGGCGCGCGTCGCGTGGCGCATCACCTTGGAAAAGCCGAAGTCGCGAAGGATCTGGGCCAGTCGCTCCGGATCAGGACCGCTCCATTCGACGAACTCAATGCCATTAAGACCGATGGGATTATTTGCGTTCATCGTCACTTCTCGTGCTGCCTGTGCGGTGGTAAATGTCGAAGCGTGGGTCACGGCGCGCCCCAGCTCTTCCAGTAGTCAACGACCTCGCCAGCGGCCCCGTCGACGACGTGAAGCGGGCGGCGCGTGTCGATCATCACGGCGACTTCCTGAGTCTCTTTCGCCGCTTTCGAGCGCCCCTCGGCGCCCGGCTGCGGGCCATGATGGATCCCGGCGGGGTGGTAGGTGAGCATCCCAGCGTCGATCCCGGTCCGGCTGAAGAACTCCCCATCGTGGTAGAAGAGGACCTCATCGAAGTCGATATTCGAATGATAGAAGGGGACCTTCATCGCGTTCGGATCCCCGTTCTCGAGCGGGCGAGGGAGGAACGAACAAATGACGACGCCATCGGTCACAAACGTCGAATGTGCCGACGGCGGCAGGTGGTAACGGTCACTCGAGACCGGTCGAATGTCGGCCACATTGAGTCGCTGGACGGAGAGCGTCCCTTTCCAGCCGACCGTGTTCAGCGGACAATGGGGGTAAAATACACGCGTCACCGCACCGCGTGCGAGGATGCGGAGTTCGAATTCGCCCTCGTCATTCGCGGCGAGGGACGATCCGGGCTCTCCTTCCACGGGCGATGGGACGTCGACGACGGCGGGATCGAAGAGGGCGTGCTGCCCGAGCATACCGCGGTCCGGGAAGCGGACTTCGCCACGGGTTTCGATCACGAGGAGCGAGGTGACGTCGCTCGGCACGAGGCGGTAGACGGTCCCGCGGGGGATGATGAGGTAGTCGCCGCGGCGGTAGGTGAGCGGGCCGAAGTCGCTTTCGAGGGTGCCGCCGCCGGTGTGCACGAAGAGGATTTCGTCCGCGTCTGCGTTGCGAAAAAACCAACGCATGGGAACAGATAGACGCGCGAAGCTCACGACGACGTCGTCATTCTGAAGCTGGGGCCGGCGATCGGCGAGGTAGTCGCCGGTTGCCGCTGCCACGCCGCGCAGGTCGAAGGCGCGCGGCTTCAGGGGCCCTTCGATGCGTGACCATGCAACGGGCGGTGCCGTCCGATAAAGGTGTGCATAGCGGCCGGAAAAGCCCGATCGGGCGTACTCTTCCTCGCAGGTCCCCGCGGGGAGTTCGACGTGGGCTTGGCGGGCAACGCGCCCTTTGACGTAGGGAATCATCGGCGATCTCCGGGAGAAAGCCGCGCCGCTCAGCAGTCGGTATGCCACGACGAGCGCGCTCGAAAATCTCTCAGAAACGCGCCGTTGACGCGATGCCCAGTCGCTGCGTCAATGGCGTTTTCTTGCGCGACAAACGCAGATTCTGCGCATTTTCCGAACGGCAGGTCTATTCGGTCCGCGAGAAACCACGTGCAAGATGCATCCATGCGCCGGCGACCGTCGTTGCGAGCGCCACATACTCGTCGTCGCCGCCGACCGGCGTGAGGGCAACGTAGTCGCGGGCGATCACGTCGAAGCGTGCCAGGTGGCGAACGTGCCTGATCGAGCGTCCGTCCGGCAGGGGGAGAACGCCCACTTCTCGAACAGTTTCGGACGGTTCCAACGGCCCACCAAAGCGGCGCACGACGGCATCGAGGGCCCCGTCCGGGAGCGGCAGGAACCGCCCCGCCGTAGCCAGACCGACCGCCCCCGCTTCGACGGCGACGGCGATCGCGGTGAGCGAGCCGTCGGCTTCGGTGATCTCGTGAATCTTCAACATCGCGGCACCCTCGCATGATCGCTCGCCCCACGCCCCACCAAAGGCGGCGCCGGTTGCCGGTGTTCCCCTGCGATGGCTTCGCCGCACAAACGCCTCCCGCTCGCGTCGATCTCGATCGCTCGCCCCTGCCCGCTCCCCGCCGCCGGGCGCGAAGCCGAGGTCCCGCGCCAGGGGGATTCCCGCCCCTGCCCCGCCTGCAACAAGCAGGTCCACAACCTGTCGGCGGTGACGGTGACCGAGGTCGATCGCCTCCTGGCCGACCATGAACGTTCGGGAACGATGGGTGCACTCTGCATTCGTTACGAAGCAGATGCGAACGGCCGCCCGGTCCCGACCGCCTGCCTGCGCCCGCGTCGTGCCCCGCTCTTCACGCGGGTCGCGCTCGTCGCCCTCGTCGTCGTCACCGGTGCGTCGGGGGTTGCAGCGCTCGGTGACGCGCTCGACATCGCATACGCACGTGACCATCGCGACGACGGCGAAGCGCTTCTTCCGCGCGCGCCCGTCGTCAAATCGGCGCCAGTACGCCACCTCGGCGGCTGCCCGCCCGGCGATCCGATGTGCGACTAGCGACGACCGAGATCCCCTCGTAACCGCACCCGGATTCGACGAAGATGCGGCGCCATGAGCGAACCGCAGCGCCTGCATACGACCCGCGTCGACCTCAGCGGTCTCATGACCGTCCTCGGAAATAACTTGTACTCTACACCGTTGGTCGCGGTGCGCGAGCTCGTCCAAAACGCCCACGATGCGTGCGTCCGGCGACGCATCGAAGCGCCCGGCAAGGAGACGGGGACGGAGGGGGCGATCTACGTACGCGTCGACGGGACGGGGACGCTGATCGTCGAAGACCGCGGCGCCGGCCTCACCGAAAGCGAGATTGTTCGCTACCTCGCGACGGTAGGTACCGGAATGACGCGCGAGCTTCGGAGCCGATCTACGAGCAATGATGCGTCGCTCGAGGATCCGAGCAACGATCTCATCGGCATGTTCGGTCTTGGGTTCCTCTCGGCTTTTGTCGTCGGAGACCGCGTCGTCGTCACGACGACGAGCTACCAAACCCCCGAAGAGGGGTATCGCTACCAGAGCGTCACCGGAGAGACGTACACCCTGGAAAAGTGCACGCCGCGCGCGATCGGGACCGTCGTCGAGATTCGGCTGAAGGGGAGCTTTCGCGCGCTTGCCGAAGAAGATGCGCTCCGGAGCGTCCTGGAGAAGTACTGCGCGCTCCTTACGATTCCGGTTTTTGTCGGGGACAATCCCGTCGCTATCAATGCGGAGAAACCGCCGTGGCGTATCGAGGAGACAAATCCCCTTCGGACGCGAAAGCTGCGATTCTCATTCGCGGAACGGATGGAAAAACGCTTTGCGCCGCTGGCGACGATTCCGATCGCCCCCGCGACCGACGGCAGCACCGATGTCGCTGGCGTTCTATGGCTCCAAGATGGCGCAACCTACGGCACCAGCGATAACCGCGTGTTCACCATCTACGTCCGCGGAATGATGCTCGACGACGACGGGCGCGACCTCCTCCCCGCCTGGGCCGGCTTCGTCGCGGGGGCCGTCGAATCGCGGCGGCTTGTACCGACGGCGAGCCGCGAAGACCTTCAAAAAGATGCACTTTTTGACGCGACCGCCGCCCACATCGAGGCGTCGCTTGTGCGTGGGCTCGCGACGCTCTCCAAGGAGGAACCGGAGACCTGGCGGCGCGTCCTCACCCGCCACAACGAAGCACTCCTCGGCGCCGCGCTGGCAAGCCCCGCCCTCTTTGACGTTCTGGCCGATGAACTCACTCTCCCTACCTCGGAAGGGGATCTCACCGTCAAGCGCCTTCTCAAACGGGGAGAAGGGACCGTTTATGTCTCGCTTTCCGAGCACGGCGGTTTCGAGGAGATGCTCTTCCGCGCGCTGCAAACGCCCGTCGCCACCGGCACCCGCTACGCCGTCTACCGCTTCGCACTGCGCTACACGGAGCGCCGGGGTGGCCGGGTTGTGCGCCTCGGGACCGACGAGGGGAACGAGGAAATTTTCGAACGTGTAACGACACTTACCGCCGACCAACGCGGCATGCTCGATACGCTATTTGGGGCAACCGGCCAGGAAATCGTCGCGGCACGCTTCGCGCCGGCCAACCTCCCGTTCGTCCTCGTGCCCGATCGCGACGCCGAACTCAAGGCGCGAGTAGAAAGCGATGAAGCGGCTAAGAAAATTGCGAGCGCAGCGCTGGGACTTGCACGTTTGTATACGCGGACGATTCAGGCAACGGTGAAGACGCGGCTCTTCGTGAACTGCGACTGTCCACCGATCGCCCGCTTGCTCGCCGCCCCCACTGCGTGGAGCGCCGAATCGCCGCCGCTGGTCCTCTTGCGGAGTCTGATTCCGCTCCTCGCCGGGGCCGGCACCCCCAGCGATGGCACCCAGCTCGGGGTGGCGCTCACCGCCTACACGGCGACCGTCGACACCCTCCTCGCAAGCGCCACCGCGTCCAAAAAGGTCTGAAATCATGAATATTTGGAGCTGGGTCCACGAAACAACGCGTTCCCTCCAAGGCGAAAAGACGCCGGAAGCGAAGCGCCTCGCGACGCTCATGCGCGAGGTGCCGGGCTACGTGACCGACGACGATCACGCGAAGCTCGATGCGGCGATTCCGGAAGCGCTCGCCCTCGCGAAGGCGGCCAAATTGCCGTGGGTCGAGCTCTTCTTTCGCCACTGGGATTTGCAAAGTCGCGTCTTGAAGCGCTTCGAAGGGGAAAAGGCGCTCGGTGATGCGGTCGCCCTCGTCGATTTTGCCCACAGCGAAGCGGCGCACGGATGCCCGCAAGCGGTCTGTACCGTTCAAGATCTTGGGGTCGCCTACGGGATCGTCGATGGGCCCGGCTTTGCCGAGGAGCGCCGCGCGGTCGCCGGAGAGACGCTCGCCCGCATCGACGCGACCTGGCCCTGCTTCGTCTGCATCACTGGCGAGTACGCGGCTGCCCTCGTCGACGGCGGCGATCCGCGCGGGGCGATCGCCTTCCTCGATGGCCAGGAGGCGAAACTCGCCGCGGCGGGGACCCGCGGGGGGACGAACCTGTGGGGCGACCGCATGCAGGCCCACCTCGACCTCGGCGAGCCGGAACTTGCCCTCGAAGCGCTCGACCGGAGGCCCGACGACGGCGACGACACCACCCGCTACATGCTCGCCCGCGCCCGCGTCTTTGCCGAGCTTGGCCGCTGGGCGGACGCCGAAGCGGCGCTGCCTCCCCTCGCAAAAATTATTGCAACTCCAGCATATTACGAGCGCTGGGCCGAGACAATGAGCCTCTTCGTCGCCGGTGGAGTCGCCCCGAACGACGCGCACCTCGGGCAGCTCCTGGAGGAGTTCGGCGCGACACTGGAGGCCCACGGCGCCTTCCGGACCGCCTTTCACACGACGGAGATCCACGCGCGCCTCGCTGTGGCCCGCTCCTCTCCGCCGTCCCTCCGGCAGGCGGTCCGTCGCCTTACGCGCCTCCGTCACAAGCTCCGCCCGCTTCCGGTGCTCGGGAGCACCGTCGCGGAGCTGCCGAAGCGGCCCCAGGATCCCGATGAAGTGCTGCGGGATTTTCAATCGATGCTCGAAGCGCTTCAAACAAAACTGCATGATGCATGGAAAGAAACGGTCCCCGTCGAAGCACGAACATCCGAGGCTCTTCTCGGCATGCTCCGCGATCGCGCGGAAGTTCTCTCCGCCGATGAACGTTTGATCTTCTTGGAAATGGCAGTTGAGGCGACCCGGCAGGAGCCTTTGTTGGACCGGGTGCCGCTCGCGGTCGCGCTCGGGGAAACCTACCTCCACGCGGGCCTCCTCGACGACGCCCGCCCCCTCCTTGAACCGTTCGTCGCCGCCGGCGTTTACGAGCGCGAGGTCACCTACGTCTACGGCGCGGTCTTGCGTGCTGCCGGCGATCGGGCGGCAACAGCGACACTCGTCGAGGCGCTCCTCGCTGCTCGCTCTTCGCCAGGAATCGCCTCCGACGGCTACTTCTTACGCGGCCTCGATGCGCGCGCCGCCGCAGAAAAAGCACGCGGGCGCCATGAGCGCATGCGCCTCTACCGGGGCGCGCGGGAGGCCTTTGACGCGGTGATCGCCGGCGACGATTCAGTGATGAATACACGAAGATTCGCCGCCGAAGCGGCGATCGCCCTCGACGACTACCCGGCGGCACTCGCCTACTACACGGCGATTTGCGCCCGCACCCCCGATCCGAACGACCATTGGGAGCGTATCCTCCTCGCCACGCGGCTCGGGGACTGGCCGGCGGTACGTGCGAGCGCAGCCGCCCTGGAACTCCCCGTAGATCCTCCAGAATCAGGCAGCGACAGCGACCCGATTGACGAAGCGTGGGCCTACTGTCGGCTCCGCCTCGATGACGGCTTCGAGGACCTGGAAAGCCCCTTCGAAACCTTCGCCCTGCGGACCGGCCCGGCGACCGCACGCGGACTCGTGATCAGCGCCCCAGACCGCCCCCAGTTCTACCAAACCACGTTCCTGATGCGCCCCAAGCCGCTCGACGGCGACGGAACCCGCGAGTCCCCTTACGTGTATCCTGCACTCGCTGTGTTGGCGCAGCCCAACTACGTGTATTTTACCCTCGATGGCGCCGCCCCCTCCGACGAGGCCTGGGGGGATCTGCGCCGTGCCGTGGACGAGGCCGGCGGAGAACTCCAACGCCACAGCGGTGAAAGCTATCGTGTTTTTGTCGAGAATGAGGCCGTTCCAGGGGTGTTCGGGACGCTCGCGCTCCCTGCGACGGAAGACGTAGCGGCGTTTCATCGCCTTCTCACCGAGCACCCGGCCGCCTCGGGCCTCGTCTGGCTTGGGCTCGCAGCGGCCGCCGGGGATGAGGCTGCCGTGGAACGCCAGAACGCCCAGGCCGACGCGCTCGGCCTCGCCGACTGACCGCAGACGGAGTGGGGCATCTTGCCCCATCGACGCGCTTCTGCCCCTCCCTCGCGATCCCCCACGAAACCGACGACACCCCGGCATGGTCCCTCTTTGAGCATCCCGAGGAGCTCGAACGGGCACTTACCGAGCGGATCGCCCAAGCCGTCTTCGACAATCACGGCGTCGTTCTCCGCACCGCCAGCAAGGTTTGAGTGCAAACGGGGCGCGCCGCGCGCAACGCCGGCATCCCGCGCAGCGGTTGCGCCTTGAATTTTTTGCGCTTCAGGTTCCGAGCGCGCCGGCACGATCCTCGCTGTGCGGCGCCTCGGAGGCTTTTGCCATGACTCATCCGTTCGTTCTCGTCGTCGGTATCGATTTTTCCGATCTCTCCGCCCAGGCGTTTCGCGTCGCACGACGCCTCGCGAAAGGGCACGCAAAGGCGGTCATTCACGCGGTCGCCGCCATTCCGGGGACGAGCGATCCGGACCGCATTGAAGACGATGAACTTGAGCGGAACCGCCCTGCCCGTCCTGCGTCGCTGAGCGCGAAAGGACGAACAATCCCGAAGCCTTGTGTGCGATCCATCACGAGCGCCACCAGCGACGGAGTAGCCTCGCCGGCGGGGACACGTTCGGTCTTGGCGCCCTCGACTTCCACGTCAGCGGCGTCTGACCGACTGGGGCAGAACGCCACAACCGATCGGCGCGGAGTCCGAGTATCCGCGGGGGCGTGAAGCCTTTTGCCCCGCGCCTGGTTGCCTCTGCCCTCGCCCTCTTGGCTGCATCGTCCTCGCTCGCCGCCTGCAAGAAGAAGCCGGCTCCGAGCGACAATGCTTCCACACCAGCCCCGGGAACGCCGCTGCCGAACGCGTCGTTTACCGGGGATTTTCGAGCAAAAATCGACAATTCGGACCGCATCTTTGCGCGCGTCGCCGACCGCCGGTTCACGAATGTCGCCGTCCGCATCGCGCAGGTGACGCCGGCCAAAGCGGGGGACGGGCGCCTCCTCGATGAGCTCACGGCGACCGAACGGAGCTATCCGACGCCGAACGGCCCCTTCGTGGTGAAGGACGACACCTTCGACGCGTGGGTTGACGCCCTGAGCGCGAAGGTCGCGCCGGCACGAGTTGCCGACCCGGGGACGGTCGCGAAGCTCGATGCGCGCGTCCCTCTCGCGACGGCGGTGGCGATTCCGCTGCTCGGCCGCGCAGAAGCGACCCTCGCCGCGACGCCCGACGACCCGCAGGCGCTCGCCGATGGCGCCGCCGCAGCCGCGTCGTTGCTTCTCCTTGTCGACGATCCCTGGGACCGCACGGATCCCCTCGCCACGCGCGCGATTGAACTCTTCGTCCGCGCGACGGCAGGCGCCAAGGCGCTCTTGCCGAACACCCGCGCCGCGCTCGCCCTCGCCCTTGGCTATGAGACGATGGGCGGCACCTACGCGGGGACGAGCGGCCTGATGGCTGCGTTTGCCACGCGCGACCGTGGCGCTCTCGGTGCGAAGACCTACACCGGCGAGGCGGCGACGGTCCTCCGGGCCCGCTATGATCGCCAAGTAGAACCGATTTTCGGCGCCTTCGTCGCCGAGCGCTCGCTGGCCGACCGAAGTGCCACCGTCGCGACCGTCGTCGAGCGCGCGCAACTCTCCACACTCAACGCCCGCGGCTCCTTCGCCGCTGAAGCGGCCAACGACCTCCCAGGCGCTCTGGAAGCGCTCGGAAGAGCGATCGGCCCCGACGCGGCGCCGCTCACGCGCCTGCGAACGGACGGGCCTGCGACGACCATCGACGCCCTCAACATCGCAGATGCGCTCGGGAATTTGCCGAACGCCAACGAGCATTTCCGCGTCGAAATGCGTGCTCTTGCGGAAGCGGCCATCTTCGCGGCCGTGCAGGCACCGGTCTCCCTCGCGACGATCCGCGGCGGCGGCATCGAGGCGACCCTCGCCGCCATCGACGAGCGCACGGCAGCCCTCACCGGCGGCCCGAGCGCCCCCCTCGCGACGCCGTTTGCGGCGCGCCTGCGGGCCGAGTGGCTCGCCCGTTCCGGGGCTTCGGCCGCTGCTGTGCTCCCGTCGCTCGTCTCGGCGCGGGCGCTGCCAGGCCGCCCGCCGCCCGCCGGCGGGGAGCGTGAGACGGCCACGTCGGAAAAGCTCGTCGACGAAGTGGCACGCGCCAGCGATCGGCGCCCCTCCCATGCCCCAGGATTTGGACACCTCGTCGCGAGCCAAACCTTCGCCGCGCCGGTGAGCGCAGCCATCTACGCGGCGGGGACGCGCGCGGTCGGGACCCAGAATTGCTTTTTGGAACTCGCGACGCTGCGCCGGCAGCTCCCACCGTTGCAACGCGGAAAGAGTGTGCCCGGTTTTGCGGCGCTTGCACCGGTTGTTTCCCTCAAGAAGCTCGCGACCGACACGCGCTGCGGGAGCGGCGCGCGCCTTCAAGCGTTTCTCATTTCTTCCGAAGGGGATCCCGCCGAAGAGACCGCAACGTTTCTAAAATCACTCAGTATTTCTGCCAGTAACGTCGCCGAAGCCGGGGAACTCCTGGCTTCGCGTGGCGCCGATTCTGCGGAAGCTGTCGTCGCGAATTCCTGGATTCAGCAGTATCCGAAGCGGGTCGATCTCGACGCAGCACTTGTGCGCGACACTTTGGCAAAAGTCCTTCTTCGCCAAGGCAAGTTCAAAGAGGCAAAAGAGGTACTCGCACCGATCCTCGGTGTTGCCGCTAACAGCCCCTTTCAAGACGCCGCAATCGCGGAAGCAGGCCTCCAGAACGCCCCCGCCGCCGCGCGCCTCCTCGAGGATGCCGAGCGCCGCTACCACCGGAGCGAGTTCGGACGGGCCGCCGTTGCCGCATTGGCCGGGGACGGGCCGGGGGTCGTCAGGCCGCTCGTTGCCGCAAAGGACGGCGCCTTCTCGATGGATAGCACCCGCATTTTCACGACGCTTTGGCGTGCCGATGGCGGAGATGGCGGCGTCCCGGCGACCAAGATCGTCCCTGCCTTTTTTGCGCGCACCGGCGGCACCGCCGACGTGAACGGCCGCGTGCGCGTCGGCCTGTTCCTGGCGGACCAACTTGCGAGAAGTCCTCGTGAAAACGCCCGAATCCGCTTCCTGACCGCGCTCACGGACGCGTCGTTGGTCCACGGGTCCCCGATGGAGGCGGTGAATGTGTACCGAGCGCTTGACCGCGGCCTTGGGCGGAAGGAAGCGCGCACCTTCCTCGACGCTGCGCTCCCGGCGGCCGCACGGCGCGGCGGTTTTGGCGACCTCTGCCTGGTCGCGGGCGCCGACGACCTCTTCCTCGACGGCATCGCGCCGACACCGAAGACAGTTGCCAACAGCGGCGACGAGAGTGACCTCCTCGTCGCCACGATTGCCCTCCTGCGGAGCCGGGATACCGAGCGCGTGAAGGCGGCCCTCGCCCCCCTCAAAGCGCCGACCAGCCACTACGGAGTCGCCGCAGCCTGGATCGCTGCGCCGGTCGTCGGCCCGATCGCCGGAAACCCGACGGAAGAACAACTGATCGCCTACGCGAGCGACCCGCGCAAGGGGGCCGAAATTACCGCCTACCTGGGGCTCGGTTTCGCCGTCCGCGGCGATCATGCCCGAGCGATCCGCTATTTGAGAGCCACGGTCCGCACGAACGATACGCGATTGACGGAAGTCGCGCTCGCTCGCGAAATTCTCAATACCTACGCGAACTACGGAACCGGAGCACTCACACTTGCCCCGGGTATTCCTGCCCCATTCTGAACCGCTTCAGAAGGAAATCGCGCGAACTTCAAAGCCGTCCTTCTTGAAGGCTTCGACGACCTGCTCATAGCTGGCATCCAGATGGAGACCGCGCTCCCACCCCTCGGCGGGGGCGCCGCCGACGAGATCGGCGAGGTCGTCGTCGTATTCTTCGGTGAACTGATCGAGAGCACCGAGAATTTCTTCAGCATTCTCGTCGGTTGACGTCGTCTCCGGGATGACGTCGAAGAGGGTCCCCTCGAAGGCGAGGTCGTGGAGGTAGACGGCGCGGTCGCCGTAGGCGGCGAGGGCCGCTTCGGGGATGACGTCGGCAAAATACTGGGCGGCAAAGCTGCGGACGGTTTCAACGAGGACGATGCGCGGGTGCGTGGAAGCCATGCCGCGGGTGCTACCACGGACGGGTGGCGGTGACGGCATCGGTTGCGGTAGGCGGTCACCATGCTCCTCCTCCTGCGCGGCGGTTCCGTGTTCGCCCCTGAGCCACTCGGCATCTGCGATTTGCTCATCGGCGGCGGGAAGATCCTGGCGATCGCCCCAAAACTACCCCCCATCGAGAGCTTTGCTCCAGCGCACGTGACGGAGATTTCACTGCAGGGTGCACGTGTTATTCCGGGCCTCCTCGACGCGCACGTTCACAGCACCGGCGGCGGCGGCGAGGCGGGGCCTCACACGCGGGTTCCCGCGGTGCCTCTTTCCGCATTTACCCTTGGCGGAATCACGACGGTCGTCGGCCTCTTGGGGACCGACGGAACGACGCGCTCCATGGAAAACCTGGTCGCCGCGACGAACGCCCTCCGCGTCGAGGGGCTCTCCGCCTACTGTTGGACGGGCGGCTACGAGGTGCCTCCGGTAACTCTTTCCGGCTCTGTGCGCCGAGATATCGCGTTTGTGGAGCCGATTGTCGGCGTCGGTGAACTGGCGATTTCGGACCATCGTTCCTCCCAACCGACGTTTGAGGAGTTCATCCGGATCGCCGCCGATTGCCACGTAGGCGGTTTGATGACTGGAAAAGCAGGTGTTCTACACCTGCACCTTGGCGATGGAAAACGAGGACTTTCCCTCGTGCGGCGCGCCCTCGATGAAACCGAACTCCCACCACGGGTCTTCTATCCGACGCACGTCAATCGCAACAAAGCCCTCTTTGACGAGGCGCTCGCGATCGCGCCTCGGGGGGTAACCGTCGATGTGACCGCCTTCCCCGTCGAAGACGGCGAAGACGCCTGGTCGGCGGAAGACGCCATCGAGCGCTACTGGGCCGCCGGCGCGCCCGACGGCCGCATCACGTGCAGTTCGGACGGCGGCGGCTGCCTTCCCACCTTCGACGGCCAGGGGGAGCTCGTCCGGATGGACTTCGCGCGCCCGAGCGCCCTCGCGGGAGCGCTACGCGCCCTCCTCGAGCGCGGCCATCCGCTCGCACGCGTCCTCCCGGTCTTTACGACTAACGTCGCCAACCTTCTGCGATTGCACCAAAAAGGGCGCATTGGACTCGGCGCCGACGCCGACCTGGTCGTCCTCAGCGACGAGCACCAGGTGCGAGACGTCCTCGCCGGAGGGCGCGTCGTGGTGCGGCACGGCGTGCCGACGGTGCGCGGCACCTTCGAGTGACAGCCTTCGGGGGCGAAGTAACTGCGGAACCGCTTGACGGCGACGGGCGTTTTGCGCGACGTGGGCCGACTATCCATGAGTCCTGCGAAGATCGAAGGCGACAAGAAGCGCGGTTACATCGTCCCCATCGGTGGCGCCGAGGACAAAGAAGGGAACGCCGATATCCTTCGAAAATTCCTCGAAGTCTCCGGTGGCAAGGGGGCGCGCATTGCGATCATCCCGACCGCCTCGATGCTCCCGGACACCGGCGCCCGCTACGAGAAGCTCTTCAAAAAGCTGGGGGCCGGCCACGCGCACGCGCTGCCGTACGCAAGCCGCGACGATGCCGCGAACAAAGAGTGGCTTGAGATCCTCGAAGATGCCGACGGAATCTTCATTACCGGCGGCAATCAACTCCGTTTGACGACGATCCTCGGTGGCACAAATGTCGCAAAGACAATTCGCCGTTCCAATGCCCGTGGCGTGACGGTCGGCGGAACGAGCGCCGGCGCCGCCATCTTGAGCGAGCACATGATCGCCTACGGCAAGGAGGGGAACACCCCCCACGCCGGCGAAGTGACCCTCGTCCCCGGCTTCGGGCTGACGAACCGCATCATGATCGACCAGCATTTTCGCCAGCGAGATCGCCTTGGTCGCCTGCTGACGGCGCTCGCCTACAACCCGTTCGCGGTCGGCGTCGGCCTCGACGAAGACACGGCGGCGTTTATCGACCACCACAAGCACCTGACGGTCGTCGGCGCGGGCGCCCTCACGATCCTCGATGCCTCCGAACTCACCCACTCTTCTATCGCGGAGATCAAAGAGGGGAAGCCGGTGACGATGACAAACGTCCGGCTTCATATCATCGCCGACGGCGGCAGCTTCAATCTGGAAAGCCGAAAAGCCCACGCCAAGAAGGCATGAGTTACTCGGCGAGATAGCCAGCGACCGGGTCGTGATCGACGTGGACGAGAAGGAGGATCAAATGCCCCTTCTCCCCGCGGGCAGCGGCGACGGCACGCTGGAGAGCGTCGACCTCGCTCGAAGCGGGGGCGAAAGCGATCGCCGGGTAGCGGGCGAACTCCTTCGCAAAAAGTTCTGAAATTTCGCCAAGTTCGCGACCGCGCAGGTACCGTTCAAGCTCACGCACGTAGACGCGGTCGGGCCCCATGGCGACGATGGCGGCGGCGACGGCGGCCACATCGTCGTCGCTGCGGTCCCCCGCCAAGCCGGCGATGACCGTCAGACCCGATGCCCCACGCAAGGCGGCGACGAGCGGAATGAGGGCGCGGACGCCGTCGGGGTTGTGGCCGAAATCGAGGAAAATACGGGCATCCCCCTTCGCGACGAGGGTGCCGCGGCCGGGATTTTCTGCCGCCCCGAAGGTGGCAACCCCTTCGGCGATCGCGGATGACGGGAGGCCGAGCGCGCGCGACGCGGCGACGACACCGAGGACGTTCTCGACATTGTAGCGGGCGGCACCGCCGAAGGTGATCGGCGCCAAAGAATCGGCAAAGAGCAGCTCTTCTGCAGCGCCAGAACCGGCATAGATGGAACCATCACGCGCAACGACGAAACGCCCGCCAGCTCCACGGTGGGCGGCGATCGCGCGTTCGCTCTCCGCGACGCGTGCCGCGTCCACCCCCGAGAAATCGGCAAATAGAACGAGCATTTCGACTGCTCCCCACGGGCGCTCTGCTGCGAGCGCGAGGAGCACAGGGTCGGCAGCATTCACGATGACGCTCTTGGCGCCGTCGGCGATGACCGCCTTCGCTTCCGCCATCTGAGGCACATCTTCAATGCCGTAATCGCCGAGATGATCACCGGATACATTCGTAAGAAGTGCGACGTCGCAGGCGGCGAGCGCCAACCCCCGCCGGAGGATCCCGCCGCGGGCCGTCTCGAGGACGGCAAAATCGACGGCCCGATTTCGAAGCGCTTCTCGGGCAGCGGCGGGGCCGGTCCAGTCCCCTTTTTCCTGAAGGACGCCGCCGACGAGCACGCCGTCTGTCGACGTCGCTCCGACGGTAAACCCTGCTTTTCCAGCGATATGGGCGAGGAGCCGCGACGAGGTCGTCTTCCCGTTTGTGCCGGTGATCAGCGCGATCGGGATCGTCGCGGCCGCTGTCCAAGTGGGCCCGCCGTCAACCGGGGGGATCTCAGCACGTGCATAATACATGGAATGCACGCCGAGCCCGACGGAGACGCCGTCATCGTCGGCCAGGACCGGAACCCCGCGCGCGGCCCCGGCGGCGAGGAGGTCAAGCAATGCGGGGCACGCCTCGGCGGCAAACTGGGCGACGATGCGCGAAATCGCTTCGTCTTCAAGGGCCGGGTTAGGCGCCTCAGAGGCGGCAATGGCAGCCAATTCAGCCACTTCCGTGTATGCGAGCATCACATCGAAGGGGGCCTCAAAGGCGAAGACGGCTCCACCGGTGTGCACGCGAGCGCGGTCCCCCGAGGCCGCAGGGGCCGGGACTCCGACGCGCCCACAGACGCGCGCGAGTTCGCTCCGGTAGCGGCGCTCGGCGTCCGTCGCCTCTCCGGGGGCGAGGGCGACCTCGACGACGACGAGCGGCGTCTTTGCGAGGAGATTCGGGCCGGTCAGGCGCCGAGCATCGAGGTAGCGCATCGAACTGCTCTACCACTTCGGACGCGAGTGTTGAGAACTCCGCGCCGTCTCCCGCTTCGCGGACGGACGCGTGTGTTGAGAACTCCGCGCCGTCTCCCGCTTCGCGGACGGACGCGT
>DYPH01000072.1 GCA_020720045.1 Sorangium cellulosum | reverse complement strand
GAAGCGCCGACTCGCGTCGGTGCTCGTCGAGATGTACCGGCAGAAGGGGACGGCGAAGGGCATCCAGAACGCGATCCGCTTCTTCCTCGGCATCGACATCTCGGCCATCTCGCCGTTCAACGCCGACACGCTCATCCTCGGCGAGTCCGAGCTGGGCATCGACTGGGTCCTCGGGCCCTCGGACCGCTTCGCCCGGTACGCCTTCAACGTCGAGGTCGCGCGCATCCTGGCCGATCGCGAGCGCCGGCAGCTCCGCGCCATCGTCGAGTACCTGAAGCCGGCGCACACCCACTTCGTGGATCTGGTCGAGCCGCTCCCGCCCATCCTGCCGAACCACTGGGAGATGGGGCTCAGCGACCTGGGGGAGACCACGGACCTTCACTGAAGGCCTGTCCCCGAGAGCCGCGTCGGCCGGCTTTGCCTCACCGGAGGGCCCCGTGCGCTCCGAGGCAAGGACATGGCCGATCGCGTCGACTTCTACTTCCGCCAGCGCGTCACCGAGGCCGAGCTCGACCTCGCGTTCGCCTTGCTCGAGAAGGCTGACCGGGACCTCGCCGCGGACCTGAACATCTACGGCATCGTGTCGGGAGCGGTCCCCGCACCGCACTCGCCGGTACCGGACCTCACGGTCGACCTGACCGCCCCCGCGCGCGCCTACGACAACCTCGGCCAGCGCATGTTCTTCGGCACCGGCCAGACGGTGGACTGCGCCGTCGACCTCGTCGGCATCCCGACCGACGTGGCGACGGTCGGCAACGAGCGCTGGCTCGGCATCTTCCTCCGCTTCAAGCGGCTGCTCTCCGACCCCCGGACGGACGGCAACTCGCAGCAGGTGTTCTTCCGGCGTGACGAGTCGTTCGAGCTCGTGGTCCGTCAGGCGCCCGAGGGCGCCATCGGCGTCGCGCCCAAGGCGGCGCTGCAGGCCGACGAGCTGCTGCTCTGCGACGTGCGGCGACGCCCCGGGCAGACGCAGCTCCTCGTCGCCGACCTCGACACCTCGCGACGGCAGGCCTTCATCTTCGCGCAAGGATCCTCGGTCTCCGTCGTGACAGGAGCGTGGAGCATCCTCGCCCCGCTCGCTGCCACGGTGCAGGCCTCGCTCGACGAGGTCGACGCAGAGCTGCGCGACCACTTCACCGCGGCGGCTCGGCGACACGCAGCGACCGCTGTCGACTACGTTGCGCACGGCTTCGTCGGCGCCGCCAATGTGCAGGCAGCCATCGACGAGGTCGTCGACGACCTCACGACTGGCGCCGTGGGCTCGTCCGGTGCCACCCGCGTCGGCGTCGACGCGTCGGCCGGTGCTCCGAACGCGCTGGCCGCAGGCACCGTGAAGACGCAGCTCGCCGCGCTGCTCGGCTTCCTCAACACGCACGTGAGCGCCGCGACCGGGGCGCACGCAGCCAGCGCCATCGCCGCGACAGCGCACAACAACATCGCGGGCATCAACGTGCAGTCGCAGCTGCAGGAGATCGTCACCGACCTCCTTGCGACCGGCGCCTCGGCTCCGGGCGCGGGCCTCGTGGGCGTCGACGCCATCGCCGGCGCGCCCACGGCCATCGGTGCGGGCACGCTGCGAGCGGCTCTCGTGACGCTGCTCGGCGGCCTCAACGGCCACGTGAACCAGGCCGCGGGCGCTCACGCGGCGTCGGCCATCTCCGTCGCCGACGCCGGCAACAACCTCAACGCTGTGAACGTCGAGACCTCGCTCGCCGAGATCTTGGACGCCGTCGAGGGCGACCACTTCCGCGGCAACGAGGCGAACCCCGGCCAGCACCGAACTATCCGGCAGCCCGCGCTCGGCGGCTCGAAGGCGCTCATCCTCGACTCGAATGCGTCGGGCACCGCGCCGACGCACCTGCGCATCTACGCGGACAGCGACTCCGTGTGGTTCACGCTGAACGCCTCGTGGAACGGCGCCGGCTGGACGCGCGACAGCACGCTCTACAACTCGGCGGCCTTCCGCTTCGGTCGCAACTCGCTCGAGTTCCTCCACGACTTCAACAACGAGGCGACGTTCACGACGTGGGATCGCTCGTGGAACCTGCCCATGAGCAGCACCACGAACTCGGCGTTTGAGCTGACGGGCAGCGTCCAGGAGGTTGGCCGACTCGGGATGGAGTACTCGAACGCCGACACCGCCTCGCACACGCTCGCGGGCGGCGGCGCGACGAACTTCCGCAACCGCTTCCCGGCGTCGCCGTCGTCGATCACGTTCTCGTCGCTCAGTCAGTCGGGCGGCTTCACGGGGAACCCGTCGACCTTCACCGTCGATCGCGATGGGTTCGGCTACTTCAGCTACCAAACCATTCCGGCGCTCGGGACGGTCTGGTGGTTCGGCACGTACACGGCGGTCGCCTGAGGAGGCCTCGATGTCGATCCACGAGATGAACGCCACCGAGGTCCTTCAACGCTGCGGCAAGTGCGCCGCCGAGAACCGCATCGTGCTCGACTCGCTCGAGGTCGGAGTCGCGCGCGACGACCAGACCGACGCGGCCGTTGTGTCGCTCCCCGCGTGCCCGACGTGTCGCTCGACGGAGTTTCTGCTTCGCTCGCCGGATGACGAGCCCGCACACCCAGCGCCGGGCAGCTTCGGACACCTCCATCGCATGCTCGTCGACGAGGTCCACGCCGAGCTGGTGAAGCGCAAGAAGGTCATCCCGCCGCTCAAGGACAAGCAAGGGCGAGTCGACGCGAAGCTCGCCAAGCCGGTCGCCGCCGAGGACGTCGCGCGCTGGTTCCCGCGGGGGCTGAAGATCGAAACGCGTCTCCCCGAGGCCGCCCGCGTGAAGGAGCCCGGGCAGTGAGCGGGCTCGTTGTTCGCGGCGTCGCGACCAGCGCGCCGGACAGCGTGCCCGTCCGGACCTTCCTCGAGGACGGCACCGCGCGCTTCGTATCGAAGGGCAAGCGAACGCGCGCGACCGAGTTCGTCATCCACGAGACCGTCACGCGCAGCGTCGATTCGACGATCGCCGTGCTGAAGAAGCGCGGGCTCAGCGTGCATCTCGTCCTCGGGCCGGACGGCGAACTGACCCAGCACGGCGACCTCGCGGACGACGTGCTCTGGCATGCGGGGCCCGCGCACAACGGCCCGTCGTTCGGCGTGGAGGTCGTGAACCCGTACTACCCGCGGCTGCTCCGCAAGGGCCTCCCGTGGGAGCGGAGCATCAAGGCTCCCTGGGCACACGAGGGGCTGTACGTGCTGCCGACGCCCGCCCAGGCCGAGGCGGTGGCCTCGCTCGTGCGGTGGGCGACGAGTGCGCCGGCGCCGGGCCTCGAGGTGCCGCGCCGCTGGCCGGGGCTGCGTGCAGCGAGCTTCCAGCTCGGGCCGCTCGCCGATGCAAGCAAGGCGCTGCCCGGCGTGCTCGCGCACCACTACTTCGGACACGCCGACGGCGCGTGGCTGGTCCTCTACGCGTGGCTGCGTCTCGAGGTCGGGCTCGCTCCGGACGTCGCGTTCGAGGAGGCGGTGCGGCGCGCGACGGGCGCGCGACGCGCCGTTGACGTTCGAGACCTGCTTCCCGCCACGCCTGTGGCCTGACGACGGAGACAACGACATGGACAACTTCACCAGTATCGCGACGTGGCTTCAGGCGACCGGCCCTTACGGGCTTGTGGCGGTTCTCGGCTGGGCCTTCTGGCGCATCAACGAGAAGAAGGACGCCGCGCTCCGCGAGCTGTTCGACAAGGTCGCGGAGATGGGCCGCGCGCAGACGGAGGCCGTCACCAAGGTCGAGGCCGCGCTCGTCGCGCTCAAGGACGCGATCGAGGACCTGCACGACAAGGCGGCGTGATGAACGCGCAGGCCTCGCCCGCGCGTCGCTTCGTCGACGAGGCCACGCTCCGTGCCGCCGCCGTCGAGGCGGCGCGCTTCGCCTGCAACGGAGCCGCAGGCCGCGTGCTCGGCGACCCCGTGTTCGAGCTCGTCACCGAGAGGCGCAACCGCTGGAAGGGCTACTCGGCCTGCGGCGATCTCGCGCACTACGTGCTCCGGGAGCTGGGCTTCCGTGATGAGCGCATCCTCAATCGCGACGACGACGGCGGTCGCGCGCCGTGGCAGAGCGGCACGAACCTCTCGCGGCTCGTCTTCGCGACGGGCGACGCGTTCGTCTGGGCGAAGCGCGACCTACGACCGAGGCCCGGCGACATCCTGTACCTCGCACCGCCCGAGCATGTCTGCGTGCTCGAGCGGCTCGACGAGGAGCACGGCCGCGTCGCGACCTTCGACTACGGGCTCTGGGACAACACATTGAACAAGCCAGTCGGGCGCGCCCGCGAGACGAGCTTCGGCGTCGGCACAACCGCGCTCCGCGTCGGTGCCCGCGTGCTGCGGGGCTGGCTGGATCTGGCGAGGCTCCCCGGACTTCTGGCGAGGTGACGCGCAGTTCCGCGAGCGAGGTCGATTCTCGCTTCTTCGCCTTGGATAGCCCGCAGAAGGAAGCCTGTATGTCCCTCGCGAACGGGGCGCATTCACGGACCACCCCGAAGCGGAGCACGACGATGAAGGTGAGCGAGCTGATCGAGCTGCTGCAGGACCAGGACCCCGACGCCGAGGTGATGATCATGAGCCAGGAGAGCTGGCCCTTCGAGAACGCCGTCGCCGGCGTCGCGGTGCGCGAGGAGTTCGTCGACGACGACGACGAGGACTGCGAAGACGACGAGCGCGAGGAGCCCCGCTACGAGAAGGGCACCGCGCCGAACGACGTCTTCCTCGTCGAAGGACAGCAGCTTCGCTACGGCTCGAAGGCCGCGTGGCGAGTCGCCTCGCGCTGAGTGGAGCAGCGAGGTCGATTCTTCGCGGAACGACCTTGCTAGCCCCGCGAACGGAAGCCTGTATGTCCCGCATGAAGCGCGAGCGATCAGCCAGCGACAGCAAGGTCATCGAGGACATCGCGAAGCAGCACCTCGGGCTCTCGACGCTCGAGACGCGCCGCTCGGACAGCCTCGACTTCCACGACCTCGCGGTGTGGCAGCTACGCGCCGCGCTCGAGGCTGCGTACCGGGCGGGGCTCGCCGCCGCGAAGAAGGAGGAGCGATGACGGTCATCGGCGCAACGACGACGTACGTCGGCAGCGAGATCCCCGGGCTCAAGGGACAGCGCGTGCGCATCTTCGGCGTGATGCGCGGCGCCCTGCGCCCCGACGTGAACGTCGACGCGGACGACTACTTCCTCACGGACGACGAGGTCCTCGCGCGACTCGGCGGCGTGACGAGGCTCGATCGCCTCGACGTCGCCCACCTGCGCGCAGACGGGAGCGCGAGCTTCGTGCACTGCGACCCGCGCGCGACCGATCTCGAGTGCTTCGTCGACTTGAAGGACTGACGACGAGCTGACCGACAGAGCGCTCCATCGCGGAGCGCAGCCCGACACGCGAGCCAGGGCGCGCGCGGGAAGGGTGACGTGTACCCAGCGCCCGACGAGGAGACGGACCATGAGCAACCGAAACAAGCGAACCAGGAACGAGCTCGAGCGACTGCGCCTGCCGGAGCTGCAGGCGCGCTTCCGCGAGGTGGTGGGCGAGACGTCGCGGAGCCCGAACCGGAAGTTCCTCATCCGCCGCATCGAGGAGACGCTCGCCACCCGAGCGGAGCAGTCGGCCGCGCCCGAGAGCCCGCCGCCCGCGGTCGACACGCCCGCCGAGGAGAGCGCCGCGTCGGACGCGAGCGCGGCCACGCCGACGCACGTGAGGGGACGCTTCACGTCGATGAGCATCGAGGAGCTGCAGGCGAAGTACCTCGAGGCGGTCGGCCGCGCGACGGGCAGCGACGACCGGCGCTACCTCATCTGGAAGATCCGCGAGGCCGAGAAGAGCCGCATCCCGGTCGGCCCGCGCAAGACCCGCGAGCGCAACGGCGAGCCCGTCGACGTGAAGATCCTCCCGCTGCGACTGGAGGCCGAGGTCGTCGAGCGCATGGACGAAGCGTGGCGCACGCGCGGCATCAAGAACCGCATGGAGTTCTTCCGCCGCGCGCTCGGCCACTACCTCTCGCACCTGGGCGCCGAGGAGGCCGCAGTGCTCTTCACGAATGCGGGGGCAGCCAGCGCGTGAAGGGCAGCGAGATCCGGGGGGCGTCGCGGTGGCACGGAGGCCGCGACGCCCCAAGTCCGCGGAAGGTCGCGGCTATTCCAAGTGCCTGAAAAGACATCAGAAAGTGCCGCATTGGGCCTTGCTAGGGGCGCAAACGGAAGCCTGTATGTCCCTCGCGACGGGCACTGGGCCCCGCGCGAAACGCGAGGACGACGACGATGAAGACGCTGCGATTCGGGATCGAGATCGAGACGGTGGGCCTGAGCCGCGAGAAGCTCGCCCGCGCCATCCACAGCGTGGTCGGGGGCACGGTCGCCGACGAGTATCGCAGCTGGCGCATCACGGACGCGCGCGGGCGCCGCTGGCAGGTGGTCCCGGACGGCTCGCTGAGCGGCGGCGAGAACAGCGGCGAGATCGTCTCGCCGGTCCTCGGCTACGACGACATCGACGAGCTGCAGAACGTCGTCCGGGCGGTGCGCACCGCGGGCGCGAAGGCCGACCCCTCGACGGGCATCCACATCCACATCGACGGCAGCCGCTTCGACGCCAAGAGCGTCACGAACCTGGTGAAGCTGGTGCACAAGCAGGAGCGCCTCCTCGAGCACGCGCTCGGGGTCAGCGAGACGCGCCTGAGCCGCTACTGCCGCCCGATCGACGCGAGCTTCATCGAGCGCCTCGAAGCGCGCCGCCCGAAGACGATGCAGGAGGTGAGCGACGCCTGGTACGGGTACCGGAACACGAGCCCGCAGCGCTACGACCAGACGCGCTACCACGGGCTCAACCTCAACAGCCTCTTCTTCCGGGGCACGATCGAGCTGCGCTACTTCAACGGGACGCTGCACGCGGGCGAGGTGAAGGCCTACGTGCAGCTGGCGCTCGCGATGGCGACCAAGGCCCTCGGCTCGAAGGCCGCGTCGAGCAGGCGCCGCGAGTTCAACCCCGCGACCGCCAAGTACGACTTCCGGGTGGTGCTCCTGCACCTCGGGCTCATCGGCGACGAGTTCAAGACCGCGCGCCTGCACCTCACCAAGAAGCTCGCGGGCTCGGCGGCCTGGAAGGGCGAGCGCCGCGACCGCCGCCCGGCCGCGAGCGCCCCGGCGAGCGAGGAGGTGGGCGATGCCCGAGCAGCAGCGTGAGGGGCGCGGGGCCGGCTACGACGGCGGCCCTGGACTCGGCCGCCAACGGAAGCGATGGATGACTACGGCGGGTCTCGGCCCGCGGCGAGATGAGAAGATGGGACAGGGGCTCTACTTCGCGTACGGCTCGAACCTCGACGACGAGCAGATGCGCTCGCGGTGTGCGAGCGCGCAGCCCGTGGCGCGCGCCGTGCTGCCCAACTACGCGCTCGCTTTCGGCGGCTTCAGCCACCGCTGGGACGGGGCGGTCGCGAGCGTCGTGCGAGCCCGCGGCGCGCGCGTCGAGGGGCTCCTTTACCGCCTCGACGACGCGGACCTCCGCGCGCTCGATCGCTTCGAGGGCCACCCGTTCGCCTACGAGCGCGTCGTGAAGCTGGTGCTCGACGAGCACGGGCAACGCCGCCGCGCGACGACGTACCTGCAGCCCGAGGACGGGTTCGAGCCCTGGGCGCCGCAGCCCGGCTACTTCCGCGTCCTGTGGCGCGCGTACGCCCGCCTGGGCTTCGACGTCGCGCCCCTGGCCACCGCAGCGGGGGTGGAGCCATGAACGCGCCCAAGGGCCAGCGTGGCGCGCCCACGCGCGTCTTCGTCTACGGGACGCTCCTCGCCGGCGAGCCGAACCACCGACTCCTCACGGACGCCCGGCTCGTCGCGGAGGCGAGGACGAAGCCCGCGTTCGAGCTGCGCGACCTCGGCGCGTTCCCCGGGCTCGTGCGCGGTGGCGAGCACGCGGTGGCCGGCGAGGTGTATGAGGTCGACGAGGCCACGCTCGCCGCGCTCGACCGGCTCGAAGGGCACCCGCGCTTCTACCGGCGCACGCGCATCGCCCTCGAGGACGGCGCCGCCGTCGAGACCTACCTCCTCGCGCCCGAGCAGGTCGAAGGTCGCCCCGTCATCGACTCGGGCAACTGGCGAGCGCGCCGGAAGGAGACCGCAGCATGAAGATCGTGATGAGAGACGGGCGCGTGTTCCAAGGCACCGCCCTGCAGATCGTGAAGGCGATGCAGGACATTGCGTTCGGCGTCGAGGACTTCACGGTGCCGAAGTACATCGAGTGGGTGATCGCCAACGCGCGCAAGTTCGAGGAGGTCGAGCTCGACGTGAAGGGCGGGACCGACGAGGAGCTGGCCGCGTCGCTCGTGGCCGAGATGCTCCGCACCGGGCTCACGCGTCGGATGTAGGCCGTCGGCCTCCGTCGGCTCGGCGGCCCGAAGGGCGCGGAACCTCGCGGCTATTCCAACCGCTGGAAAAGACATCGGAAACAGACGTTCTTGGCCTTGCTAGGGGCGCGAACCGAAGCCTGTATGTCCCTCGCAACGGGCGACGAGCCGCCCTGCAGAACGCGAGGACGACGATGCGGACCACGAGCCAGAACACGCAGACGACGAAGACGGTGAGCCAGGGCGAGAGCCGCTACGGGACGGCCGAGCCGCAGATCGAGATCCGGCTCGCGAAGGGCACGAGCCACCGCCTGGTGAGCGCCTCGCTCCACAAGCTCGCCGCCGACGTCGAGTTGGCCACGCCCGAGCGGGAGCGGTGGATCGTCCAGACCGAGAGCTTCTACGACGCCCGCGGCCGCGTGTACCTCGAGCTGGCCGACGCGACGCCGGCCGAGGCCGAGCGGGGGATGGCGATGCTCAAGAAGCTGGTGGGGTGACCTTCGGCGCCTTCGAACGACGCTGGCCGGGCTTCGCAGCATGGCCGCTGGCGGGCTCGGCAGCGGAGGCCGCCGACACGGCGCCGAGACCGCTCCTCAGCTCGTCCAGGAACTCGCGGAGCACCCGCCTCGGTTCGGTGCTGAACCCGGGTGACGGAGGGAGCACCGCCTCCTCGAGCAAGGACCCGATCGGCATCGTGTACGGCGCCACGAAGTGCGATTCCTCCGACTGGTTCTGCAGCCGCAAGACCGGCACCTTCTGCCCCTCGAGCCGAGGAGTGGCCTTCGTGACGACGCAGTAGCCGGCAGCGCCCTGCCAAAGCAGGTCGCCTGCGAGCAGCTCCGGAGCCCGAATCCGGGCGCGGAGCGCAGCCAGCGGGACGGCCTTGGCGGCATCCTCAAGACGCAGGAGGGCGTGCCCTCTGCGCAGCATCCGCTCCCATGCCTCTCTCACGGGCGCTGCGCTGCTTGCCTCGGGAACTCCGGTGTGTGCCAGCAGGATCTCAAGCTCTCTGGCGACCGCCGCCTCGTCGCCGGTGTCCCAGAGCCAAGGAAGCCGAGCAACGGCAAGGGCGACAGCAAGGTGGAACCGAGCTGACGTCGGCGAAGCCTCCTCTGGAACTACGGCGAACGCCCAACCGAGCAGGGCCGCGGCCAACTCGGGCGAGCGGACTGCGGCAACGAACGCCGTCGTGTCCTCGGCGTGTCGCAGCCGGTACTCCAGCCAGCCCTGGTTCGCGTCCGGACTGCCGGAGAAGAACAATGAGGCCCAGATGCGATGGGTGGCCTGGAAGAACTCGTGCGCACCGAGCCACCCTTCACGCAGGCCGGTGCGAAGCAAGACCGCTGCGACTTTCAGGTCTGCCGCGAGCAGTTCCGGGCGACGCTCCGCGAGGAACTGCTCCGTCGTCATCGCGTCTTCGACCTGCTGAAGCACCTTTTGGATTCGGCGCTTGTCCGCCTCCGTCAGGGGAGGCGGGGCGACGCGCTTGCGTGCGGCGGGAAGAACCTCGGGCCGGTCCACGTCGTCGTCGCCGTCGTCGTCGCCATCCGCGGCCACAGTTCCTTCGGCTTCCTCGACTTCGTTCACCACGCCGAACCAGCGGAGCAGGAGCTGCTGGAGCGAGCGCTCCTTGCCGCCGTCGAGCTTCACGAGCAGCGGCCCGAGACCACTCAGGGCCGGTGCCTGGTAGCTGCTCGAGAACACGTCTGTGAACGAGAACGTGCCCCCGTCAGCGCCGTCGGCGCCGGAGGCCGTCGCGGCGGCTCGCCCGGAGTCGCGCGTCGGCATGTAGGTGAGGTGCTTGCAGAAGACGTCCATGACGTCGGCCCACGCGGCTACGTTCCACCCGCCGGGCTGCATGCGAGCCCGAATGCTGTCCGCGAGACTGCGGCCTCGCGCAGAGGCGCGAAGATGCCGTTCGTGGTCAACCCACGCCGGTGCCGACCATGTGCCGTCGCCGTCGAGCAGACCTTCGAGCCGGACCGAGCGAGGCTCGACCGAGCAAGCCGCGCTCATGATCCCGGGCTCGGCGAGCGAGAAGCGGACCTTCGCACCGTCGACCTCGCACGAGCGGACCTCGGCACGCGCGGGTGCGAAGCCGATCAGCAGGGTCCCCGACTCGAAGCGGGCCGCGAGCACGCGGAGGGTCGTCGCGAATGATAGGTCATCCGGCTCCGGCGAGGCTTCGGCGAGCACAGCCGGCGCGGGGATGCGCTGAAGCTCTCCAACGAGAGAACTCTCAAAGTCGGCCACGGGCATCCGGCGCAGCGCCATCAGCTCGGCGTTGCCAGCGCTGCCGCTCGCGACAAGCGCGGCTCGCGAACAGTTCGCGCTCCCCGCGATCACCAGCGCCTCACCGCCGCGCAGTAGCCCGTAGAACTTGGCGTGGATGAACGCGGCCCTCGCTTCTCCATCGACCGACACGTGCTCAAACGACACCTGCTGGAGGTTCGTCGTTCCGCCCGCCGCATCGAACGCCTTGCGAGTGAGCGTCGATCCAGAAGGCTGGCAGAGAACGGTGGCGCGGCTTGCGGCCGTCTGCTCGATGAGCGCGTGCAGCGCAGCCCCCTCGGCGTCGAAGTACGGCGAGCACACGACGAGCTCGTCGATCGGCTCAATGCCCTTCACGCCCTGGAACGATTCCAGGAGAGATGCGCCACTCCCGGCGCGCCCCAGCAAGGTCGGCGAGGTCGACGGCCGTTCCTCCGACAGCCAGCGTCTTGTCGCCGTGTCGAAGGCCTCCGTCAGTTCCTCCTTGATGGCATCGGCAAGTGGCACGCGCTCCAGGATCTTCTGTGAGTAGTGGTTGAACTCGCCGAAGACGGCGGCGCCATCTACCGTCGCATCGAACCGCATCCAGACTTCGGCGTTCTCCCTCCACCCCCCGAAGGTGAGGTTCCCGCTTCCGACGAACAGCGTGGCCTCCTTCTCTCCCGACAGAAGAACTGCCTTCGGGTGGAACCGGAAGCCGGGCGACATCGCGACCGGCACGACGCGGTAGCGGACGCCGAGCCCGTCGAGCACGGGCGCCTGGTGCGCGAACGATTCCGCCGCGCATTGGGCGTCTGCGAAGACGGTGATGGTTGGATGCCCGCACTTCCGGAACGCGGCGAGCACGACGGTCTGGAGGAAGACGAAGTCGATGTTGTGCGTGAGGATGATCGCGTTCGTGACCTCCTTGCTGCCGGCGATCGCCTTGAGAAGGTCGCTCCTCATTGCGCGAGCCTCCCGGCCAAGCTGCGTCCGTAGTCGGACAGGTTGAAGCGCGCGCCGTCGGCTCTCTCGAGCACCCCGAGATCCGCCCAGATTCCGAGGACGTTGCCCAGCCGGTCGCCGCTGAACCCGGCCGCCACCGGTGTCCCTGTCGGTCGAAGCAGCGCCCCCTCGGGATAGAAGCGCAACGAGCACTTCTGGCCTTGGCTCATCTTGCGAAGTGTCGTGGAAAGATGGGCTTCGACGACGACCTCGCGCAGCAGACGCTTGGTCGTCTCGGACAGTGGCCGCGTGTCGGCCTCGTCGAGAATGCCGAAGACGCGCTCCAGGTAGCTTCGTCGCGCCGGAAGTCGCGCGGTCTTGCGGAGTTCCTCCGTCTGCTTCCTGCACGCCAGCAGCAGGGCGCAGGCGTAGAGCGTGCGCGCGCGACTCGTGAGGGAGCGGGCAACCGATCCGCGCAGGGGACCGACAAGAAATGCGTCGCTCGGGACCGAGGCGGCCAGGTCAGCGACGGTGTCCTTGAACGATGACCCGCTCCAACCGGTTGCGGTGGCGACGACCTCTGGCAGAGGCGCGTCGTCGTCCCACGCATCGACGACTTGGTCGACGGTTGCCTCGGTGAGATCCATCAGCGTGTCCGCCAAGCTGCTCAGCAGCAGCTCGACGGCGAAGTGCCCCCGGCGACGCAGCTCGTACTCGGTCCAGGCAAGCGTGACCGCTGTCGAGGAGGCCCCGCTCGATGCCGCCAGGTAGGCGTCGAGGATGAGCTCGCTGGAGGACATCGCGTGGCCATCGAGCGCCTTGAACGCCCACTGACTTGTCGCAAGGAATCGTTCGTACGTTCCGAGGGTCTCCTCGGTCTGCACGTGCGGTCGGAGCAGAGCGTCCTCGAGAACACTACGCTCCTCCTCGATGGCGCCGAGGCTGTTCACGGAGAAGTACTGCGCTTCGCCATCCAGGTCGCCGAGCGAAAGCGTCCCGCCCTTCAGGATGCACTTGGCCACCCGTGACCCGGCGAGCACGCCCGATCTCGCGCGCTGTAGCGCCTGGCCACGCGGAGGGATCCGCACCGGCAAGTCGTCGACGCCCGTCTCGAGCAGGCCGAACGAACGACAAGGCATCACGTACGTGCCCAGCGAGGCACCACCGCGATCCGCGGGAACGACAACGGCGCCTGCGCTCTCCAGCTCGCCGATGGAGGCAGCGTAGAGGTCGGACCCGAGCACGCCGAACGTCCCGCCGCGCTCGCCCGGCTTCGCGTCGCGGAGAGACGCGGCGAGGACGATGAACTCAAGGCGGCGCAGCACTGCCACGAGCCCGTCCTCGTCATGCTTCGCCGTCCCGGACCCATGCTGCAGCTGACCCGAGTAGTGCTCGGCGATCACCCAGGGGAGCAGCGACAGGTAGCGCGCGCGGAACGAGATCGTCGTGATGCCCGAGACCCACTGGCGCTCGATCCCCTGGTCGAGCTGCCGGAGACCAAGGACGTCGAGTCCCTTGATCTTGTCTCGCTCGCCTGAGTTCCAGAATGTCTGCATCGTGTCCCTTCGCCGCCGCGGCGGACTCGCCCGGCAGGGCGTCGCACTTTCGCTCTACGCGTCGACCGAATCACCACGGCCGTCGCCGCAGGACGGGCACACGAACCCGATCTCCGAGCCAACGACCCGGGGCACCGCGAGCACGTCGGCACCCAGCATCCGGTCGATCCACCCCGGCTCGCCAGCCATTGTCGTCCAAGCAGTTCCGTGGAGCCGCAGCACGGGGATCGACTTCGAGCAGCGACCGCAAGCAATCGTCCCCCACGTCGTCGAACAGTCAGAGCAGGTGCAGGAGAAGTGCTGGCCCATCGGGTGGAAGTCTCGGCGCGCGTCTGCGCGTCGATCGCACGTCGGACACGACAGCAGGTCCCGGACGACTTCGAGTGCCTGCCCAAGATCCAACTCGAAACGCTGAAGCGCATTGAGCCGCTTCTCCGCGTCGGTGATGTCCGCGTGTAACTCCTTCTTGCGCGCGTTGATGTTGCGCGTTCTCTCACCTTCACGAACTGCCTCGCGCCCTTGAAGGGAAACGACCTCGCGCTCCTTCTTGAACTGCTCAAGCCGAGCGCTCGCTTCGCTGACGAGGCGACCGGGATCGAGCGACTCGCTGTCGAGGGGGGGCCGAAGCACCCGCACGGTCTCGCCGACCACCGCGAGCCAAGTCTGCTCGCGACTGATGTCCGACAGCTCCGGCCGCGCGATCGTTGGGGGGTACGCGAGGTACGTCGGGGCGGTTGTCACCCAGCGAAGCTGGCGTGTCATTCGCTCCACGCTGCCGATGTCCCACGGGGACACCGGCAAGAAGCCGACTCCTCGCCGGCCCTCTCTTCCGGCCTCATGGGCAAGCGACCGGAGCCGCCCTGCAAGCTCCGGGGCGAGGTGCTCGAACGCAGCGGCATCGGAAGGTGACGGGTAGAGGATGACCGTCGTCGTGCCAGTGCCAGCGTGCGCATCAGCGTCGGCGAGCACGCCGCGAAGCTGCTCATCATCGAGTGCCGCGAGGGAGCTACAGAGCGGAACGATGCGCAGCGGCTCGACGCCATCCCCTTGAAGCGATATCGCACCGGACGTCGTGGCCCACGACAAGCGCACGACCCGCGAGCCGTGACGCACCTCGACCTCGCGATGGGAGAGCGACCGCTCCAGGTCGGTCGGCTCGAACCCGAGCTGGTCGAGCGCCCGTAGCGTCAACAGCAGCGCGAAGCTGTCGAACGAGCGACAGAGGTCCTGCATCTCCTCGAAGTACGCGCGCGGCCGGACGGCCTGCTCCTGGCCGAGCCGAGCCCACTCGAGCCACAGCTCAGCAACGCGCCGGTAGTGGGCGTCGTCACTGAGGATGTTCGTCATCGTGAGCGTAGTGCCAACTGTCGCCCGTCGCGGGACCTCGCGGTAGAGCACGGAGTCCTTCAGCCCGGAGATCGTGAACAGGAGGTGTTTCAGTTGCCCGAGGGTACGCTCAGCCTTCCGCTTCGCCTCGCTCGCGTCGAGCGTCTCTCCCCACAGCCGATAGATGCGCCTCTGACGCCAGTGCGAGCCACCTGCTGCCGCGTCGTGGTTCCCAGCCGCCTCCCCGAACACACGCAGAAGCCGCGTCACCTCGTGAACGCGCCGGCGCAGGTACACCACGACGTGGTCGACGAGCCGGACCGCGACGCGGTTCTCGTAGATGTCGAACTGGTCCTCACGCACCGTGGCAAGAATCCTCTTGGGCACGACGGAGCGCAGAGTCGGCCGTTCCCAGTCCTCCGTGTGCGCGGCGAGGTAGTTCGCAGCCTGCGCCGGAAATCGCCGGGCACGCGAGACGGCCATCCGCTCGACCTCGACGCGCAGGTGGGTGCGCGGCCTCCGGCACACCTCTTCGAGATGCCCGACGTTCTCCTTGAGCAGTTGCTCGAAACGCTGAAACTCCGCGCGGTTCGACATGCCCGGGACCAACGGCGAGACGTCAAGCACATCGAGCCACGTCCCGCCTTGGGCGACTACCTCGCCCAGGCTACGCCCGACCGTTCGAATGCTCGCGACGTCCAGCGGGTCAAGCATCTGAGCGCGCGCGAAGGTGCCGTCGACGCGCTCGGCGACTCGCAGCAGATGCCAGCGCCCACCCGACTCCGGCACCAGGAACATCCCGTCGCACGCCGGGAGCGAGTTCATGAACAGTTCGCCCGGGGCGCTCTCGCGCACGACGAAGCGACCGAGTAGCGCAACACCGCTGCGCGCTTCGCCGATGGCGCCGAGTCGGTCGTGGACTCGAATGCTCACGCCTCTTCCTCTGCTCCGAGTCGACGCAGCTCTTCGCGAACGATGGCCGTAGAACGTACCGGCCCTGCCGTCTTGTCCAGCTTCGGCCAAACCTCCGCGATCCGCTCGTTGAGGGCCGTGAGATCCTCGGGCCGCGTGTCATGCCGATCGCGAACCTTGCGCAGGAGCTTCGTCGCGAGGATGTGGTCGACCGCTTCCCCCACCGTTCCGCCAGCCGCGACGACGACCGGAACGAAGTCGAGCATCTGGCGCTCGAGGCGATTGCCCCAACCCACACCGAAGCGACGCCCGAGGATGTCTGCGAAAGAGCCGTCAACGAACGAGTAGGCATCCTTCGCCTTGGCCTCGTGAGCCTGCTGCGCCTTGGCGAACGCCGTGCGCACGGCGTCGAACGAGACCGGCGCCCGCGCGGGCAGGCGCTGCGGTTGGAACTGCGCGCGGTTGCGAGGCAACTCCATCACGTGGGCGCGGTCGTAGGTCTTGTCCGCGAAGTCCTTGGTCGTCTCGTCGTGGTTCGCGGTGCCAACGAACCACACGTTCTGCGGGATCGTGAGCGTGCGGCCGTTGCGGAGGTGCGCCGGCGCAGGCTCGACCGGTGCCGTCATGAGATCGAGCTTCTGGATGCGCGGATCCTGCTCGAGCGCCGAGAGTAGGTCAGCGAAGTACTGCTCGGGATGGGAGAGGTTCATCTCGTCGAGAACGACGATGTTGACGAGCCCTGAGTAGCGAGGGCACTGCGCGCGGTAGAGCGCCTGCAGGAACTCGGATTCGTAGAACCGCCGCTCGAAGGCGTTGAAGTGCCCGACGAGATCCTGGCGATCGCGCCAGCCGGCCTGCACCTCGACGAGGGTGGAGCCCGCGCCGAACGCTCGCGCGACCGCGAGGGGCAGGCTCGTCTTGCCGGTTCCGCTGATGCCTTGCAGCAGGTGGAGTCGGCTCATCGCGAGGCCGCCCAAGAAGCAGCGGATGTCCCGCAGCTCGTAGAACAGCACCTTGTCCGGGTTGGCCGGATCGATGGCGATGCGGTGCTGGAGGTCCTGGCAGAACGCTTTCAGGTCCGAGATATCATCGGTGACGGGCGTCTGGGTCTGGAGCCCACTGTCGGCGTCCATCTGGCTGCATGACGGGAACGGGCTCACGCCGTCGGCGCGTCGAATGCGCTCGTTGACGTCCTTGCGCAGCTCCTCGAGCGCCGTGTGCAGGAGGTCCCGGGCGCTCTCCAACGCAGCCTTCTGGTCGCGGAGCGTCTCGAGTTCTGTGACGGCGATCGATGCCTTCGCCAGTCCCGTCCTCGCGGCGACGCTTTCCTGCGTGAGCCGCGCGCGCTCTGCCTCCCAGTCCTCCTGCGCGCGCTCGAGCGTGGCGAGCCGCTCCGTGACGTCCTGGTTGGGCCGCTTGGCGAGCTGCGCCTTCAGGGAGGCGCACTCCTTCACGAGCGCGTCGAGCTCCCTCTTCACCTCCTCGAGCGGGCGATTGCCGAGCGCACGCTCTGCGTCATCGCGCAGACGCAGCTTCTCGTACAGCTCGTCTCTCCCGGCCTGAGCGCTCAACAGGCGGGCTTCGAGATCCCGCTGCTTGGCCTTCGCGGCCTCGAGTTCATGGGCAGCTCGCCGGGCGACGCGCTCATCGAACGCCTCACGGTCCTCGCGCAGAACATCTCGCTCGAGGTCCACCTGCGTAGCTCGCTTCTTCAGGTCCGCCCGGTCCTTCGTGAGCTGCTCGCGTTCGAGCCGAACCCGCTCGGCGCCTTCACGCTCGCCTGCAGCGATCGTCGCTTCGTGTGAGGCGAGTGCCTGCCGGTGCTCGTCGCGCCTGCGCGCGTCCTCGGCGCGGCGCTCGGCTTCCCATGCCGCACGTTCTCTCGAGATCTGCGCCCGCGCATTCGACAGCTCTTCGCGCAGGGCTGCGGCCTCATTATCGAGCTGCTGCAGGGAGGTCCTGCGTTCGACTGCGAAGCCCGCCTCCGCGTTCAGCTCCCTGTCTCGGATGACCTTCTCGCGCCCTTGCAGGTCGAGCTCTCGCAGATGAAGCCTCGCCTCAGCCTCCTTCACCCCGTCTCCGTCCGCCTTGAGAGTGCGCTCGGATTCCTCAAGAGTCGTCGCGCGCGCCTTCAGTCCCTCGTCGCGCGCAAGCATGTCCACCTCCAGCGCGGCGAGTTCCATCTCGCGTTTAGCGAGGCGTGCGTCGCGGGCCCCACACAGCGCCACCGTCTCGTCGACCAGCTTGGCCGTAGCGACGACGTCGAGCGTCGATGCCGTGGCAGCCGGAGGCGTGACGAGAGCGATCTCCAAGTCGGCCTCTGTCGCTGCCGCAATGGCAGTCTCGTTGGCGGCTGCGATGGTGGCGAGCGCGGCCTCGGGGGTCTGCGGCGTTGCCGCGATAAGCGGCGGGACGCTAGTCGTCGACGAGGAATCCGGCGCCTTGGCCTGCTGGTGCTGCTGGCGGTGCTTGTTCTTCTTGCTCATGGCTGTCAGGTCCTCGTGGAGTCGAACGGCTGGCCGAGGCCGGAGAGCAGGCCCACAGCGCGATGAACGTCGGCAACGATTGGCAGCACCGACTGGAGGGACGGTCGCTCGGCTCCCGCGTGAACCGCACCGCCGGCCCTCCTGGCGACGTTGTCGAGCACTTCGAGGAGTCTCGGCTCCTGGGTGGCCGCGCGACGTAGGGGATGCGCGCGGTCGTCACGCGCCGCGAGCACGGCGGCGACGATTGCGCCACGCAGCCGCCAACCGCCGTCCGGGTAGCAGGCAGCCTTCACATGGTTCGGCTTCACCCGTGCCAGCGCCTCGGGTAGCGGCACACGGAACCCCACGGCCTTCGCCGAAGCCTCGTACACCCCTTGGCAGTACACCTCGTCCTCGACAGGCCGTCGATCGGTGTAGACGCGGCGCCAGACGAAGCGCGGAGGGTGACGGTCGAAGATCGCCTTGAACGTGCCCTCCAATGCGCGGCGTGCGGCACCGAGGAGGTCGCGCAGCTTGTGCTCAGGGCATGACTCGCCGAGCAACCCGGCCTCGACATGCGCGTATTCGAGCGCGACGAGGTCCTCGTACTGAGGTAGATCGCGGGCGCTGACGGACAGCGCCATCTCGACGTTGTTGATGGCCATCGCCCGAACCTCGCCCGCCCAACGCTGCTGCTCCTGGATCTGCTCGTCGAGCGAGCGGCCGATCATGCTCTCAAGGACGGAGTGGAGCCCCGACGACGACCGCATCTCGCGCTCGAGCGCACGCCGCAGCGTCGGGCTGATCCCGAGGCCGAAGGGGTCACACGCGTGCCACTCGCCGCCGACGTCACCCGCCTCGGACAGATAGATGAAGCTGGTAACGAAGACGGGGGTGGGTCGCTCGTCGACCAGCGAAACGCGTTCCAGAACGACGCTGCCGGCGTGAGCGAGCGTGTCATCCTCATCGGCGCTCTCGTAGGAGTCCGAGCGTCGAAGCGCGGAGCGATGTCGACGGGTCACACGGACGATTTCGGATGCGCCAGGTGCGGGAGGAAGCGCGAGGTCGCCCGGAAGCACCATGAACGCTCGCTCTCGGCGCGGCTTCCCTTTGGACCCGAGCACGAGGTCGGGGAACCCGCTGTTCGGGTTCTGCTGCAGCTCGACGTAGTCGAGCTTCTCGACGAAACGCGGCCAGAGGTCGCCGGTCCACGGGTCCTGGAACACGTGCCCCGTCACCATCCGACTCGCGTCCAGCGTCTCCTCCTCGAAGAGTTCGCGCCCCTTTTCGGTCGGAAGCCCATTGCTGCCGAGCAGCCGACGCTCCTGCAGTTCGATGTAGATGAGGGCCGCGAGGTCCGCATGGATGTGGAGCCGCTCGCCGATGCGCTGGACGTTCGTGGTCCCAGCGCGGCACATCCCCAGCACCGCCTTCTGGAGCACGTTGAGCTCGCGGTCTCGCACCTCTGGGGCCACGACGCGGTACATCAGCGCGGGCCACAAGACGAAGCGTCGCTTGCCCGGGCTCCACCGCATCCGTTGGTTCGTGCTCGGGTCCTTGGGCAGCCGTGGCCCGAAGTGGAGGACCGGCGCTTCACGCCTGAAGAGCAATGCCATGCTTCCCTCCACAGAGTTCGCGGAAGCCGACGAGGCCACGCAGGGCCTTCTCCGACGCTTCGCCCCTCAGCATCGCCGCGTCGCCGACCACGATGAGCAGGCGCTGCTGCCGGCTCATGGCGACGCACAGGCGATTCTCGAGCATCAGGTGTCCCAGCTTGCGTCGAAGGGATCGCTCGTCTGACGCGGACAGGTCGTTCGACCTCGTCATCGACAAGAACACGACGTCGAACTCCTTGCCCTGGAAAGCGTCGACAGTGCCCACCCGCAAGCGCTCAATGAGTCGCCCGTCCTCGCTGCGCGTCTCGCGCCAAGCGTCCTTCACGCGGTAGGAGCCGTCGTCGAGCCGCTCCGACAACCCGCGCTTCTCCATCGCGCGCAGGACCTCGTCTACCTGCGCGGAGTAGAAGGAGATGACGCCGAAGCTGAGATCACGGCGCGCCGTCGCCAGGCGCTCGACCTCCTTCGCGATCCACTCGGCCTCTACAGCCCGGCGCTTGCTTTGGCCGCCATGCTCACGGCCACGTGACAGGGGCATGTCGACCCACGCGGCGACGCGCCCGGCGTAGCCCGGCAGGTCGTGCACGAACTCCTCTGCGCGCCGCGGCGACTCGAAGCCTTCGCCGTAGGGAGCGTAGAACGTGTCGCTGACGAACGAGCCCAGCACAGGGTGCATCCGGTACTGCTTGTCGAGCGTGACGGTCCGCTTGATGCCGTCCTTCGCCTCCCGCTCCTTCATCGCCTGGAACAAGCGCTCGAAGAGGCTCCGGCGTAGCGCAGTCGTCGTCGCCTCGGAGACGGACTGTTCAAGCTGGCTCTCGATGTCGGGCTCGAGGATGTGCGGTAGCTGTCGGTGGTCTCCGACCAGGATGATGCGCCGCTCGGCCCGCGACATCGGGATGAATAGATCGAGAGGGTTCGCGCGTGCTGCCTCGTCGACGATCACATTGGCGAAGACGGTGTCCTCGCCCTTCGCCAAGCTCATCTGGTAGCCAACCGACTGCTGGCAGGTGGCCGCGAGCACGACGGTGTAACTTCGAACCGCGTCGCGAACGGCGTCGATGTCGTTCTCGAGGTCGTTGAGGTACTCGTAGAGCACCGCGTCCTCGCCACCCGCCGACTCGCGTGCCTTGCAGTACAGCGCGTCCACGATCTCCGGCAGGAGACTCTCGAGCTCGCCGTGGACCATCGGGGCTCCCACGGGCTTCTCGGCCGCCAGGAAATCGATCAGCTTGTCCTGCAGCGCCTTCAGCTCGGCGAAGAACGGGGGCGGGTCATCGCTGGCCCATTCCGCTGCGACGCTCAGGACGCGGTGCTTGGTCTCTTCGTACAACCCCATGTGCTGAAGGCGAAGGAGCGCGCGCCCAGCGTTCCGAGGGCCGTCATCGCCGAACGCAACGGCGTCTGTGCGAAGCCCCCGAACTGCTTTGAGGGCAAGTGCTCGATCGTCATCCTCGGGGTCACCGAGCTGCGTGGGGGAGCGCGTGAGCTCCTGGCGAAGCACGTCGAGTCGATCTTTGAGCGTCGGCGGGACGTAGCTGCGGCAAAGCTCCTGAACTTCACACACGACTCGCAGCGACTCGTCGGCAGTGAGCGGCGACGCGACGTAGGCGGCGGCAAGCGAGCGGACCTTGCGGAGCACCTCGGTCACCGGGCGTTCAGGGAGCGTAGACAGGTCCGCGCGCACAGCGTCAGCTCGATCCCGTCGCCATCGATCGAACCCGTCGCTCTGGTCGGTGGTCCCGCGCTTGCGCCCGACCTTGATCGCCGGAAGACCGAATACGAGGGTCTTCGACGCGGCGTTCTCGACCGCGTCGTGTTGGTAGCTCGTGAGCAAGGTTTGGCCGGCGAGGTCGTCCTCCGACAGCTCAGCGAGGCGGGCCTCGAGCGCAGCGATCGTCTTCGTCTTGCCGGTACCCGGCGGGCCCTGAATCAAGGCGATGTCGGGCGTGTTGAGCGCCACGCGCAGCGCCTCGACCTGCCTCGCCGTGGGCTCCCCGCCGAACACTTCGCGCGCAGCGACCGAGAGCGCGTCCTCAGTCTTCCTGCGCCGCTCCGGAACAGCGCTGCCCTCGAGGAGGAGGCCGAGCTGAGGCATAGGGCACTCGGCCGACGCGATGAGCGTCTGCGCCTGCTCGCGGCGTTCGAGGCGCTTGCGGTCGCCGCTCACGCTCAGGAACAGCACGCCGCTTTCGGGCGGCTCGCGGTCGTCGCTGTCGATGGGAGGCTGCAGGTCGATCGTGCGACGCTGGGGCTCGGCACCCGAGAACGCACCGACAAAGATCCGCGACCGCTCCGGGCGAGCGGCAGCCCCATCAGTCGGCGTCGCGGCGTCGTCGGTCGCCTGCTGCAACTCGGGAGGCGGGTGCAGGGCAGCTTCTAAGTCGACGTCCTCCGCGTTGCGCAACACCTCGAGGGCGGCATCGAGCTGCTTTGTGTCCTCGACGTAGAAGCGCCACCGCCCGTCTCCCTGAAGCTGCCGCTTGCTGTAGCGGAGCCAACCCAGGGTTCGCGCGCGGCGCAGCACGCTCTCGCGCTCGAGCTTGTTGTACTCCTTCCAGATGTTGAGGTAACTGCCCGCCCGCTCGACGAGCTGGTCGAGTTCGGTTCGCGCGGTGCCGCGAAACGCGCCAGCGATGGTCGCATCGCAGAACCGAACACGCCCGAGCACGAGGACTACCGGACGGCGCTCGTCTGGCGCTGTGCCGCGCTTCGCTTCCACGACCCGAGTCGCGAGGAGCTTGTCGTCGCGCCCCTTCGCCACGTCGACCGCGTACCCACGGCCATGAAGGCGAAACGCGCCGCGCTGGTCGGTCACCGGTGTCGGGCTGCCCGAGAGGAACACCCTGGAGCCACCATCCGCTGCTGGCAGGAGGAAGCGATCGCTCAGCCACTGCGTCGCCTCGCCGGCCGAGACGCTGCGACCGAGCTTCTGCCGCACCTGCTCGACCAGTTTGTCGTCGACGCCGATGTCGACCTGATCGGGCCAGTCGTACCGAGAGGGGAACTCATGGACCTGAAGAAGGACCGCTTCGGTGGTCTTCCCCTTCGGACGAACGGAAGCGACCCACGCGACGCGCGGGAGATTCCGATCGCGGACGCGTTGGAGCGCTTCAGACGCGCGCCTGTCAGCGCCGACGACGCTCCACGCGTTGGGCCCGATGCGCAGCAACGACTCGCCGGTGACATCGGAGAACTGCAGCGCCGCCTCCGCTCGAGCCTCGGCGGCGAGGCCGAAGTTGGCCGCCGCGCTCGGCACGACCTCGATGGTCGAGACATCTCCAGAGGCCAGGTCGTTGATGTTCATCGTGCTCCTCCCGGCCGAAGTTCAAAGTTCACGACGCGGTGCAGGCTGTCGGGAGAGCCGAGGTGGAGGCGCCACGAGGCCGCGCCTGGCTCGAGACGGATCTCCTTCACGCGGTCGGTCACTTCGGCGTCGCGACCGCCGCTCGGAGACGAAAGCCGGTAGCGGGCGCCGTCGACGCTACGGAGCGAGAGCCTCGAGCCGGAGAGCTGAAGCTCGATCACGGGGCGCGCGCTAGCGGCGCCGTCACGGCCATGCGCGAGGCGCTGTGTGACCGACACGGTCTCGCCGTCGGTCAGCCCGAGCACGGCAGCGACCACCACGCGTCGCCGCTCACCAGCGGGCTTCTGGAGAAGCTCACCACCCGGACCGAGCGAGGGGTCCCACAGGTTGAAGGCCGCAGTCGCGAAAGCGGGTCGGGGCTCGTCACACCAAGGGCAGAGCTTCTCGGTGAAGTAGTAGGTCCCCTTGCACGATGGGCACGACAGCGTGGCGTCGGCGGCGCCGTGAAGACACTCGGCCCACTCGGACACGCCAGGGCGCTTGGTCGCCTCGCGCAGCCCCGCGCCGAAGGCTCTCTCGGCGAGGTCGACGAGCTTTCGCGACAACACGGACGGCCGGGGAATGCCGTAAGACGCGCGGTTGGTATCGTCGGTCGGGTGGTCGATCCATGGCAGGCGTCCGTCGAGCGCCGCCTCCTCGCGATCGGGAGGCCCATCACTGACCGCGTCGCCGATGAGCGGGTGGGCGAGTGAGAGCGTCTGAAACGCGAGAACGCTGAATGCGTGCGCGTCCGTGAGCGAATTGACGCCGCTGGCGCAGCGCACGAGTTCCGGCGCGCCGTAGCCCGGCGTGAAGACGGCGGGCACGCCTGCGACCGACGCGTAGTGGATGTTGTCCGCGTCGATGAAGCGCACCTCGGTCGCGTCTGGGCTTTCAGAGACGAAGATGTTGTGGGGTGACGGGTCGGAGTAGACGAGCCCCTTGCCGTGAAGGGCGGCGAGCACGTCGGCGCTGCGCGCGAGGAGCTGAAGACGGCGCCGCAGGCCGCCGCCCGCGAGGTACCAGGCAGCCGGTGAGGCCACGTCCTTGGGGACCGCGCCCAGCGCCCTCAGCGGCTGCATCCCCGTCAGCAGCTCCATCACGTAGCCGAGGACTGGTTCGCGGAGCATCTCGAGCGGCCGCGCGATCTCGAGGTCGGCGAGCGAGAGGCGCTTCACCTGCGTGAGTTGGTTGCGCAGGCGCTCGCGTCGTGACGGCGACGAGTCGAATACGACCTTTGCGGCGAGCCGCCCGCCGTCGACCTCGTAGACCGCACCCTGGCCACCTCGACCCAACTGCCGAAGCAGGGAGTAGCGAACGCCGTTGATGTCCGTGACCTGTCGAGGAGCCGAGGTCATGCGAGCACCGCCTCTCGCTGCGCGAGCACGACGAGTGTCTTGTCATCCGTGTGGTGCGGGGTCGGCCAGTCTTTCAGCTCTCGCTGCAGCGCCCGCCACCGCTGGGATGGCGTCATCCCCGCGAAGTCGTCCATCAACCACTGCACGAACCCGTCGATGCGCTCAGGAAGGAGATCGTCCGCGACGCCATCGGTCGCGAGCAGAACGACCGCTCCTCCCTCGCGCGGGAAGGTTCGGCTCGTCCACGACGCGGAATGGCCGAGAGCGTCCGTCTCGTTGCCGAAACCTGCTACGCGCGGGCCCACGACCCACTCCAGCCCGCGCTGCGTTCGGAGCAGCGCGAGGCCATCGCCGATCGCCGCGACATGGACCTGCCCGCGGACGTGCGCCAACGCAAACAGACACGTCGCAGCACAGTCTCGAGCCGTCGACGGAGCGATGAGCGAACACCAGCGCGGCTCGATGCCGCCAAGGAGTTCGTCCAGGGTGCACGAGCCCGCCTTGTGCCAGGCGCGCACCGCATCGAGCACCGCCCGGCAGGCCATCTGCGCGCCTCTGCGGGCGTCGCGCCGAGAGCCCATTCCGTCGCTGACGACGACCAACGTCCCGAACGCTCCACGAACTCCGAGCCAACTGTCCTCGTTGGGCTCTCCTTGGGCGCGGTGCCGCGGTCCGACCGCGCTGGCGCCGAAGTAGTCGTCGGGTGAGCGTTTCGACACGAGGTCCTCGGCGCGATCAGAAGTTGAAGTCATCGAGGTTGGTCGGCTCCGCAGCGATCACGCTGTCAGGATTCGCGCTACGCGAGCGTTGCGTGACGCTCATCGTCACCCACCTGAAGAACTGCTTGATCTGGCGTGCCTCGTGGGCGCGGTAGACACGCGCCTCGGCTGTCGCGAGGAACGCAGCGAGCATGCCCTCGTCGGCGTCGTCGCCGATTCCCATCGCGAAGCGAGCTGCCTTCGAGGCGCGCTCGGCGCCGAGCAGACGCTTTAGCGGAGCCTGCCAATCGTCGGTCGGCTGCCCATCGGAGACGAGAATGATCGTTGGGCGGTAGGCGCGGCTCGGGATCTGCGCTCGGTCCTCGATCATCCCCGTCGCCGCGTCGAACGCAGCACCCATCGGCGTGCCGCCGGCGGCCGTCATCCGGGACCACTGGACCTTGGAGGCCGGGGCGAGTGGCTGGTGAACCTTCGCGCCGTCCTTGCCAAACGTCACGACGGCGACGTGGATCTCGGCGCGGCTATCATCCTCCCCGCCGAAGCTCTCCAGCATCTCCTGCACAGCGTCGTTGAGCGCATCGATCTTGCCGTTGGCGCTCATGCTTCCGCTGACGTCGGCGAGCAGCAGCACGGGCAGCGGTCTTGCGGTGGAAGCTGTGAACTCTTTCAGTTTGCTCATGACTCTCTCTCCAATGTTCTTCGGCGAGGGCTTCGGCTGCTCTCGGTGTTCGGCGACCTTCTTGATCTCTGCTTGGACGCGCGACGTGCCGTTGTGTCGACTGACGATGTCTTCGAGGTACTTGGCCCAGCCCATCAGTCACCTCACCGCCAGGCGCTGCGGCGACGTCGCTCGCGCAGGCCCCTGAAGTCGCTGTTTCGGTACACGGTGAGGACTGCTCCTCCGTCGGTCACCACGACCTGGGTGCCCTCGAAGTCCGCGAGCTCGATGCCTTCGCGACGGAAGCTCTCCACCTCTCTGCGACCGATCGCGAAGATCTGCGCGCCACGGATGTCGACGCATCGACCGAACTCGAGAGCCGCCTCGATGGCGGTTCGCGAGATCGCCCGCGTCGTCATTCGCGCCAGCGCGTGGTTCGTCAGCGAGAAGCTCCCCAGGGTCGAAGGCAGCGCAGCGAGGGCAGTCGACATCGAACGGCTCCTTTCGGTTGATGCCGCGGAATGCGGCGACCGAGAGGCCGTAAAGCGAACGCCGTGCCAGCGAGAAACTCTGCGTCGCCGGAGGCGGTTTCATCGCTTCACTCCGTAGCGCTGCAGCCAGTTTGTGAGGGTTTGGTAGCTCGGAAGGCCGACGAGCTCCGCGGCCTTGGTCTTGTTGCCGGCGGCTTCGTCGAGCGCGCGATCGAAATAGTGCTTCGCGACTTCACTCAGTAGTTCAGGGAGGTTGAGGCCGCCGCCGAGTGGCCGTCCGAGCACGTCGTGGCGCCGGGCGCCCGGCACCGGGAGGAGGGCCTCGCGTGCGTCTTCGGCCGAGATCGTGTTCGACTCGGTCCAGATGGCAGCGCGCCGGAGCGTGTTCAGCAGCTCGCGGACGTTGCCGGGCCACGGGTGAGCAAGGAGAAGATTTCTTGCGCCGGCAGAAAGCTTCTTGTCCTTGAACCCGGGGTCGCCTGCGGACTCCCGGTTCACCTGTTCGAGCAGTCGATCGACGAGCAAGCCAACGTCGCCCGAGCGCTCGCGCAGCGGAGGAATCTTCAGCACCGCAACCGCGAGCCGGTAGAAGAGGTCCTCGCGGAACCGGCCCGCGGCGACCTCGTCGGCGAGGTTGCGGTTGGTGGCCGCGACCACGCGCACGTCGACCTTCTCGGGTGTTCGGGTTCCGAGCTTGGTGACGGCTCCTTCCTGCAGCGCGCGAAGGAGTTTCACCTGCGCGGACCCGGGGAGCTCGCCGAGTTCGTCGAGGAACAGGACCCCGCCATCGGCTACTTTGAAGAAGCCCTCCCGCGCGTCGGTCCCCGTGGCGACGCCCTTCGCGATGCCGAAGAGCTCGGACTCGATCAGCTGCTCGGGAATCGCTCCGCAGTTGACCGCGACGAAGGGCTTTCCGCGACGGGGGCTTGCTTGGTGAATCGCCCGCGCGAGCAGCTCCTTGCCGGTGCCGGACTCTCCCTCGATCAACACCGGCACGTTCCGGATGGCCACTCGGCGTGAGCGCTGAACCAGCCGGGTCATCACGCGGCTACGGTGGATGATGTCCGCGAACTCAGGCGTCGCCGGTGGCTCGGCGGCGCTCTGCTCCCGCAGCCGCTCGTCTTGCTCACGCAGGAGGTCCGGCAGGAACTCCGCCGCGATGTCGAACGGGATCTCGGCGGTCTTCACGCCCTGTTCGCGCGAGGACTCGATCAACTCGGCCGGGAAGAGTGTCTTGCCCAGCAGCATCCAGACGGCCGCCATCGGAGGCGCGCCTGAACTCAGGTGGAAGGAAAGCGAGGTGCTGCCCGGACCGCCCGCTTCAAGCGCGCTCCTGCACGCACTGCGGGCAGCCTCGTAGATGCCGCCGAAGTCCGTAGGCCCACGAAGTGCTTCCGGGCGCTCCACCACGTCGGCGGTGGTCCGTGCGCGAAGCCAAGCAACGTAGCCGGGCAGCATCTCCTGGTGCGCCGGCTTCCCGAAGTACTCGAGCAATACGACCTGGTCGAAGGGACGCACGGCAAGGGCCTGGGCGACCGGCCCGAGATCCCCGGTCGCCTCTTTTCCCGGTCCGTTCAGGTCCGAGACCCCGACCCACGCAAGGAGGACCCGCCGCATGGGGCCAGGGTACAAGGAACCTTGCGGAGGAACAATCGTCCTTGTGCTCAGCGGATCACCGGTCCGCCCGGTGCGCGGGCCGCTCGGCGACACTGGGAGGCCGGGGTAGGATGCGCCGGTGAGGAAGAGCGCGCCCACCACGATCGCCGACGAGGTCGAGCGCTACATCCGGACCGGCGAGACCGACCCGCACCATGCGGCCTGGCCAGGGAACGGCTTCATGGATCGCGCGAACCGCGCCCACGATGACCTCCGCGGTGCCCTCGTTCGCGAGGTCCGCCGACTTGCCGAGGGACTCGCCCACGAGCCGCTGCCGCAGGCGGACACCGTCGCCCTGACGCGGGCCAAGGTCGAGCCGATGGTGCGCGGGCTGTTCCCGCGCGTGGAGCAGGACGCAGTGCTCGCGACGCTCCAGAAGTCCGTCGTCTTCCTCACGAGCGCGAACATCGAGCCGATCATGATCGAGCACGGCTACGACAGCTCGGCCTGGACGCTGGCGAACCTGTACCTCGCGAGCCTCGGTGCCGAGCTGCTCGGCGACAACGCGCCGCGACTCGTTGGGCTGAGCGAGGAGACGACCTGCTACGTCTCGCCCGACTACTTCACCGAGGACGATCCCTTCGCCGACTTCGTCGTCCACGAGGCCGCGCACATCTTCCACAACTGCAAGCGCGCCACCGTCGGCCTTCGCGAGACGAGGACGAAGGAGTGGCTCCTCGACATCGAGTACCGCAAGCGCGAGACCTTCGCGTACTCGTGCGAGGCGTATGCGCGCGTGCTCGAGCGCGCGAAGAACCCCGCCGAGCGCCGGGCTCTGGCCGCCGAGTACGGGGCGGAGCGGCGCATCTCGGAGGAGCGCGTCGACCCCGCCGAGGTCGCCGGGATCGTCGCGGAGGCGGCTGCAGCTCGGAACGGATGGAAGGTCATCCTCGCGCGCTGCGCGCCGACGAGCCGTCCGAAGTCGGCGCTTCAGCATCTGCGCGAGACGTGGGCGGCCCAAGACGCCGCTCGTCGGGGGTGATGAAGCAGCGCGGGTGCACCGATCACCCACGCCGCGCAGCTCGCCCCGCGCCCACGCCATGCACCCGCGTTTAGCGTTTAGCGCCACCTGTTAATCGCTCTCGGCTTCTCTCTCCCCGGCGGACGCAGAGAGAGGCGAGAAGCTGTCCGCGGCGGCGACGGTGATCGCGAGGGCGCGCTCTCTGTTCCGCGCGGCGCCGTCCCCGCGCGCGCCCGGCGTGCGCGCGAAGGTCGCGGAAACAAGCCCAGAAAAGAAGAAGCCCCCTCGGATTTCTCCTTGGGGGCTTCTGTTCACCGACCCTCGCCCCTTGTTGGCGACGAGGTAGAAATGGCTCCGGTTGTAGGACTTGAACCTACGACATGGTGATTAACAGTCACCCGCTCTACCGACTGAGCTAAACCGGAAAGTGAGGCTGCTTCTACGCAGACCCCTGTCGACGGTCAACGACAATCGTCGGGCCGTTGCACTTTTTTGGGGCCCACCCCGCGCTAGGCGTTCCCAGGGGTCGTCGTCGCCGTTTCTCGGGCGATTTCAGCGCTTACGAAGCGATCGACGCCGACGAAACCGAAGGGGATCAGCGACAGCACGAAGAGGCGTAGCGCCGTCGTCGCCTTCCATTCGTGTTCGAGGGTCGCCCGGAGGAGCGAAACGAGGAACAGCAGAAAGAGGCCGCCATGGAGCGCGCCGCAGATGCGTACCGGGCCCGGAATATGCGCGAGATGCTTGAGCGGCACCGCGACGAAAAGGAGAAAGAGGAACGAGAGGCCTTCGGCAAAACCGACGACGCGCAACATCCGAAGGGGGTTCATGGGGAGTGGTCTAGGGCCCGTCCGTTCGCGACGGCCAGAGGTTTTGCACAAAGGCCCGCAGCGGGCCTTGCGCCTCGCTTGCTCCGCGCTGCCGCGATCCCGTACCTCTACGCGCCATGCCCGTCGCCGCCGCCATCGCCGCCCTCCCGGAAGCCCAGCGCGCCATCGCTGAACCGCTCGCCGCGCTCCTGCTTGGGGTCGGGGGCGTCGTCGCCGCCATCAAGTGGAATTCCCCCAGCTTTCAGGAGGTTCGCAGCGGGTTGTTCTTCGCGACCTTCCAGTTCCCCGTCAAGAAAGGGCAACCGACCGGCGTCGGCCTTCGGCTTGTCCTCCATCGGGATGCGAAAAAGCTCGCATTTACAACGGCAAGCCCGCCGATCGCCGCGACGCTTGGCGAGCTCCTCGGTGCCGATCGCGCGCTCATCCCGCTAGCCGATGCCGCCGATTTTGCCGCCAAGGAGCAGGAGATCGCCGCCTACGTGCGCGCCTGGCTCGGCCTCAGCGCCTGAACGCACAAATCCCCTTCGCAGCCCGAAAGAATCTGAGATTCTCTTCGGAGACAAAGGGGATCCTGTCGCGGCAGAAAGGGACTACTTGCCCTTTTTTGCGCCTGCTGCAGCGGCCGGCGCCGGCGGGGCCGCCTTCTTTGCTGCGGCGGCAGCCTTCTGGGACTTATCGGCCGCGTCCTGCTTCTTCGATTTGTCTTTCGCCTTCGGAGATTTGTCGCCCATCGTTTCGTCCTTTGTAGGGGTCGCGGTTCTCGAACTCACCCTCGACGCTAGGCCGATTCTTCCCCATTGCACGCACTCTTTCAGGAATCGGCCATCGGCCCCTTTTGGTAGGTTCCGCCCATGGTCGCCCCTGAGCTCCCCGTCTTGGCCCTCGACGATGCCGCCGCGTGGGCCGCCTGGCTCGCCGAGCACCACGCCACTTCGCCGGGGGTGTGGCTCCGACTTCCGAAGAAAACTCCGGCGTTTACCTATGCGCTCGCCCTCGACGCCGCCCTCTGCTGGGGCTGGATCGACAGCCAGAAGCGCGCCCTCGACGACGCCGCCTTCCTCCAGCGCTTCACCCGGCGCAACGCGAAGAGCCCCTGGTCGAAGATCAATTGCGCCAAAATCGAGGTGCTCGTCGCGGCGGGGAAGATGCAGCCGCCCGGCCTCCGCGAGGTCGCCCGCGCCAAGGAAGATGGTCGCTGGGAGCGCGCCTACCACGGCGCGAAAACCATCGAAGTTCCTCCCGATTTTGTTGCAGCCCTCGCCGTCGATCCGGCCGCCGAAGCCTTCTTCGCCGCCCTCGACAGCGCCAACCGCTACGCGATCCTCTACCGGATCTCCTCCGTCAAAAAGCCGGAGACCCGTGCGGCAAACATCGCCAAGTTCGTCGCGCTGTGCGCACGCGGGGATCGAATCCACCCGGTCGCCGCCCCTCAGTTGGAATCGACGGGGGCGAGCCGGAGCACGAGGAAGCCGGGGCCGTCTTCGTCGGCGTAACGATCGACGGAGGCGCCGGTCGCGTAGAGCGCAGAAAGCGCATGAAAGACGTTGGGTTGCGTCGGCGCGAGCACGGAGGCGGTCACCGCGTATTCGGCGTCGGTGCCGGCCCAATGCCAGCCGGGGAGGGTGAGCCCGGCGATGGCGCCCCGGCAGCCGTCGGTCCCGAAGCGATCGTCCCAGATCGGCGGCTGGTGGCGGCCGAGGCTCGCGCAGAGCGTTTCGAAGTGGCGTTCCGCTTCGAGGGCCCGCACGCCGCTCGCCGCAAACGCGAGGGCGATTTCGTCGCTCGTCGGGTGGGCGAGGAGGCCGTGGGGCGTGGAAAAACGCCGGCGCCCGTCGCGAATATGCATGTACCCTGCACGCGCAAGCTGCTCCCAGACTTGGCCCAAGGCTGATCCCGAGCCGCCGAGCTCACGCACCACCTCTCGGAGGGCAAAGAGCTCGGGGCGATCGGTGTGGAGGAAGGTGCGCCGCGCCTTCGTGAGGCGCTCGGCGGTGTCGTCGACGATCCGCGCCAGGAGGCTTCTCTGCGCCTCCTCGTCGGCCGAGCGCGCTTCCGTCCGCGAAGCGGAATTTGCGGCCAACGTTGCCACGAGCCGGTCGACGACGAGGCCGAGCAGGTGGTCCCCGCCAGCGCGTTGGCGGAGGGTGTCGGCGATGCGAGACGCAGAGGCGGCCATCGTCGAGGAATTACGGGGAACCGAGCGCAACCGCCAGCCTGTTTTCGAGGGCCCGTCCGTTCGCGAACGCCAGCCAATTCCCTAACGGCGGCGTCGCGAGCGACGGCGGGCCCACAAGGGCAGGGGCCGGTCAGGGGCGCGGGTGCCCCTGGAAAAAGCGCCACGCGAGCTCGCTCGTCCCGAAATTCGTGTTCTGGGGGGCGTCGGCGCAGTCGCTCACGCCGGCCTTCGGCGCCCCACCGGGCCAGGAGTGCCCGCCGCCCCGCACGGTGCAGAGGATCACGTCGGCGGCGCAGCCCCGGTTCCCGACGCACGTCCCGTCCCCTTGGGTGAAGACCACGTCGGTCGCCGCCGCGCAGCCGTTGCGGCTCCGCCAGCCGTCGAGGGTCGCGGAAACCGACGTAAATGCAAACGAAGACGCACCGCAGCCGCTGCCGCCGTTGAAGGGGACGTGGGCATCGCCGTCGCCGTGGACGTGCATCACCGGGACCGGGCGCGTGGGCGTGCAGGCGGCGACGGCGATCGTGCTCCTCACCCACGGCGAGAGCGACCTCGGCTCGGCGACCTACGGCGACCAA
>DYPH01000341.1 GCA_020720045.1 Sorangium cellulosum | reverse complement strand
CCGCCCCCGCCTGAAGGCGGAACTACGAACATGAGCCGCATCAATTTGATCCTCCACAAGGGCGGGGCACTCACGCGGGAACAATGGCACGGGGCTGCGGAAGCGGTTGCGCTGCGGCGCGGCGTCGATCTCGCCTTTGTCGGGTTTCATCCGCCTTTCGTGAAGCGGGATCTGGCGCGGATCCGGGATTTCGGGATCGACGGGATTCTGGGGATGTTCGGGCGGGCCGATTACGCGGCGTTCGTCGCGAGGCTCGGCGTCCCGACGGTCAGCGTGTATGGCGGGCGCCCCTTTCCCGGCATCCCGCAGGTCGGGACCGACGACCGCGCGGTCGGCGCGATGGCGGCCGAACATCTCGACCGCCCCGGCATCGCTTCGTTCGGCTATTTCGGGCTCCCCCAGGTGAGGGCGTCCCAGGCTCGTTGGGCGGGGTTCTGGCTCGGCCTCCGGGAACGCGGACGCCGCGCCTTCCGGTTTCGCCCGGAATCGGAAAGGCGGAAACCGCAGAAGCGCTATCGGCTCAGCCGGCTCATCCCGTGGGAGAACGAGATCTACGCGTGGATCGAGGCGCTGCCGAAGCCAGCCGCCATTTTTTGCTTCGACGATCTCCGGGCGTATTGGATCGCCGGGGCGTGCGAACGGATGGGGTTGCGGGTGCCGGACCAGGTGGCCATCCTCGGGGTGGGGGATGATCCCGGCTACGTGCATGCGGCCGCGCCGCACCTTTCGAGCATCCGGATACCCGCTTTTCAAGAGGGGTTTCAGGCGGTGCGCCTGCTGATGGATCGGATCGAAGGAAAGGGTTCGCCGGCGGCACCGATCTATCTGGTGCCCGAATCGGTGGCCGTCCGGGCATCGACCGACATCTTGCGGGTGGCCAACCCGCACGTGGCGAAGGCGATCCGGTGGATCCGCGAGATGCGCGGGATCGGGATTTCGGTCGGGGATGTGGCGGGGCGTAGCGGATGCTGCCGCAAGGTGCTCGAACGCCTCTTCCGCCAGCACCTCGACACGACGATCCTGAGCGAAATCCGGAAGGAACAGCTCGGGCAAGTCCAAGCGGAGCTCCGTTCGACCAACGCTTCCATCGAGCGGGTCGCCGAAGCCTGCGGCTACCATTCGCTCAACCACCTTGCGCGCGATTTCAAGAAGCGCACGGGCAC
>DYPH01000008.1 GCA_020720045.1 Sorangium cellulosum | reverse complement strand
ACATTGCTTTGATCACATCCCGTGTAAATTGCAATTCCGAGCAGCTACCTAGGCCAGTCGCCAAGGGTGAAGCAAGTCAAGCGGGTGACCCTTTCGCCAGGCACCGTGCAGACGATCACGATGCCGACGCGCGAGGTCGATGGCAGTCTCCAAGGCAACAACGAGGGGCCGGGGACGATGCTCAGCTCGCGCGCGTTCCGCGTTTCGTCGAGTCAGCCGATCGTCGTCTACCAGTTCAATGCGCTCGCCGCTCAATACTCGAACGATGCATCCTTGCTCCTCCCGAGTGCGGGCCTTGGTCTCGCGTATCGCGCATTGTCCTGGCCATCGGGGAAGCCGATTTCGGTCTTTGGAAGCCCGATTGATCGCGCCTACGTGACGATCGTCGGCACCCGATCGGGCACCCACGTGCGCGTGAAGGTGTCCAACGCGACCCTGGCCGGCGGCGGGATCGCCGCGACTCCGAAGGACGGCGTAATCAACGTAACGATTGGACCTTATGACGTCTTGAATCTTGAGACCGACGGCCTTCCCGGGGACATGACCGGTACCGTGGTGACCGCCGATCAGCCCGTCGCCGTCTTTACGGGGACCGAGCTCTCCGGCGTGCCTGGCACAAAGAAGCCGCCGGCCCCCCCGGGGGGTAATGGGAACTCTTCGACCTGTTGCCTCGATCATTTGGAGGAGCAGCTGCTCCCGGTTGAGTCGTACGGAAAACGCTTCGCGATTCCCCACAGCGCCTACCGCTCCGACCCTGGCGGGTATCGCGACTACGATATTCTCCGCTTTATGGGGGTCGCGTCGACGGCGACCGTCAAGACGAACCTCCCGGCGCCAGACGACAGCTTTACGTTGGCGCCCGGCGAAGTACGTGAAACCTACACCGATCGCGATTTTGTCGCCGAGTCGACGGAACCGGTCGCCGTTGCACAGATTCTGGTGAGCCAAGAATTCACGCCGAAGGGGAGTGGGGATCCGTCTCTGACGATCTTTCCGGCGATCGATCAGTTCCGCGCCGACTACCTCTTCGCCGTCCCGACGAGCAGGCGCGCGAACTTTATTGCGCTTGCGTTGCCAAAGGGGGCGTCAGTCACCGTCGATGGCGCGGCGCCGACGGGCTGCGACAACGCCCCGATGGGGACGATTGGCGGTGTCGACTACATCGGCGTGCGATGCCCGATCTCGGAAGGGGCCCACGCGCTCGTCGGCACGGCGCCGTTTGGTCTTGCCGCGTATGGCTACGGAACTGCAGGGAGTTACGCCTTCGTTGGCGGCGCGAACGTGAAAAAGATCTACACGCCGCCGCCGACCTTCGACAAGTGACCGTCCTTCCCGACGTCCGTCGTGCCATCGACGGTTTCCGACCGACACGCCCGTGCTAACCATCCGCTCCGGCTATGGCTCGCAAGCACTTTGATGTCGTCGTCCTCGGCGCCGGGCTCGGCTCTCTCTTCGCGGCGGCGCTTCTCGCTCGCCGGAGCTTCCGCGTGCGCGTCCTCGGTCAGCGATGGATTGCGCCACGGTATAGCTACTTTCCCGCGCGGATTCGGAGCGGGGCGGACGGAGCGGACGAACCGTCGGCGACACGACTATCTCGCCGCCCCTTCCAACTACTCTGTCACGGTAGTCCGGTCCTCGCGCGCTTTCTTCTCGAACTGGCTCAAACGCAAACACTTCGGCGAAGCACGCGTTTTCGAGATCCGATGTTTCAGGTGTTTCTGCCGGATTGTCGCCTTGATGTGGTGCCCGATGCAGACCGTTTTCGTGAGGAAATTCATCGGGAGTTTCCCGATGTCGACGGCGCGGTCGACGAACTCTATACACTCCTCGCCTCGATCAATGGTCGGGTAGATAGTGCATTTGATCGGCAGGCAGTTCTGCCGCCGGTTAGCTTCTGGGAGCGTCGCGCGGCACGAAAAATTGAGACGGAACTGGCCGCGGCACTGCGCGGACCAGACCTTCTTTCGGCATTTCCGGAAGGGCATCCGTACCGACAAATTCCCATTGTAACAGCCGCCTTCGGCAGCGACTACGGCTCGGTGCTTCCACCGATCGCGCTCGCACGCTTGCACGGCGCATGGACGCGCGGTGTTGTGAGCATCGCCGGCGGCGAGGAAGGTTTGCTTTCCTTCCTTGTTGAACGAATTCAAGCACATGGAGGGGAGGTCTGTCTCGACGAGCGTGCCGTTCGGCTGATTACGGTCGACGACCGCGTCACCCACGTCGAAGACGATAGCGGGGAGGAAGCGGCCGGATGCGACCACGTACTCTTCGAGGGGGCGCTTCCGGAACTCCTTGATCTTGCAACGCGATTCGCGCCCAATCGGGCCGACCTTGATGCCTATCCGGAGCTGGAGGCCGCCGAGGGGCGCTTCGTCGTTTCCATCGAAGTCGCGCGCGCCGGTCTCCCGGAGAGCCTCGCCGAGAATGCGTTCTTGCTCCCCGGCGTCGACGAAGACGCGGCCCCCGTGTGGGTTCAACGAAGCGCCGGGTCGTCCGCTGACAGCGAGTTGCTCGTCGCGGAGACGCTTCTGCCGGTCGACGCGGTGCTCAAGGGGAGACGATTTGTATTGGGCGTCCTCGAACGGCATTTTCCGTTTATTGAGCACCACTACCGCGTTGTCGATTCCCCCCATGATGGGCTCCCGCTCTGGGATTTTCGGCTCGACTACGAAGGCAGTGACGCCGATATCCGGCTCGAAGTCCGCGTGATCCCCTACGGTCGACGGGACGCGCAAATGGACAATGTTTGCTATTTTGAGGTCGAGCGCACCGCCTTAGTCAAAGGGGGAGGATCCCGCGACCCGGAAGCGCTTCGGCCACGTTGGGTGGCGATGTTCCCCGAGGCGAACAGCTTTGGGCCGCTCCCGGCGAGCCTCGCTCGCCTCACAGGACGTATGCATCGTGCACCTTCCGAACTCGGTTGGGCCGGCCTCGCCGCGCAGCCGCTCCAGACGCCGCTCGCGAACGTCTGGATGGCCGGAGATACCGTCTTGCCGACCCTCGGCCAGGAAGGGGAGCTGTTGGCCGCTTGGAGCGTTGCGAGTCGAATTACCGCCTCCGATCCGCACAAAGAACGACTCCGGAAAGAGCTCTGGAGCAAGCTCGAAATCAAATGAAGTGGCTGATGGCGACTCGCGAAATTCTTTGGCTACTTCTTCCTGCGATTGTCTTGCCGGTCGCGGCCTCTGCGTGCGGAAATTCTGGCAAGGATGAGGCGCGCGCCCTCGGGTCCGCCGTCGACCGGTACCGCTCTGCCGATGGCGAGGAGCGGACCGAACTCGGAAAGCAAATTGCCAATGTCTCCTGCTCACAAAAGGATTTGAAAGAGGCCCGAACTGCTTGTTCCGAGTCGGCACGATTGTTTCGTGAAGCGGCCGACGAGAAGCGCCGCGTCGCCGACGGGCTCGCCCGCCTGAAGACGGGAGCGCTTACGAAGGAGAGCGAAGAGGCGCAGTCCTTGGGCGCCCACCTCGATGCCGCCCAGCGCTATCTCGACGAAAGCGCGAAGCAAATGGATGCGTGCGAGAGTCAGCTCCGCGATATTCGTAGGAAATACGGCATTCGCTAGCCGGTCCTCTCGCCGCTAATTTGCGCGCGCAGGGCGTGTACACACGCGGCGGATGTGGTACTTCCGCGCGCAATGTTCGACGCGATCTCCAAGGGCTTCAAGAACGCCAAAAATCGACTCGCCGGGCTCGAAGAGCTGACCGAGCAGAATATCGAAACGGCACTGCGCGAAGTGCGGCTCTCCCTCCTCGAGGCCGACGTCGAGCTCTCCGTCGTGAAAGCATTCCTCGCGCGCGTGAAGGAAAAAGCACTCGGCGAGACGGTTCGCGTCCGTGCAAAGGGGACCGATGGCGCCACCGTGAAGGTCCGCGCTGGCGACGTCTTCACGAAGATTTGCCACGACGAGCTTGTCGCTTTCATGAGCGCGGATGGCGAGGCGATCCGCTTCGCCGACGCCGGCCCGACCGGGATCATGATGGTTGGGCTTCAGGGGTCGGGAAAGACGACGAGTTCGGCGAAGTTCGCGCGCTTCCTGCAGAAAGATCTGAAGAAGAAGCCGCTTCTCGTCGCCGCCGACATGCAGCGCCCGGCCGCCGTCGAGCAGCTCATGGTCCTCGGGAAGAGCATCGGCGTGCCCGTGTTCAACGTCCCCGGCGCCAGCCCCGTCGAGATTTGCTCGAAGGCTCGGGAGGAAGCGAAGGCCAAAGGCTGCGACGTCATCATTTACGACACCGCCGGCCGCCTCGCGATCGACGACGCCCTGATGGAAGAGCTCCAGGCGATCAAGACGAACGTCGCCCCGCAGAACATCTTCCTCGTTGTCGATGCGATGATTGGGCAAGATGCCGTCAAGGTCTCCAAGGGCTTTCACGACCGCCTTGACCTGACCGGCGTCATTCTAACGAAGCTAGACGGCGATGCCCGCGGCGGCGCAGCGCTCAGCGTGCGCGAAGTGACGGGGGCTCCCGTTCGGTACGTCGGGATGGGTGAAGGTACGGATAAGTTTGAGGAGTTCCGACCGGACGGCATGGCGAGCCGCGTCCTTGGCATGGGCGACGTCGTCGGCCTCATGAAGGATTTCCAGTCGGTCGTCGACGAGAAAAAAGCGGCGGAAGACGCCATGAAAATGCTCGAGGGGAACTTCACCCTCGATGACTTCCTCCAACAGATCAAGACGATCCAGAAGATGGGATCGCTCAAAGATATCGTCGCAAAGATGCCCGGGATGGACCAAATGATGCCGCCGGGCGTCGACCTCGATGATCGTGAGCTTGTTCGTATTGAGGCGATCATTCAGTCGTTCACGAAGGCCGAACGCCGCGACCCCTACGCCATCGTCCGCGAGCCGTCACGCGCCGCCCGTATTGCCAAAGGCTCGGCGACGCCGGAAGTCGCCGTGAACGAGCTCGTTCAGAAGTTCCTCTTCATGAAGCAGATGATGGATGGCCTCGGCCAGAACATGGGCATGATGGGGAAAATCCCGGGCATGAATAAGCTCGGAATGATGAAGAACCTTCGGAAGATGGCCGCGGGTGGTGGGATGCCGCCGGGCATGGGGGGCCTCCCGGGGATGGGGGGCATGGGCGGGATGCCTGGCATGGGCGGCTTCCCCGGCATGCCCGGCATGGGCGGTTTTCCGGGCATGCCAGGGATGGGCGGCATGCCAGGGATGGGCGGCATGCCCGGCATGGGCGGCTTTCCGGGACTTCCCAGCTTTGGCGGCCCTAGCCCCGCCGACGGCCTCACCAAAATGAAGCCGCTCTCCGTTCAGGAGAAGAACGCGAAGAAGGCATCCCGTAAGCGCGAAAAAGACGCACGCAAGAAGTCCCGGAAGTGACGTTGACGGAATACGCTTCACACTTTCGTCGGCGTAGCGGCCAGGCAGGCCGGCGCCGTTCAAACCTCGGTTCGACACACTTCGCTATCGGCTGTATGATGATGAACAAACGCTTTTTCTCTACGCTCGCCCCCCTCGCCATCCTTCTCGCCGTGAGCGGTTGTGTCGGAAGCAACAAAGGGCTGTCTGACGAAGACAAAGAGCGCCTCAAGCCGTACATCGTCGACGTTGCCCCCGCGGACATCACGAAGCTCGATGTGAATTTTGAGAACAAACTCAGGATCATCGGCTACAAACTCGATCGAGCGGTCGCGACGCCGGGGAGCACCGTGAAGGTCACGCTCTACTGGAAGTGCGAAGAGAAGCTCGACGACGGCTGGATGCTCTTTACCCACGTCGATGACCCGATGTCGAATCAGGTCACGAACTTCGACTGGGGGAGTGCGATTCGAGAGCAGAAGGGGGATCGGCAGATCCTGGGTCCCGACCGGTGGGAGAAAGGGAAAGTGTACGTCGACGAAATCGACATGCGAATTCCCGATTGGGGGCCGGGAATGGGACCCGAATTGCGCATCATGACCGGCATTTGGCGGAAGGACGAGCGCCTACGCGTCCTGTCTGGAGCCAATGACGGTGACAATCGGGCGATTCTCTTCACCTTGAAGACCGGTCGAACGCCGACGAAGGTCGAAGAAAGCGTCACAAAGCTTTCGGTCTCCAAGCTCCCCGCCAGCGAAAAAATCGTCATTGACGGGAAGGCGGACGAGAAAGCCTGGACGATGGCGACGTCGACCGGCGTCTTCGTCGACGTTTCGACGGGGGGGGCCAACAAGGACTTTCCGGTGAACGCCGAAGCAAAAATTACGTGGGATGACGCAAACATGTACGTGCTCTTTGAGATCAAGGACCCGACCGTTACCGGCGGGTTCAACGATCCCAAGGCGCAACCGACGAAGTTTACGGTCACCGGGCTGCCGAAGCTCTGGACGGAAGACACCGTCGAAATCATGACCGACCCCGACGGCGACGGCGACAACGTTGATTATTACGAACTGCAGATCAATCCGCAGAACAAGGTCTTTCATTCCCAGTTCGACGCCCGACAGAAGCCGGAAGGCGGCGAGAACGGCCCCTTCGGACATGAGGATTGGGACCCGAAGCTGAAGAGCGCAGTCGTCGTCAAGGGCACCCTCGATAAGCCGGATGACAAGGACGAAGGCTACACTGTCGAGACGGCGATCCCGTGGAGCGCCTTCGCCAAAGCGAAGAACCACCCGCCTCGCAGCGGAGACACTTGGCGAATGAACTTCTACGCCATGGAAAAGAATAGCGGCGTTTCCTGGTCCCCCATTCTCAAGAAGGGGAACTTCCACTATGCGCCCCGCTTCGGAAAAATTGAATGGTTTGATCCGGCGGCGAAGATGGAAGTGCCCGACGCAGGTGCCGGCGACGCAGGCGGCGGCGACGGAGGTTCGAGCGACGCAGGGAAGGCAACGACCGCTGCGAGCGCTGCTCCGAGCGCAAGTTCGGCACCTCCCAAAAAGGGAACGTTGCGACTTCCGAATTGACCGGCCAGAGCGCGTAAGAATCCGATGAAAAAGGACTTTTGGGCGGAGCGTTGGGCCGACGGCCGCATCGGGTTTCACCAGCCGAAGGCCCACGATTTCCTCGCGCGCCACGCCGACAGGCTCCGCCCGGCCCGGTCGGTGTATGTACCGCTGTGCGGGAAGTCGCTCGACCTTCTCTGGCTCGCGGGAAACGTTGCTCCGGTCCTTGGAACCGAGTTTGTTCGGCCGGCGATCGATTCGTTCTTCGCGGAACAGGGCGATACGGCGACCGTCGCCGACGTCGGCCCCTTCCGGGTTCATCGCGGAGGCAAGCTGGCAACCGTTGCCCTCTTTGAAGGCGACGCGTTTGCCCTGACTCCTGCGGCGATCGCAGCCGCCCTAGGCGGCTCGGGAACTGTCGACGCCGTGTATGATCGTGCAGCGCTCGTCGCGCTCGATCCTCCTACGCGCAACCGCTACGTCGCAGGCCTGGTCGGCCTGTTGAGCGCCGGCGGAAAGATCCTTCTGGTCGTCTTCGACTACGACGGAAGGAAGCTTGACGGGCCGCCGTGGCCCGTAGGACCGGCGGAGGTTGAGCGGCTGTTTGGCGAGCACGGAACGGTCGAACTCTTGGAAGAGCGTTCGGAGCCGGTCGGTGCGCGCTATCGCGAGGCGGGAGTGACCGAAATTTGGGAGCGCGCCTACCTCATTTCGCTGCACGCCGCAGCGACCTGAATCGGCGACGCACGAATTGCCCCACTTTGGGGGGGCGCTTGCGAGAAATTCGCGAAGGCGATTCTGTTCCGAGTACGCTGCGCGACTATGCCTTCCGTCGGCCCCTCTATGTCGTTCGCTCGAACCTTCCGTGAGCTCGCAGCTGCCGCGTCTGTGGCGACGGCATTCCTCGCTGCCCTCTGGGTTCCGGCGTCGGCCCATGCTCAGGACAAGCCGAAGTATCAACCGGTTACCGACTTCCGCCTTTCGCGTGCCTCGCAGGCGGAAAAGCTCGCAGCCGCCGGGCGCCAGAGTGCTGCCGCCGGCAACTGCAAGCGTGCGCTCGACCTCTTCGATCAAGCTCTCCGCACGTCGATGGACCCGCTTGTTGTCCGCGACCGCGGAAAGTGTCACGACAGCGAGGGGAACGTCCGTCCCGCCATCGATGACTATCGGGCCTATCTCGCGGCACATCCCGATGCCCCAGATACCGACGCCATCAATGAACGATTGATGGCGCTGGACGCCCAATACGCCGCGACGGATGGGAAGAAACGTGACCCCTTCGCGTCTACCGCCGCCGGCGCCGCTTCGGTGGACCGCGGCGCACGAACCGGCGATGGCGGCGGCAGCGCATCTGAACGCGACCACAAACGAAATTATGATACCGAGGTCACGCATGCTCAATTGACGGATGAGGCGTACACTTCGTCGCTCCGTCGCGGCAAAGGTGGAGCCCTCGGACTGCAACTTGGCTACCGATCTCTCGTTGGAAACAACGTTCAGAGTCTGGGGGGCTACCTCGTCGGCGTGTCAGGGAGGTATGCATTCTCGGAGTCCATTTCGGGGATCGCGGAACTGGGCTACGGAGCGTACGGCGCGTCCGGTTCGATTTCGCATTACCCTGTAGTTATTGGATTTCTTGGTGCGGAAGGGCGCTTGCCGCTTGACGCGTTTGCCACTCACCAGCTCTTCGCGGGCGGTGGTTTGGGGATTGAGCATTCGATAGGAAATACGTCGATCGACGTTACCTACTACGGCGTTCCGCGCGGTCGCGTCGGCTACCGCTATCTGCTCGCTTCCACGGTCGGAATCGAGGCGGGGTTGGACGCCGGTCTCTATTATTTCCGTGCCACCACGTCATCTGCGGGAGCCACGGTGAACGGGGTCTCGACCCGTGTGAACAACACCGAGGGACGTTTCTTCGGAAGCATCGGTGTCCTAGGGGGACTCCTCGTCGGTTTCTGAAGGCTATCTGAACCCTGGGGAAGAGCGCGCCGAAATGGCGCGCTTTTTTCGTTCGAGGGGCCGCCACGCCCCCACGTTCGGCACCGCCTCGCGAACTCTCCCTGCGCCCGCCGCGTTTTCCTCCCGTAGTCGGTCGCTTCCTGGTACTTTCCTGCCGCCTCGAGGCTCCCGCGCGTAGCAAGGCGCTAGCCGAAATTCGCGTGAACTCAGGGGAAAATAGCGCACGAGAGGGCACCGTGAATGCGGGGCCATCGCAGGCAACGGAAGGCGGATACATGGCAGCGCGTATTCATTCGACGGCGCAAGTTGCGCCGGGGGCGGAACTCGGTGAAGGCGTCAGCGTTTGGCAGTTCGCGCAAGTGCGTGAAGGATCGAAGCTGGGTGCTGGATCGATCGTCGGCATGGGCACGTACATCGATGCTGGCGTAATCGTCGGCAAAAATTGCAAATTTCAGAATCACGTCGCCACCTACCTCGGGCTGGAACTCGAGGATGGAGTGTTCTGCGGCCCCTGCTGCGTGTTCACGAACGACCTTTTTCCGCGCGCCATCAATGCCGACGGAAGTTTGAAGGGCGCCAGCGACTGGACGCTCACGAAGACTCTCGTGAAATACGGCGCTGCGATCGGGGCGAATTCGACGATTGTGTGCGGCACGACTATCGGTCGGTGGGCGCTCGTTGGGTCGGGGAGCGTCGTCACGAAAGATGTGCCTGACTTTGGTCTCGTTCGCGGAAACCCTGCGCGTCTGGCGGCCTTCGTCAGCCCGCGCGGCAAGAAGATGGAGACCGTAGCGCCACCCAAGGAAGGGGCGGCGACGGTCACTATGCGTTGTCCGGAGTCGGGAGATACTTACGAGGTAGACGCAGCCGCCTGGCGCACCCTCTTCACTTGATTCAGTTTTCCTTTCGGGTGTCCTAAACATCCCATTTCAAACCCTTTTTCGACGAGACCCACGATGACCCTCCCGAAGCGTATGATCCCGATTTCCAAGCCGATTCTTGGCGAAGAAGAGAAGAAAGCCGTCCTCGAGACGATGGAATCGGGAATGATCGTACAGGGGCCTCGCGTAGCGAAGCTCGAAGAGAACTTCGCCAAGGTCATCGGAACGAAGCACGCGATCGCCACGTCGAGCGGTACCACGGCGCTTCACATTGCGATGCTCGCCCACGGCCTTGGTCCGGGCGATGAAGTCATCACGTCTCCATTCACGTTCATCGCCTCCGTCAACAGCATCATCTACACCGGGGCGACGCCAGTCTATTGCGACATCGACCCGAACACCTTCAATATTGATCCGGCAAAGTTGGAGGCGCTGATTACGCCGAAGACGAAGGCAATCCTTCCCGTGCACTTGTACGGGCTTGCCTGCGACATGACGGCGATTGAAGCGATTGCGAAGAAGCATGGGCTCGCAATCATTGAAGATTGTGCCCAGTCGATCGGTGCTCGCTGGGGACAAACCATGACCGGCGCCTTCGGAACGGGTTGTTTCAGCCTGTATGCAACGAAGAACGTGATGAGCGGCGAAGGAGGAATGATCACGACGAACGACGACAAGGTTGCCGACCTCGCCAAGGCGATTCGTGGTCACGGTATGCGTCGCCGCTACTATCACGACCTCCTCGGCTACAACTTCCGCATGACCGATTTGCATGCAGCGATCGGGATTGTGCAGCTTGGGCGCCTCGACGAATTCACGAACAAGCGTCGCGCGAATGCCGCATGGTTGAATGCGCATTTGACGCGAGTGAAGACCCCGAAATGTTTTACGAGCTGCGGCAACGACTGCGCAGCCTCGTGTTCGCACGTTTGGCACCAGTACACCGTGCGCCTCGAAGGGGCGTCCGCGGAAGAGCGCGACCGCGCGGTTGCCCGCCTCAATGAGCTTAGCGTCGGTTGCGGGGTCTTCTACCCGGTGCCGGCGACGAAGCAGCAGCACATCATCGACCTTGGTCTTCATCACGGGAATGTCCCGCTGGCCGAGGCCATTTCGAATGAGGTCTTCTCGCTGCCGGTACACCCGTCCCTGACCGGCGATGACCTCGAGTACATCGCTCACCACGTCAACGCGCTCTGAGCGATGTCTTCGGCGACTAAGGACCCCTCGCTGCGGAATCGCTCCCACGGAGCCGGCCTGTTTTCGTTGGATCAGTTTAAAGAAATTGGGCCCGATCCGGTCCTTGAGGCGGGCGTTCTCGTATTTCATCCGGAGACGATCTCCCTTGGGAGAAATGTCTATGTTGGCCATCAGACTATTCTGAAGGGCTACTACAAGAACGAGATGAAGATCGGTGACTTCGTCTGGATCGGGCAGTGCTGTTTCTTTCACAGCGCCGGCGGAATTACGATTGAGGAAGAGGTGGGGATCGGTCCTCACGTCAAGATTCTCACAAGCGTTCACGAGGAGCCGCCGCGGAGTATTCCTATTCCGCGCTCGCCCCTCCAATTCGCTCCCGTTCACATCGAGGCGGGGGCGGATATTGGGGTAAATTCAACGATTTTGCCAGGCGTACGCATCGGGCGCGGGGCGATGGTCGGCGCGGGGGCCGTCGTGAACAAGGACGTGCCCGCCTACGCGGTTGTGGCGGGCGTCCCTGCTCGCGTGCTCCGCTTCCGTCCCGAACAATGAACGGTTCGCTGCGTTGACCGCACGTCGCCCTTCCGGGCGACGGTGCTCTTTGGAGAAGGCATGCTTGTCGTCGTCGACTACGGTCTCGGGAATCTTCAATCGATTGTAAACATGCTCGCGCGCATCGGCGTTTCAGCGGTGATCAGTCGCGACCCGGCGAAAATCGCGGAGGCCGATCGCATTATCCTTCCGGGGGTTGGTGCGTGGGATTCGGGGCTGCGTCAGATTGAAGAGCGCGGTCTTCGAGATGCACTCGATCGGCATGCAAAGGTGGAGAAAAAGCCAACTCTTGGCATTTGTCTCGGCATGCAGCTTCTCTTCGACGCGAGCGACGAAGGGGACCGGGCAGGGCTCGGATGGATTCCCGGTCGCGTCGTCAAGTTTCCCAGCGATCTTGGCGTGAAAGTACCGCACATGGGGTGGAATGATGTCGTTCCAACTCGGGAAGATGCCCTCTTTACCCGCCGGACCGACGAGGTTCTATTTGCAGAGATGGAGGACGGATTCTCCTACTATTTCGTGCATTCGTTCCACGCAACCTGCGCGGAAGAGCATGTCCTAGGGAATGCATTCCACGGGCGCCCCTTTGCCGCGATCGTTCGGCATGAAAACATCTACGGTGCCCAGTTTCATCCGGAGAAGAGCCACAAGCACGGGATGCGACTTCTGAAAAATTTCGCGGAGCTAGCATGAGTACACCGACGACGAAGGTTCGCCCTCGGGTGATTCCGTGTCTCCTTCTTCAGGGCCGAAGTCTTGTGAAAACGGTCGGGTTCAAGAAGGGCAAATACATCGGCGATCCGATCAATACAGTCCGTATTTACGATGAAATGGAAGTCGATGAGCTCTGCTTCCTAGACATCAGTGCGACTCCGGAAGACCGTGAGCCGAAGTATGCGCTTCTGGAAGAAATCGCCGCGGAGTGCTTTATGCCCTTCGCCTACGGTGGTGGCGTCCGGAACGTTGAACAGATGGCGCGCCTCTACGCGCTTGGTGCGGAGAAAGTCTCCGTGAATACAGCCGCTTATGAAGATCCGCGGCTCCTCAGGCGCGCCGCCGACCGGTTCGGCAGCCAGAGCGTCGTTGTTGCGATCGACGCAGCGAAGCGGCGTTGGTTTGGCGGCTGGGAGGTCGTCACCCACGGCGGACGCAAACGCCGGGGCTGCGACGTCGTTGCTTGGGCGAAGGAAGCGGTCCGAAACGGTGCCGGCGAGGTCCTTCTCACCTCCGTGACCAACGATGGTGCGATGGGCGGGTACGACCTCGATCTTGTTCGTGCGGTTACGGCGGCGGTCGACGTCCCCGTGATCGCGTGCGGCGGCGCTGGGACCCTCGACGACTGCACGGCGGTCGTCGTCGAAGGCGGAGCGCAGGCCGCAGCGGCGGGGAGCATGGTCGTGTATCAGCGGAAAAATCGAAGCGTGCTCGTGAATTATCCAACGAAGCGCGAGCTTCGCGAAGCGTTCAGCGCCGCCTACGCGCGCCAAGGGAGCCAGGTGAGCCGGTGAGCGAAGTCGTCCGTTGTTCCCGCTGTCTGATGGACGCGGAAGTTCCTCAGATCATTTTCGATGGGGAGGGCGTTTGCAATTACTGCAAAGTCCACGACCAAATGGAAGCCGAGTACCCGACCGGTGAGCGGGGAAAGGCGATCCTTGAAGCAAAAATCAAGGAGATCAAGGAAGCAGGGCGTGGCAAGGCCTTCGACATCATTATCGGTGTCTCGGGCGGTTGCGACTCGACTTATATGTGCAAGATGGCGAAGGAATATGGGCTGCGCGTGCTCGCTGCCCACTTCGACAACACCTGGAATAGCGCGATCGCGACACAGAACATCTACACGACATTGAAGAAGCTCGACATTGAGCTCTTCACGATCGTCGTAAACAACGAAGAATACGATGAGATGCTCCGCGCCTTCCTGCTTTCAGGAACGCCGGACATCGACTGCCCGACCGATATCGGCCTCGCCGCAACCATGTACATGGCGGCGGAGAAGTACGGCGTAAAGTACCAGTGGGATGGCCATTCATTCCGCACGGAGGGGTCTGCTCCCCTCGGCTTTGTGTACATGGATCAGATGTACATCAAGAGCGTGATGGAGCAGCACAGTCGGAGCAGGAAGGCGCGATTCGAGAGCTATCCGACTCTTTGGTTGAGCCAGCAGATGAAGTGGTGGCTCTTCACGCGTATCCAGAAGGTTCGGCCGCTATATTGGGTCGATTACCACAAGGAAAAGGTCAAAAAAGAGCTCGCGGAGACGTTGGGTTGGAAGTGGTATGGCGGCCATCATTTGGAGAACCGATACACCGCCTTCCTGCACACCTATTACTACCCGCGCCGCTACGGCCGCGACATCCGCGTTATTGCAGACAGTGCCCGCGTTCGGTCGGGGCAGCTCTCCCGCGAAGAGGGGTTAGCTATCCTCGATGAGCCGCTGCACGCCGACCCGCAAACTGTTCAAATGATTCAGAAGCGTCTCGGTTTCAACGACCGGGAGCTTGAGGAACTCGTCGCGGCTCCGCACAAAACCTTTCGCGACTACAAGACCTACAAGAAGACGTTTGAGACCCTGCGACCGTTCTTCTATGTCCTTCAGAAGTTCGATTTGATCTCTCGAAGCTTCTACGTCAAATATACGTCGAAATCGGAGATTTGAAGCCCGTGCGCGTCGCTCTCATCAACAATAACAACAACATCTTCTTCGCGATGGCACGGCATCTCCGCGACCGCGGAATGGACGTGACGTTGATGATCGCGGCCGGAGAGTCGCCTCAGTTTCACCCGAGCTGGGACACCTTCGACCTCGACTACCAGGCGTATACCCGGGATCTGTCCTGGGGGGACCCGATCGCCTTCGACGCAGTTTCGGCGAGCACAATTGAGCGTTCCGTCAACGGGTTCGACAAGATTATCGGTTGCGGGGCCGTTCCGGGGTTTCTGCACAAGATTCGGCGTCCGCTCGATATTTTCGTGCCCTATGGCTCAGATCTCAAAGAGCTTCCGTTCCGACCGCCGGGCTTCCACCGACGCCACATTCGCAGCATTTGGCAGCTCCCGCTCGCCCAGCGCGCCGGCGTGCGGGAGTGCCCTCATATTATTGGCGATCCATCGCCTTTGATTTCGGGGCCGCTTGCGTCGCTGGGGTATCGGGGAACCTGGCACGAAGTTGGCCTGCCGATGATCTACACGCCGCTGTATGATCCCGAGACGATTCTCGGCCATCGCGACAGGAGCCATTGGTTTCATGCCATTGAAAAGCTCCGCAACGATGTCGACGTCCTCGTTTTCAGTCACGCCCGACACATTTGGAAGGGGAGCGTACCCGCCGAATGGCAGAAGGGAAACGATAAGCTATTTCGTGGCCTTCGCGCAGCGATCGATGCCCGACCGGACGTCCGCTTTGGGTTGGTGTGTCTCGAGTACGGTCCGGACGTCATCCCCTCGAAGGAGCTCGTCGCAGAGCTAGGCCTGGAGGACCGTGTCGTTTGGTTGCCGAAGACGGCGCGCAAGGATTTGATGCTTGGACTCGCCATTTCCGACATCGGTTGTGGTGAGTTCGGCGAAAGCTGGCTTTCCTGCGGGACGATCTATGAAGTCCTTGCCATGGGAAAGCCACTTCTTCAACGGCGTGAGGACTCGCTCTATACGCACACGTACCCGGAGTTGTACCCGGTCTGGGACGTGAAGACCGCTGACGACGTTCGGCGTCATCTTGTCTCCTACGCCGATGACCCCGCGGCTATGCGCACACGCGCGAAGGCGGGGCGGAAGTGGCTCCAAGAGTACTCGGTGAAGCGCCCGCTCGACACGATTCAGCGTCTCCTCGAACGGGCCTAACTCGGTCGCGGAGCGTCGCAACAAACGAGTTTCGCCCCCGGCCGGAAGAGGACGGGGGCGAAACTCGTTTTCGGTGTCCGTCAGAGAAGTGCCGAAATTTCCCGAACGACCGTCTCCTGCTGTTCCGCGAGGAGTCCCTCGTAGAGGGGGAGGGTGAGCGCACGGGCGAAGACGTCGTCGGCGACCGGAAAGTCCCCGACCGCAAAGCCATAGCGGGTTCGGAAGTACTCGGTCATCGGCATGTGCCAGGTCCCGATGGTCGTCTCGACGCCGCGGGCCCGCAATTCCCCAATGAGTTCTTGCCGTTTTGGCGCGGCTTCCCGAGGGAGGAGCGTCACGTAGGATTGATAGACGTGGGCCCCGGGTTCGGTGACGACCGGTGCGGTGAGCGGAGTCTTCGCCAAGAGCTCAGCGTAGCGGGCGGCGCCGGCGGCGCGTGCCCCATTGATGCGCGCAAGCTTCCCCAATTGAACGACGCCAAGCGCCGCTTGAAACTCGGTCATGCGGGTGTTTTGCCCGGCTGTCACGAACGTCGAGGTTTTCGCGTCCGGGTCGAGACCGTGATTTCGGAGCGCTCGGAGCGAACGAGCCATCTCGGCGCTTGAGGTCGAGATCGCCCCCCCTTCGCCCGTGGTCACCGCTTTTCTCGGATGGAACGAGAAACAGCCGGCATCGCCGAAGGAACCGGCGGCCCCGTTTGCGTTCCGCGCGCCGAGAGCACACGCTGCATCTTCAATCCAAGGGAGCTTGTATTCAGCTGCAATTGCGGCGATTTCTGCCACATTTGCCAGTTGTCCAAACGTGTGGACGACGAGAATGGCCTTCGTGCGCCGGGCAAGTTCGCGATTCGCGAAGGTCTTTGCCAACGTCTCCCGTAACGCCTGAGGCGAAACGTTAAACGTGTCCGGCTCAATGTCGACAAACACCGGTTCGGCGCCGAGGAGCGCGATGACGTTGGCCGTCGACAACCAGGAGTAGGCCGTCACGATCACACGGTCGCCAGGGCCGACACCGATCGCGCGAAGTACCAGTTCGAGCGCTGCGGTGCAGTTCGAAACGGCGACGACGTGCTCGGTGCCGATGTGCGGCTTTAGGGCCGCTTCAAAGGCGGCGACTTCCGCCCCTTGGACCAAAAAGCCGGTCCGGAGAACCCGCGAGACCGCCTCGACGTCGCTCTCGTCAATGGACGGAACGCTGAGACGAATCATTTCGCCTCCGCAAACCAACTCGCGGTGCGTCGGATGCCCTCTTCGAGGCCGACTTGCGCCTCGAAACCGAGCAATTTCTTCGCTTTCGCAACGTCTGGAACGCGAAGCTCTACGTCGGCCCCGGCACGCTCGATGCGGGTGATTTGGCTCTTTGAGCCGGTCACACGCACGATCGCTTCCGCGAGTGCATAAATGCTGCTGGCAGACGCGGGATGGCCAACGTTGAACGTCTCACCGACCGCCTCCGGGCGCTCCAAGGCGCGGAGGACGCAGTCGATCATGTCGTCGACGTAACACCACGCCCGAATCTGCGCGCCATCTCCATGGATCGTGATCGGCGCACCGCTAAGCGCGGCGATCATAAAGTTGCGGATCGCCCCTTCGCCTACCTGCCCCGGCCCATAGACGTTGAAGGGGCGGACGACCGTCGTCGGAAGGCCGAACTCGGCGTGGTACGCGATCGCAAGATGCTCTTCCGCGAGCTTTCCTACGGCGTAGGTCCAGCGCGGCTCCCCGACGGCGCCGACAATTGCCGGTGATTTCTCGTCGACGCGGAAAGCGCGGGCGCCAAAGATTTCGCTCGTCGAAAAGCAGACAACGCGCTCAAGCCCGCCGACCGCTTGTGCCGCCTCAAGGACGTTCGCCGAGCCGATCATGTTGACGCGGAGCGTCGTGCACGGGCTCTTGGTAACCGTGTCGATTCCGGCGATCGCCGCGCAATGAACGACATGCGTTGCGCCGGTCATCGCTTCGCGCACTGCTGGCGCGTCGAGGATGTCGCCGCGAATCGTGCGGAGGTTGGGATGTTTGGCGAAGGGGCGCGCGGACAGCGAGTCCCGCTGGAAGGTGTCGAAGACGGTGACCTTGTTGTCTTCGAGGAGCAGACCGGCGAGGGTCGACCCAATGAATCCAGCGCCGCCCGTGATGAAGATGTGTTTGTTCTTGAGCATGATCAGTGACCTCGGGGGCGACCAACCCCTCGAAAAGAAAAGTTGTTCTGGGCCATTTGAGCGCCGTCAATCACGAACCGCGCGTCGACGACCGCGCGATGAGCAACAAGGGATCCGAGCTGCTTCCAATCGAGACTCTTGTATTCGGTGTGGGCGACCATGATCACGATGCAATCGGTCCCGGTGACGGCCGTACCGAGGTGTCCCGCAAACCGGTGCACGTATGGATCGTGGGGCACGACGGTCGCGCCGCGTGCTTCGAGTTCTGCGACGAGCGCTTCGCTCGGTGTGTGCCGCATGTCGTCCGAGTCTTCGAGGTAGCTCATGCCGAGGACGGCGATGCGCGCCCCAGAAATCGACTTCTTCCCGTCGGAGAGCACCGCCGCGACGAGGTCGGCGACATGGATCGGCATCCCCTCGTTCCGCGCGCGTGACGCCCTCAGAAGGAGCGGATCGAGATCGGGGGCGCCATACGCGAGGAGCCAAGGGTCCTTCGGGATGCAGTGGCCCCCGACGCCTCCGCCCGCCAAGAGAACGTTTCGCCCTGGCGACTTGTTGATCAACGCGCGGACCCGGAGAAAATCGGCACCTACGCGTTCGCAAATTTGAGCAAGCTCGTTTGCAAACGCGATGCTCACGTCCCGGAATGCGTTCTCACCGGTTTTCGTCAGCTCAGCCTCCTCGCAGGAGGCGACGTCGATCTCGCCCCCGACGAAGCGCGAATAGAGAGCAACCATGCGGGACGCCGCCTCAGGCGTTGAACCGCCGCAAACCCGACTCATTTCGCGCAAGTTGCGGAGCAGGCGGCCCGGCATCACACGCTCGGGGCAGTGGCCGACGAAAAACTCCTCATTGAATTTTTTCCCGCTGACGCGCTCGAGCGTCGGAATCACGAGTCGCCGCATCGTCCCGGGGGCGATCGTCGATTCAATGACGACAAGTGCCCCCGTCTTCATGTGTTTACCGACCGTTTCGACGGCGCCCTGAAGGGCGACGTAGCGGGGGACGTTTGTTTCGTCGACCGGCGTTTCGACGGCGACCAAGATGACGTCGCAGGTCGCGAGCGATGCGGGGTCGGTCGTCGCCTGGAGCGCCTTCTTCTGGACGACATCCGCAAGAAGTTCCGGAAGTTCCGGTTCGCGACCTTCGATCGGACACTCGCCCGCCTGGATACGCGCGATGCGTGCTGCGTCGCGATCGAGGCCAACGACACGGAGTCCGCTAGCGGCCAACAGCGCCGCGACGGGCAACCCGACGTAGCCAAGACCGACCATTCCTACCCAAGTTTCGGAGCCATCAGTGGGGGGCTGCATCGGCGGGACACTCGCACGGGTCGAAATTTCCCGCAACGTCGATTTGTCGGAAATTTCCATCGTGTTTTCGCGAATTGAACAATCGCAAGTAGCTCGGTTTTTGGGGGCAATCTTCTGCCGTTCTCCGCCTTCTCGGTGCACTTCTGGCGGCCCGCATTCACGGTCTCTGGAGTGGCCGGTGCGAAATCACGTATGCTGTCCCGCGATGAACGCGCCGAAGGAACCGGAATCGAACGCTGAACCCCATCTGCGTGACCTTGGCTCCGTGCTCCGCCCGGGTTTCCTGGCAGTGCCGCGTCGGCCGAATGGCTTGGAAGCGCCCCCACTTCCTTCGATTTTGGCGGGCGCGTCCATCGACGACGACCGTGCCCTCGGGACCTTCTACGCCGGTCTGGCCTACTTCGCGCACGCCAGCGTCCACGACTTTGACCGCATCGCGGCCGAGCTCGCGGCCGACGAGGCGCCCCCGCAGCTTCACGTCCGCGCTCGTGCGTGCGCCCGAGCCGCGACGAATCACGCTTCGCTCCTTGGTGAGCTTGCCGCACGTCATGCTGTTGAAGTTCCGCCAGTTTGTGCGCCTCCGCCCCTCGTGGAAGATGACCTCCTCCGGCCCCTCCTTGAGCGCGCGCGCGAGAACGTCGTTCAAGGCTGCGTGCGCGAAGGGTACGGCGCCGTCGTCGCGTGGCATCAAGCGCTCGCGGCCGATGACTCGCTCGTGCGGAAAGTCTTTGCGATTTTGGCCCACGACGGGACGGCCCATGTGGAGTTTGCTTGCGAATTGCGTGCGTGGTTCGACGCCCGGCTTACCCCCGAAGCCCGCGGGACACTGATGCGCGCGGAACGGGCCGCCATCGCGGAACTCCGCAGCATTGTGGTCGTCGAGTTGGTGCCGGTCGTCGAAGCGGTCGCCGGAGTCCCCAACCGGGCCGCCGCCGAAGCGCTGCTGGAACAGGTCGCTGCCTCGATTTGGTCCCGCTGAGAGCGCCTACATCGCGAGGATTCGCGTGTAAAGTGCAAGCTGTTCCGTGACGACTTTCGCGAGCGAGAATTCCTCGACGGCCCGGCTCCGGCTTCGAGCGCCAAGGCGAGCACGGAGTGCTTGATCGCCGACCAGGCGATCGAGCGCTTTCGCGAGTTGTTCTGAGGATTTCGCGGGAACCAGGAGGCCGTTGTCCCCATCGGTGACAACGTCCCTGCAGCCCGGCACATCGGTCGTCACGATCGGTCGTCCGGCCGCCATCCCCTCCAGGAGGGCCTTTGGCATTCCCTCGCGATAGGACGGGAGGCAGACGATGTGGCTCGCCGCGAGCACCGTCGGCATGTCGCGGCGGTGCCCCCACCACTCAACGACGCCTTCGCGAACCCACGCGTCGATTTCTGACGGAGCAAAGGAGGCGGGGTTCCGGTCGGTATCGCCGACGAGGACGAATCGTGCTTCGAGGCCGCCACGCTTAAGGATTCGCGCCGCTTCGACAAACTCCCCAACCCCCTTGTCACGGAGGAGTCGGCTCGGCAAAACGATGACGGGGGTCCCTTCCGGTTCCGGCGTCGGGGCAAACGTTTCAATGTCGACACCAGAGCCCCGAATCAATACCGTTTGCGCGGTCTTTACGGCGCCAGCGCGAAGAAAGAGCCCGCGGTCATCTTCGTTTTGAAAGATGGTAAATGTCTTGCGTCCCGCAAGTGAGAGCTTGTATCCTGCAAGGATTGCACGGCGCCGAACTTCTGCCGCTTTTCCGGGAGCGAGGAACACGTAGCCAAGTCCGGAAACTGCATGAACTACACCCGGAACGCGCGCGATCTTTGCTGCGATTCCGCCGTAGAGTACCGGCTTAATCGTGACGTGATGCACGATATCCGGCCGAATTTTACGGTAAAGATAGACGAGCGCGCCGACGGTCCGTGCTTCCGCGGCAGGGTCGCGCCCCGTCCGTGAAAGCGGGAGCTCGTGGTAGGGGAGACCGGTGGCGCGGAGTTCGTCTTCGCGGCCGTCGGGACCGGTCGCCACATGGACATCGTGGCCAGCTGCGCGGGCGGCGAGCGCTAAGGGGAGACGGTGGGAGAGGAAGAATCCCGTATGATTGACGACGTACAGTAGGCGAGCCACGGACGCCTCTTAGCCGATCTCGCTAGCGTTGCGGGCGCGCTTCGCGATACCTCGAACGGCCTTGTGGCAGAACTTTCGTCTTCGACCGAACCGCTCGCGCGCCCCCTCCCTCGCACCGTCGGCGCACGGGTGCGTCTGGTCCCATCGCTCCTCGGTCGGAAGGCGTTGACGTGGCTCTCCGTTGGCGTCGTCGGGTCGATCTCGCTGGCCGCTATTGAACTGGCGGTTGCACTCTTCTTGCAATTATTTTTGAAGAGTCTCGATATCTTGCAGGCCGACATCAAGACGATCGGCTTCCTGGAACGCCTGCATCTTACACCGATCTCCTTCGGCATCTTCCTGACGCTCGCCGCCTTCCTTCGAGCGACGGCCCAGTACCTCTCCTGGCAGTCGACCTATGTCGCGCAGGAATCGATCACGGCGCGCCTTCGTCGCATCGCCGTCTTCGACATGCTCCTCCGGAAGGGCAAACGTGCCGTTTCTGCCGCAGAAGTGTCGAGCCGCGTCGGTGAGTATTTCATCAAGGCCTCGCAGGCCTCGTTCTCCGGGGCGAACAGCTTTTCGTATTTGATTCAGGCGAGTTGCCTGTTTCTGATCCTCCTTGCCGCGGCGTGGAAAGAGGCGCTGTGTTCCCTTGTTGGACTCGTCGTGATCGGCGTCGTCACGAAGGTGTTGGGGCGAAAAGCAAATCAGATCGCCAGCCGAGTTCCTGAGGAACTTTCGGCGCTTACCGAAGGAATCGTGCGTATCGCGCGCAATCAGTTTCTCGTACGTACGCTGCGAACCGAGCCCGACGAGCACCGGCGCCTTGTTGGGAACGTCGACGCGTATGCAGGGCACGCGGTACGCGCGACTCATCTCGGGAACTTGGTGAGCGTGACGCCTCCGTTCGTCGGCGTCCTTCTCATTCTTGGGATTGTCCTTGTCGGCCGTGCGGTTTTCCACACACCGGGCCTCGTGCTCCTTTCGTTTCTCTACCTTTTTATGCGGTTTGTGCAGTCACTCAGTGGGAGTGTGCAGCATTTTTCAATCGCCAATCAGTATTCGCCACAGCTTTTCTCGTGCCTCGACTTTCTCGCAGGCTTCACGCCCGAAGAGATCGAGCAGGCAACGAAAGAAGCTAAACCGCCGATCGATCGAGCCGCTTCCTTCGCAACAAACATTGCGCCGCCGGAAATCCTTCTTTCTACCGTCGGCTATCGGTACCCAGGCGCGCGCGACGAGGTATTCTCAGGGATCTCCTTGGCGATCCCAAGCGGAACCCAGTTCGCCATTGTTGGGCCGAGCGGCGTCGGGAAAAGTACGCTACTTTCGCTGGTTTTGGGCCTTGCAGAGCCGACCACTGGAGCGGTCACTCTTGATGGCGACAGCCCGGCAACCTACTTCGCGCGAACCGATGTTCGGGTTGGCTACGTCGGTGCAGAAGCCTTTTTGATTGAAGGCACGCTTCGCGAAAACCTCACCTACGGCCTCGCAGGGGAGGTGGCCGACGACCTCATCTGGGCGGCGCTTGCTGAAGCGAAACTGGACGTCGCCGTGCGTGCGATGGACCGCGGGCTCGAGCACCCGCTTGAAGAAGACGGTTCGGGTTTGAGTGCCGGGCAAAAACAGCGTTTGTGCCTCGCGCGCGCGCTCCTCAATCGTCCGCAAGTCCTCATTCTCGACGAAGCCTCAGCGAATCTCGACGAGGCGACCGAGCTTGAGATCGCCTCGTCGCTGCGTGCCCTCCGCGGCCGCTGCACGACGATCCTCGTCAGTCACCGGGCCGGAATACTCACGTATGCGGACGAGACGGTCCGTCTAGGAAACGGCTAGTACCCCTAATTGTCTGATTTTGCTCGACGTTTTTCGCGTTCGAAGGAGGCGGCAGCCCGCAGCGCACCGAGCCACTGGCGCGGATCGTCGGAGCCAGCCCGCGTCGCAACGCGCGCCGCGAACGAGGTTGGCGCACCGCGCGTTGCGGCCAAGATCGCGCGATGGGCACGCGCCGCGTATCCTGGCGGCGCCAGGCGCCCCAATAGTTCTGACGCCATCGCGGCGACCGCCGCGTCTTCATCCGCTGTGAAATAGCTAAGTACGGAGGCGACAATCGCAGCCATCGAGGCGCGCTCGGCGCGCTCGATGAAAGCTAAGGGGCTGAAATCATTGGCAAGTATGAGGCGACGAAAGTCTTCCCGCGCCCATGGGGACGCCGCTTCGATCTTGTCTTTGAACAGATTTACCGCCGAATAGAGCGCATGATCGGTCGTTTCTGGGATGCGCACGAGTTCGCCACCAATCGACAATCGTCGCCCCCGAGCGAGCAGATCAAATACGGTAAGTCGGCAAAGGCCTGGCGGCCCGATGTGGGCCTCCAGGTCGACGGGGACCCCCTCCACATCGAAGACGAGATTGTCGTAGGCCTTCGAATGCCAACGGACCGAAAACCCCGAAAGTGCGATGACTTCCCGGGCGCGCCGGAAGGCAAACGGCGGGATTCGGAGGTCGACGTCAGAGACGGGGCGCTGGGCGGGGTCGGCGTAGAGGAGATGGGCTGTCGCGATGCCCTTCACGACGAGCGCAGGGACTTCCGCCCCTTCCAAGAGGCGGACAACACGAGCGGCGACGCGGGCCCCCTTCGCTTGCAGAATCCACGCTTGGGGCGATGGGAGAGGAGTGGTATGGGGCATCGGCCGAACTTGGTTTTGGAACGGTCACTTCGGTGACCGGGGTTCGCGGGGACACACTCTCGCGGAGCCGCCGCCCCTCCTGAGAGTGGGCGGAGCCTGAAGGAGTTTGACATCCACCTACCGGCGAACACCGAAGGGGACTCCCGCAACGAATGCGGCAGCTACCTCCGGAACCATCCGGCCAGGGACCCTTACCATGTCGACGAATACCCCGTCCAAAGAGCGAAAAAAAGCCGATCAGCAGGCGCTCGCCCACGATTCACCACTGACTTTCCTCTGGATCGTCACTGTGCTGAAAAAGAGCTGGCCCCTCGTGCTTGCGCTCACGCTCTTGGGCGGCGGCGGCTCGATGCTGTATTCGAAAACACTTCCGCGCGTTTATGAGGCGTCGGCGACCGTCGAGTTCGATCCGGACGTGATTCGGCCGATGGGTGAGAAAGGGGATCAGTCCCGCTTCTTCGGCGCATTCGTCGACATTCGTGAGTATTACGAAACGCAGTATCTCCTGATTTCTTCGGACCGGGTCCTCTCCCAAGTGGTCCGCGATCTTTCCCTTACGACGGACGCGAACTTCGCCGGAAAAGGGGCGGTCCTCCCGCTCCCGATGGAAGACGCGGTCGGGGCGCTCCGAGCCCGCCTTCGCGTCGACCCGACCCGTGGAAGCCGCCTCGTGACGATCCACGTCGAGGACGGAAATCCTGCGCAGGCGCGGAAGCTTTGCGACGCCGTTGCGCGGGGCTATGTCGCCCAGAATCTTGACAAGCAGGTCTCAGCAACGAGCGATGCTGTCGTTTGGCTCTCGTCCCAGCTTGAACACTTCAAAGGCGAACTCGAGACGAACGAGAATCAGCTTCACGAATTCCGCAAAAAAAATGACCTTCCGTCGTCTTCTCCCGAAGACGTCTCGAAGATGATTCGCTTGGAGATGCAGCACTACGATGAGGCGCTCTCTCGGACGCGCATCAAACGCCAGGAATTGTCTGCACGATACACGGAACTGGCGAAGGTCAACGACGGAAATCCCGATCAACTCCCCGCCTCCGAGCTCCTTTCCAACGCGTTTCTCGCGCAGCTTCGAAAGAACTACCAAGATGCTGTCCGCGATCGTCGCGAAGCGATTGCGGAGGGGAAGGGGGACAACCACCCCAGTGTGAAGCGGGTCGACGAGAAGATCTCTCAGGCGAAGAAGGACCTCCTCGAAGAAGTTAAGAACATTCAGGGGGCGCTCGCTCGCGACCTCGCCCAGATTCAGCGCCAAGAGTCCGGCGAGTCGGGGCTCTACGAAGAGTCCAAAAAGCGCGCCGTCGACCTCAACCTGAAAGAGCTCGAGTACCACCGGCTCGATCGTAACCGCGCGCAGAATGAAAAGGTCTACGGCGTTCTCATTGAACAAATGAAGAATGCGGACCTGGCGCGTATGATGAACATCAATAATGTTCGTCTCGTCGACCCGCCCGCGGAGCCGAAATTTCCGATTCGGCCGAAAGTTGCTACGAATGTACTTGTAGGCTTTGTTGTCGGCATTCTCGTCGGACTAGCCGTCGCCATTGGTCGTGAGCAGCTCGACAACACCATCCGCACGCCGAATGACGTCGAGACCTACCTTGGGACGACGTTCCTCGGCCTTCTGCCGCTCTCTGCCGAGGACTTCGGCGGCGCCGACCGTACGGCGAAGAAGAAGCGCAAGCGCCGCCAGGAGACTCCGACGGTACTTCCTCCTGAGCTCTACGTGCATGAGCGGCCTTTGAGCGGCCTTGCCGAGGCGGCGCGTACCGTTCGTACGAACCTCCTCTTCATGAACCCGGACAACCCGCACCGACTCATCCTTGTGACGAGCGCGGCACCGTCGGAGGGGAAAACCACCGTCGCCTGCTCACTCGCGATTTCGCTCGCCCAATCGGGGAAGCGCGTGTGCATCGTCGATTGCGACATGCGTCGCCCGCGTCTGCATCGAATCTTCGACCGCCTTGGTGACGCCGGAATTACAAACGTTCTTGTTGGCGAGGCGACGCTCGACGAAGTGGCGCTTCCGACCATCGTCGAGAATCTTGACTGTGTGCCTTCGGGGCCGATTCCGCCCAACCCCGGGGACGTGCTTCACTCGGTGAAGTTTCGCCAGTTCGTGGAGGCTCTTGGTCAGCGCTACGACAAGGTCATTCTCGATAGCCCGCCGATCGCCGCCGTTGCTGACAGTGCGATCATCTCCACGCTCGTGGACGGAGTCATCTTCGTGATCCGCGCCTTCCAGACGACAAGAGCTCTTGGAAAACAGGGGATGCGTGCCTTGCGCGACGTGGACGCGCCGGTGCTCGGGGCCCTCCTGAATGCCGTCGATTTGGCAAAAGAAGAGGGCTACTACCAGTATTATTATTACAAGCGGGAAGGTTACGCGCCCCGTCATGCTGCTGGCACCATTCCCGGGATGGAAGAGGGGGGCGACGCCGCCCCGCCGCCGAACTGAGGCGCGACATGGCACGCGCCCCGTCTGCACCCCGATCCCCGTCAGAGGCTTCGAAGGCGCCCCGCTTTGTCCGGCGGGCGCCTGTCCTTTTTTTCTTCACCCTCCATGTTCTTTTCGCGGCCGCGCTCGCCGCGTTTCTCCGTGGTGCGCTCCAGCGGCCCGACCCGCTTTCGAGTGGTCTTTTCTTCGTGGCAACGAGTCAGGCGACCGCATTTCTATTTTTCGCGTGGGACAAGCGGCTCGCAATGCGCGACCGTTTCCGAATCCCTGAGGCGTCGCTGCTCGCAGCCGCCTGGCTCTTCGGAAGCCTTGGCGCCGCCTTTGCGATGGTTCTCTTTCGCCACAAGACGTCGCGGCCGGTCTTCTGGTTTGGCGTCGGCACAGCGCTGGTCGTTCACGCCCTCCTGCTTTCATCCCTGCTTGTGTGACTCGACGGTGCGTTCGACCTCGGGGAATCCGGAAAAGGCGCGAAGGTCCCTCGAACCCTGGGCACGTTCGCCTTGCAGATCCCGAATGACCAGCGCTCGCGCCGAAGGCGCTGCGGTGGTGACCGAGTTCCGCCGGAGCGTCCAAACGGCGAAGAGGGCCGGCTTCCCTTCGCGTGCAACAATGACGGTTTCATCGACGATACAAAGCTGAAATTTTCCCGCGGAGTTCGCAACGCGCGGGGTCGCACGCGCGTCCCCACAAAGGACGAAAATCCCATCATCGGCGAGGACTCCGGCAGCCGCTTCAATGTATGCTTCGACCCCGCCGCGGTACTCGATCCGAGCATACGCGCGCTGAACGTCGAGGGCATCGACCGCCGTATCTGGCGGGAAGTACGGGGGGGTACCGGTGATGAGTGAAAACCCGTCGGGTGGGACGGCAGAAGCATAGACGTCGCGATTCCGGAGATCGCCAAGGAACGCTCTTGCCCGCGATTCGGGCAATTGATTGTGCGCGATATTCTTCGTGACCAATGCGAAAGAGAGTTCTTGCGCTTCCACGCCGACAAATCGCGTTTCTGGCCACTTCCACGCAAGGTGAAGCAGGACCGAGCCGAGTCCGCAGCCGAGGTCGAGGGCGTCGCTCGGTGCGACACCCTCGCGGGCCCGGTAGGCTACGTAGGCGGTGGCTACGTCATCGACGGAGAAGCGATGCCCCTTTGCCCGTTGGAAGACGTTAAAGTCTTTCGTCAGTGCATCGCACGTCAACGGACCAAGGGCGGGATCGACGGCGATGACGCGCGGGGGCATTCGGCGCATCTAGCGCGTTTGTCGGCTTACGGGGATGCCGATCGGGTGCTCGTCGGGAGGACGGCGGGGGCTGCCACATGGGCGCGTGCTTCGGCAGCACGCTGGAGGAACGGGCCCTCCGGGTGGCGTGCACCGAGCTTTGACCAAAGCGTTGCCGCCTCCCCCCATGCCCCGCTCTCCTCGGCCCAAGCGGCCCAAGTTTCGTACAGGTCATCTCGCTCCGAAGCCCGTTCTGCCGCCTTTTTAACGAACGAAATCGCGCGAACGAGCCGCTTTCGGGAGCGCTCGAGGGTGGCGGCATGCATCAGGTTTTCGACGCACTCCTCCGGTTGGTTGCAACCCAGCCGCCCGAGTCGATCGTTCGCGTTCTCCAGGTGCGCGTCGTCACCGACTTCTGCATAGCGATCGGCGAGCGCGCGCAAACAGAAGGCTCGGTCGTCGACCTCGTCGACGTGGGTGGCAAATGTCGCCAGCGCTCCGCGATTTCCAGCCGCCGCTTCAAATGCGGCCGTCAGTGCATGGCCCCGGCATTTTCGGGGCTCCCGTTCGCGCAATGTGGCCGCGAGAGCGAGCCCCGTTTGAATGCAAAGCGCACGGGGATCGGCGTTCGCCGTCGCTGAAGCGGCGCACCACGCTTCAGGCGTCTTTACATCGTGGAACAGGTCGTTCGCGCGGCGTTCAACGAGGTCATTCCTGCGCGGGTCGCGACGAGAAATTTCTGCATCAATCCGCGTTCGTGTCGCCGGGAGTCGATTCGCGATTGCGCTTGAGATCGCGTCCAACATGAGGAGCGCGCGCTCCTGGACTTCCGGGCCCGCGAGAGCCCCTTTCGTTCCGTTTCCGAGTTCGTTCGTCTCTTCGCCGGTTACCGACGTGCCACCGCGGGGAACCAATTCCATCGCGTGAAAGTAGCTGCCTACGAGAAACGGTGACTCGGCGGAAACATACGGAAAAGTCGTGCGATCTTCTTGAAAGGAAAGGCGATACTCAAGCCGCGCTTGGGAGGGATTTCGGCGAAAGAACCAGCGGGCGAGGATGAGGTGCACGCGACCCGAATGCGGATTGCGCGCCAGGGCGCGATCTGCAAACGCGAGCGCCCGGGGATCGCCGGAAGCGCCGGCCGCCGATGCGCCGAGCAGCGCAAAGTAGCCATCGGCGGGGTGACGGGCGAGGGCGGGGCCGAGGGCATCAAGAAACGGTGCGAGCGGCGCGTGCTTTTCGAATACTGCATCTGAGGCAACCCGAAGTTCCATGGCCTCCCGGGAGCGTTCTTTCGAGCGCCCGGCAAACGCGACGATAAAAATCAGCGCGCTGACGGCGGCGACCCCGCCAAGGCCAAAGCTATCGCCCACGCGACGGGCGGCCGTCGTGATCGTTGTCGGTCGCGCGGTCCTCCCGCCGACGACGAGAGCCGCACATACGGCGAATATTGCCGCGATTCCAGGTACTTCTGAGTTGAAGTCGACGAGGTTGTGAATCCCGGCCGCTACGAGTGCTCCGTACGCACCTGCTGGCAAGTGGGAGCGCTCAAAGACGTTTCGAGGTCGGAGCGCTGTGAGGAGCGTTACGACGAAGAGAAGGGCGACCGGAAGCCCCCACTCGGTCAGGAGCTGGGCGGGAAGATTCTCCGGATGGGTGAAAACGTAATTGTCGCGGGTCCCCAGAAAGCCGACGAAAGCAGGCTCAAAGGCGCCGCGCCCGACACCGACCCAACGCTGGGTCCAGCCATACGCGAGTGCTTGCTTGGCGAGACTTAGCTTGCTGGTGTCGCGGTCGAGGAGTTCGACCGAGACCGGGTCGAAGGCCGCGATGGCAAGAAGGGCGACGAGTCCCGCCAGAATCAGGGCGGGGAGCGCATAGCGCGCGAAGCTCTCATGGCGGCGCTTGCCATGCCTTGCGACGATCGCCACCGCGGCGAGGCCGATTCCCAAGGAGAGAAAGCCGCCGCGTGAGCCGGTCGCTACCGACGCGGCGACAAGCAGCAGCGAGATGACGGCAGCGATCGAACGTGGAATTGACGGATTCGCAGAGAGTACAATTCCGAAGCAGAGGATCGCACCGCCGTTCAAGTAGGCCGCGAGGTGGTTGCTATTTAGCAGAGGGGCTGTGTGGGCACCTTTCTCCATTTCCGGAGCGTAGATCCCAAAGACTTTTGTCATCCCGAATGCCGGGTGAATCAGGGCAGCAATCCCCATTGCGACGGCGGAGACGACGAGCACGCGCTCGAGCAGAAAAATGTCTTCTCGCTTGTCCGCGATTCGCACCGTTGCAAGAAAAAGAACAAGAAGAAAAGCCCCTTGAGCGAGAGCGACCCGGGTCGAAGCGGGATCGAGAGAGATCGGATGCATCCCGAGGTTCGTCGCACCCAAAGGCCACAAGGCATCGGCGTAGATCGCTGCGGTGTCCGGCGCGAGCATGCGCAGGACTCCGGGAGGGAGGGGCACCAACTGAAACGCGGTAAAAGCGAGCGTTCCGATGCCGAGGAGCACGATTGCGGCGGCGCCCGGCCGTGGCTCCCAGGTCGGATTTTCCCGCCACGCGACAAAGAGTGTTGCGAGCGCAAGCACACCCGCAACCACGAGCCCTTCGGTGTAGAGTCCACCGATCCACTGGGCCGCAACGAGGAGCGTGGCCGCGAGAAAAAATGGGGCGCGCGGCATCGCCCGCGGAGCTGCGCGCGGCTCGCGCGGCCGTTCGCTCTCCCCATCCTCCGGTTCCATTCTTCGGTCCTGGGGGAGCTGGTGGTCCAGCGATGCTCGACGGCGCGCCACGGCTAGGTTTCCTGCCCAACGCTGTCCGCGCTGCCTTCCGGTTTCTCGTCGTCGCCTTCGTCGTCCGCCTCAATCTTGCTCGCGTACGCGCCCCATTCTTCCTCAGACTTCCAGACAATCGCCGCCAGGAACGAAAATACGAACACGATCGGCATCCGCTGCCGGAGAACTAGCCCAACATTCGCGAGACCGAGCGCATACGCGACCGTAAGCGGGACGACGAAAAGCAGAATGATCGCCACCAACGTCCGATCCTTCCTCCACAATTGGGGAAGGCCGCGAAAGGCCTTGTAGGCAAGGAATGTGGTCACAGCAGCGTCGATCTTTCCAATATGAAATCCGAGCGAACCCCCTTCCCAAGGGAACGGGGCGAACAGAGTCACGATGATCCGAATGGGGAGCGTCGCCCAGGGATTTCCGCCATCATCGAATTGAACGCCAGAACCACCTTGCGCGTTCGATTTGACGACGTTCGCGCTCGTCCCCATCTCAAATGTCGTCTGCGCCTCGGTGGCGAGATCGGTGAAGATATTCGATGCGGCAGCGATCGCGAGACCGATGATGGAGAGCGCAAAGATTGCGACGAGCGTCCTTCCGAATGCCTTGCCGTTGAGGCCCACGAGTCCGACGAGGACCGGCCCGGCGGCAACGAAAAGAAGATAATTTCGGACGAGGTACAGGCTCACGAAGCATGTGGCGGCGATAGCGAGTTGGAGCACCGAGAACTTTTTCGAGAGCCGAATCGCCGCCGCAAGTGCCCCAAACACGAAGAAAATAACCAGTCCGTCCTTGTACATGTGGCACGTGTAAAGGACGAAGGATGGAAGGAAGAGCATGACCGCAGTAATGCGAAATGCCTTCTCCCTATTTGCCCCACACTCGATCGCAAGCGAATAGGCGTTAAGCGAGTTTAGGCAGGTGAAGAATACTACAATGACCGCGCCGCCGATCATCGTTACTTCGCCATTCAAATAGAATACAAATGCGAATATGTTGACGGGAAGGGAGGCGTGCCCAATCCAGATGATGTCTTCCTTTGTCGCATAAAAGAAACCACGAAGATTCCACATCTTTGCGGTCATATCCCCCAGTACTTGGTACTGGACCCAATCGCCGCTGGTGCCGCCATTCGTAAAGAACTCGACATTCATCGAAATCCAGAACGCTGCAAGTCGTGCGACATACGCGGCCAGCAGTAATCCTACAAACCGCGCGCGGTCGGCGGGGGCGACGAGTGCATTCGCCATCACGACGAGGAGCACAGGGAGGGCAAGGGCGAGGAGGATTCCGAGCATCGGTGGGTACTTGCGCGGGCGGCACCCAAACGTTGGGCGCAGATTTGAAGCGAGTTTGGACGTATTGGCGCTGACGGCAATGGCCGCGTGGAGCGTGGCGTCCGCGATAGACCTAGCGGAAAACGGGCTCGGTTGGGTCGGGTGCCGACCGCTCGGGGCGCATTCATCACGCTTTCGGGTGATTCTTTCCCCCGCGCGTCAAATCGCGCCCGCGGTTTGGGGCCGTTCTGATACGCCACCGCCCTGATGCGTTCTCTCTATCTCGCCCATGCGGGGATGACCGAGCCGCTCGGTCGCTCCCAAGTTCTTCCCTATCTCGTCAGCCTTGCGCGAGCAGGTGTGGAGATTCATATCGTCTCGTTCGAGCCTGCCGCAACGACGGAAGACGCAATTGAACAAACGGCGGCTTTTCTTCGCCGCGAGGGAATTCGCTGGTCGCCCGCATTTCGAAGCCCGGCCCATGGTCTTCTAACCAAGGTGCGCGAGGCAAGCGACGGAGTGTTTCGAGGCCTCCGGATCGCGTTGAAGGAACGCCCGGACATCGTCCACGCTCGGAGCTACCTTCCGGCAGCCGTCGCCGACGTCCTTGCGACCTCGCTCCCGCGCACGAAGCTTCTTTTTGATTGTCGCGGCATGCTCGGCGACGAATATGTCGACGTCGGGCATTGGACCAAGGACCGCGTTGAATACAAGCTCCTCAAGCAGGTGGAGCGGCGACTCTTTCGTCGCGCCGATGGGGTCGTTGTTCTCACCAAGAAGCTTGCTGCGCATCTTCGTCAAGAGGGCGTGTTCGGGGCGAAGACCCAGGTCCAGGTTATTCCGTGTTGCGCCGATCTCGAGCGTTTTTCGACACGCGAGAGTGACCGGGAGGCTGCGCGAGCATCTTTCGGAATTGCGCCTGACAGGCTCGTATGTCTCTACTCGGGCTCCCTCGGGACGTTCTATCGCGAAGACGACATGGCGCATTTCTTTGCTCACCTTCGGCAGGTGCGCCCAGATGCACTATTTCTCGCATTAACTCGGGATGATACGACGAAGTTGCGTTCGTCGCTTCTTGCCCGTGGTGTCCCCGAGGATGCGTTTATGACACGCAAGGTCGCGCCCGAAGCGATGGGGAAGACGCTCCTCATCGGTGATATTGGGCTATCATTTATTATTTCGAGTTTCTCAAAAATGGGTTCGAGCCCAACGAAAGTCGCCGAGTACTTCGCTGCAGGGATGCCCGCTGTGCTCAATGGCGATATCGGCGATCAGGGCGAGCTCGCTTCCGAAACGGAGTCGGCGGTGGTCGTCAATGACTTTTCCGCCGTTTCGATTGCGGACGCAGTTTCAAGAATCCTTCCGCTTGCAGAGCAGGCCTTTTCACAGCGCTCTGTAAAAACGCGTGCCTCCGCAGAGCGCCACTTCAGCCTCGCGACGATCGGCGGGCCCCGCTACCGCGCGCTGTACGAGGCACTTGCGTTTGGGCGTCCGCTTGATTGAAGACGGCGGCAGCTTCGCCGCACTGTCCACCGCGAAAAATCGATCATCCGTCGGCGAGTCGGGTATGTTGCTTTCGTGAAATGACTGTAGGTGCGTCCATGCTTACCAAGCGGGGCCTGCGGAAATCGAAGCCGGGAATAGTCCCCTAAGCTCTGCTGAAGGTTGTCTTCGAATGTGCGGCATTTTTGGTGCGGTGTTTCTCCAGAACGGCAAATTCCCCCGCGGCGCGGCGGTGGACGTCGATGCTGCGCTCCATGCGCTTGAGCATCGTGGCCCCGACTATGCGGGGCGGTGGCGTTCGGACGACGCCGCCTTCGGCCACACGCGCCTTTCCATCGTCGACCTGTCGCCGGCAGGGCATCAGCCGATGGTCGCCGCCGACGCATCGGTAGTCGTCCTCCTCAACGGGGAGATTTACAACTTTCGAGAACTTCGCGACCAGCTTGTCGAAGCGGGGCACTCGTTCCGCTCGCGAAGCGACACGGAGGTTGTGCTCGAAGGGTATCGCGAGTGGGGGGTCGATGTCATTCAGCGCCTCGACGGGATGTTTGCGATCGCCATCTGGGACGTCCGCGAGAAGCGCCTTGTGCTGGCTCGAGATCGTGTAGGAAAAAAACCTGTATTCTACACTGAGCCTGGCGCCGGGCAGGCGCTCGCCTTTGCGTCGGAGACGGACGCACTGTTCGCGGCCGGAATCCCTTGTGAGCCAAATCTCGCCGCATTTCCGAGTGTTTTTTCGGGCGGCAGCGTTCGCGCGCCCGCTACGATGTACCACGGCATCGCGCAACTGCCGCCTGCGCATCTCATGGTCGTCAACGCGCACGGCACCCAGGAGATTCGTCGCTACTGGAGCCCGCCCTTCCATGCTCCGCGCTTGTTCATTGACGAGGAGGAAGCGGCGCGGGAAGTTCGTCGCTTGGTCGACGCCGCCGTCGAGCGCCGCATTCAGGCCGACGTCCCGGTGGGCGCGCTGCTCTCCGGCGGCGTCGATTCGACGATTACTGCTGGCGTGATGGCGCGCGCGATCGGCTCACGACTCCACACATTTGCTGTCGGGTTTTCTGGCGATTCGCGCTTTGACGAGACGAGCTACGCGCGTTTGGCTTCCTCGCGTTTCGGAACGGAACATCACGAATTAATTCTTGAACCATCGTCGTTCGCATCGCTGCCGCGTCTCGTTGAGCTTCACGACGGGCCATTCGCCGATGCATCTGCGATCCCAATGGCTGCGATCGCAAAGCGCGCCAAGCAGACTGTAACAGTTGCTCTTTCCGGCGACGGCGGCGACGAAGTCTTTTGTGGCTATTCCCGTTTTGTATATGCAGAGGCCTCCGAGCGAACCCCGCGGTTCCTTCGAGATTTCGGCGCGCAAATCGCACGCCTTTCAGACGCGGGCGAGGGGAGCACGGCGATCGGCGCTCGTGCCGCTCGTGCCATCCGGAAAGCGCAGCTCCCGACCGGCGACCTCCTGCTTTCTTGGTGCAACATCTTTGCGTTCGACCTCGATCGCCTGTTCCGGCCCGAGGTCGCCGCAGCGATCGACACCTTCGGGCCGCGCCGGTCGGTCGCTTCGCTCGTTGCGGCGAACCCTGGTGCCACGCAACTGGCTGGAATTCTTGCCTATAATTTTGAGACGTACCTTCCGGACGATCTCCTCCTTAAGGCCGACCGCGCAAGCATGCTTCACGGTGTCGAACTCCGGTCGCCCTTCCTCGATCGCGCTGTCATTGAGTTTGCGGCGCGATTGCCCGATCGCCTCCTCCGTCGCGGGCTGGCGACGAAGTGGATCTTGAAGCGGGCTTACGAAGACCTGATCCCGACGGAAATCGTCCACCGCGCAAAAATGGGCTTCGGCGTTCCACTCGTGACGTGGCTGAATGGTCCGCTGCGAAGCCTGGTCGAAGATTCTTTCGCCGATTCGAGCCCGATCTGGGATTACATCAGTCGCGATTTCGTCCGCCAGCTCCTCAAAGAACAGCAAGATGGGCGCGCCGACCACGGGTTCCGCGTTTTCCTCCTCTTGACCTTCCACATCTGGCTCAGCGGGCTCCAGAAACGTCGTGCGGCGCCCCCCGCGCTCCGCTACGGTGCGCACCTCTGACGACGCGGCGCTGGATTCGGTCAAGCGTCGAAGTTCGCTGACTTTTCCCCTTAGCGACAGGACGAAACGATGTGCGGCATCTTCGGTTGCCTCTTTCCGCGGGACCCGGAACGGGTAGATGTCGACGCGGCTCTCGCTGCGCTGCATCGCCGCGGCCCCGATCACGCAAGCTCCTACCGAGGGAAGGACGCAATTCTCGGCTTTGCGCGCCTTTCAATTCTCGATTTGACGCCCGCCGGGCATCAGCCGATGGTGTCGGTGGATGGCGCGACGGTTCTCGTATTCAATGGCGAGATCTATAACCATCACGAGATTCGCGAGGAGCTCCGTGCACGGGGGCACCAGTTCCGAGGGCGTAGCGACAGTGAGGTGATTCTCGAGGGGTATCGAGCATTTGGCGATTCGATTGTCGACCGGCTCGACGGAATGTTCGCTTTCTGCATCTTTGACGGAACCAAGCGGCGCGCTCTGTTGGGCCGCGACCGCGCGGGGAAGAAGCCGCTCTTTTATACGTTTGACGGTCAGGAATTACGCTTCGGTTCCGAGCCGAAAGCGCTGGAAGCGTCAGGGATCGCGCTGCGTCCAAAGCTCTCTGCGCTCGCCGGCCTTCTCGCGCTCGGCTACGTCCCCGGGCCCGAGACCTTCCACGAGGGGGTGCTCGAGGTTCCGCCGGCCCATATTCTCGTGCTCGACGCGGGCGCTGTTCCTCACGTTTCCCGTTACTGGGATCTTCCCTCCGTTGATCCGTCGCTTGAGGCGTTGGACGTGCCGACGGCGGCGGCCGAGCTTCGTCGCCTTGTCACGTCGGCGGTCGAGCGGCGCCTTGAGGCAGACGTTCCGCTCGGCGCATTCCTGTCGGGGGGCGTCGATTCTACCGTTATTGTTGGACTTTTGGCGAAGGCGAAGGGGCCCGGAGTCAAGACGTTCTCCATCGGCTTTGCCGGCGACGCCCGCTACGACGAAACGGCGTTTGCCCGCGACGTCGCTGGCCGTTTCGGTGCCCACCACACCGAATTCCGCATTGAACCGTCGAGCCTTGACCTTCTCGACGATCTCGTCGGCGCCCATGACGGCCCCTTTGGCGATTCGTCGGCGATCCCGACGAGTGTCGTTTCGCGTCTCACCCGTGAGCACGTGACCGTTGCGCTCTCCGGCGACGGTGGGGACGAGCTCTTCTACGGGTATCAGCGTTTTTTTGCCGCCGAGGCGACGGAACACGTCCCGGTGCTTGTGCGTGATGGCCTGTCCCTGGTTGCCCGTCGGCTTCCGATGGGCGCGAGTGAGAGGACCCTGCAAGGGAAGGCGGTGCGCTTCCTCACCCGCGCGGCTTTGCCGCTTGGCGAGCGCCTCGTTGGGTACATGCCGTACTTCGCGGGCAAGACGGATGATGTTCTCCGTCCGGAATTTCGGGATTCTGGTTCAAGCGTTCGTCGATTTGTTTCCCGCATTGACGATGCGGATGACTTTGCCGCGCATCGAATTTTGGCGAACAACTATCGTTCCTACCTGCCTGGCGATCTTCTCGTAAAGACGGACCGTTCCAGCATGCACCATAGCCTTGAGGTCCGTGCACCCCTCTTGGACAAGGCGCTTACCGAATACGCATTTCGGCTCCCGGCGCGCTTCCACCGGCGGGGAACCACCGGAAAATGGCTTTTCAAGAAGGCGTTCGAAGATCTCCTCCCCTCAAACATCGCCCGCCGGCCGAAAATGGGCTTTGGCGTGCCGCTCGGCACCTGGTTCCGCGGCCCGCTGCGACATGCGCTCGACGACCTGTTTGGCCCCTCCGCGGAGGTGCGCCGGCTCCTTCAGCCGGGCGTGATTGATCGTCTTCGCGCGGAACACGATGCAGAGACCATGGACCATGGCCAGCGCCTCTTCCTGCTGCTCACGCTGGAACTCTGGCTCCGCCGGAAGCGGTAGTCAGTGCCAGTCGATGCGGGCGCGCCGTAGCTTGACGTTCCCGTGCTCGCACACGGCGTCGAGCGCGGCCAGGCGCTCTGCATCGATGTGCCCCGTGGAGAGCACGATCTCTTGAACGCGAAGCGACGGAAGTAAATTCGCGAGGTTAGCCCCACTTCCGAGGACGCGCAGACCGTGGATGACGACTCCCTCTTTTTGGGGGTCGTCATCGACGAAGCCAACGGGGAGCAAGTTCAGTTCGCCGTTGTTTCGGATTTCCCGAAGGAGCAGCTCGCCGGCGTCCCCGGCGCCGTAGATGATGACGCGTCGTCGCTGCTGGACGTCCATGCGGGCGACGAGCCAGTCACGGATCACGCGGAAGCTCACGCGGAGCCCCGCAAGGAAGAGGAAGACGAGCATCCCGTCGATGATGAAGACGGCGCGCGAGAACCCAGCCAGTCCGCGAAACGCAATGGCGACCGCGACGACCCCGCCGAGTGCCGCGACGACCGACGATGTAAAAATTCGCCGCAGGTCGGCAAGGCTCGTATAGCGCCAGAGGCCGCCGTAGAGACCCGTTGCAAGCAAGAGTGCCATTTGCGCGCCGGCGAGAACGGGAATAGATGTGCTGAATCGCTGCCAGAAAGGCTCGGTCAGATCGCCGTCGAAGCGGAGGAGAAATGCCGAATAGTAGGCGAGGAGGATCAGCGTGAAGTCGAAGATGACCTCAAAGATCCGGCGCTTGTAAGAAAAGTCTGCGAGCGTCGGGAGGAGTGCCCGCTTTGCCGGTTTGTTTTCGTCGACAACGGGTGCGTAGACGTTCACGCGGCCGAGGTAGGCGGCCACGATGGCGATCGCGATGGCGAAAGCCGGGATCAGCGCATAGGCGACGCTTTGGCGGGCGTGGAAGGCGACGGTTGCGCATATTCCCGAAAGGACTGCGAGTCCATAAAGGGTTAATGTTGCGTCCCTTTCGGAGAGACCGAGTGCGACCAGTCGGTGCGAGGTGTGGTCGCGCCCCCCTTGAGAAACCGAGCGCCCGTGAAGCTTGCGCGTGATCGTGACGAGCGTCGTATCGAGAATCGGGATCGCAAGAATCAGTACAGGTGGGGCGAGAACCGCGACGAGCCCCCGGGATCGATGCGTGTTTTGGTAGAGGGCGGCCCCTCCAAGGAGAAAGCCCAAGAAGAGCGACCCGGAGTCGCCCATAAAGATCGACGCAGGATGGAAATTGAAAACCAGAAATCCGAGCGTCGCACCGGCGAAGCAGGCGAGGACGACCGCCAGTCCGTCTTGGCCGGTCATGTGGAAGAAGTACGCCATAAACAAACCTGCAATCGACGCAATCCCGGCGGATAGGCCGTCGATATTGTCGAGCAGGTTCAAGGCGTTGGTGACTCCCACGAGCCAAAACACGGTGACGGCGTGGTTGACCGGCATCCACGGCGTCCAGGGCAGGACGTTGCCGAAGGACGTTAGGGTGATCGCTGCGAGAAGCTGAAAGACGAGCTTCGCGTACGGCTTCAGTTGGACGATGTCATCCACGAAGCCGAGCACGCCCATGGAAACCGCGCACGCGACCAACAACCCACCGCGGTCGACGCTCCCCCGGAAGTGGGCGATCCCCCACGCGACCAAAAACGCAGCAATGATACCGACGCCCCCCATGAGTGCGGTCGGCTTACTGTGCCAGCGGTCGGCGCGAGGCTTTGCCACAAAGCCGGTCCGTCGCGCGATCGCGCGCGTGACCGGAACCGTTCCGAGAGCGAAGAGGAGCCCGAGTCCTACGTAGAGCAGAATCCCCGTAGCCATGCTTCGCCCTCCGTGCCGGTCAAACCCCAACGCGGGGTCGGTAGAAATCGATGACGTCGTTCAAGATTTGGTCGAGGTTGCGGGTCGGACGCCAGCCAATCGCATTCGTCACCTTGTCGATGCAAGGGACGCGACGATGCATATCCTCAAAGCCAACTTCGTAGGCCTTGTCGTACGGGATATAGACGATTTCCGACTTCCCGCCGGTCATGTCGCGGACCTTCTTCGCGAGGTCGGTGATCGTAATTTCGTGGTCGTTTCCGAAGTTGTAGACTTCACCGAGCGTCTTGTCGGTTTCCATCACGCCGGCAAGGGCACGGACGACGTCCTTCACATGGGTGAAACAGCGGCTTTGAGTGCCGTCACCAAACACCGTGATCGGTTTGCCCTGAAGCCCCTGAATCACAAAGTTGGGAACGACCATGCCGTACATGCCGGTCTGGCGCGGCCCGACGGTATTGAAAAGGCGCCCCACAACCGTCGGGAGCTTCTTTTCGCGGTAGTAGGCAATCGCCAAGAACTCATCGATTGCTTTGGAGCACGCATAGCTCCACCGCCCTTTGTTCGTCGGGCCCATGACGAGGTCGCCGTCTTCGCGGAACGGGAATTGAGTGCTCTTCCCGTACACTTCGCTCGTCGATGCGACGAACACGGGGCGCTTCTTTTTCGCCGCCTGCTCAAGCACAACTTCCGTGAGACGGATGTTGGTCTCGATGGTCCGTACGGGACTCTCGACGATGAGCTTCACGCCGACGGCGGCGGCCAAGTGGTAGACAATGTCGGCGCCATCGATGAACTCGGCGGTGAGCGGGACATTCGCTACTGTATCGATATAATAGCGGAATTTCGGATGCGGCTTGAGGTGCTCGATGTTCTCGATGGAGCCTGTTGACAGGTCGTCGAGCACGGTCACGTGGTGACCCTTTTCGAGGAGTTCCTCCGCGAGGTGGGAGCCCACAAAACCTGCGCCGCCGGTGATGAAATACCTCATGGATCGATCTCTCCGTTGCCCGGGCGGTGCGCGACGTTCGACAGCTTCGCGGTAACCGGTCGGGACGGCGCGATTTACACGGAAGCGACCGGCGCGTCGATGGCTCCGAAGGCCGGTCATTCCGTTTCCACGCCGACGCCCCCGCTCGGTCGCATGGGGACAAACGGATTGCTCTTCTTTGCCGGGTCGTGCCATCTTCGCCCCGCCATGGTCGACCGGGATTCGAAGCAGGGGGAAACGCCCGACGCGCCGCCAAGCGTGCCGATCAAACCTGGATCGTCGGAAATAGCGACCGCGAAGGGGGCCGCCTACGCGTCGACGGGCGCTCGGGCCGCGCCAGCCCCGTACATGTCACGGACCGACGAGCCGGCGGTCATGCTTCGCCGCAGTCTGATGGACGACGCCGAGGTCCTTGGGGCCGACGTCGTCGAGGTGTTCGTTCCTGGCGGCAAGTCGAAACATGTCGATGTTGGACCGCGAACCCGCGCCGAAGCGCCCGCGATCATTCTGGAAACGGCACCGGCGTCGGCCAGTCCTCCGTCGGCGCCGATGACGTTTGAAGTCGACCTGAACGCCCCCCAACGTGCGTCCCTCGCACCGCCTCGACCGACCGCCGACCGAAGCAGGTCGGTCGAAAAGGTCATCGTCGCGGTGCTCCTCGTTCTTCTCGCGGCGGTCGGTGGCGTTCTCGTCCTCGTGTTCCGTTCGGGGCATTGATCGTGGCGGAAGGGCACGGTCAGTTTCACCGAAAGCGTGGTGGAATCGGTACCGACGGGTCCTCGGGCCACGCATGTTTTGGATACTTGCGCATCAGCTCCTTCCGGATCGCCGGGTAGTGGGTCCGGAAGAAGTTCGGTAGGTCGCGTGTAATTTGCACCGATCGCTTGTTCGGGGCGAGGAGGTGGGCCACGAGCGGCGTGCCGTTCACGGCGAGTACACGATCGCCGCCGCCGCAGAAATCCTGCAGGTACGACGCAACCCACGGGTCCTGGTCGCGCTCGTAGTGGACGGGAACGACGCGTCCGCTCGGAAGCTTCACCGTCTCGGGGGCGGCCGACTCGACGCTCCGCGGCAGCGTGTTTGTGAGCCAGTCGGCGAGGTCGAAATCCTTGAGATCGTTCAGACTTGTGCAGCCTTCGCAGGCGCGGGACACTGCATCTTCGATGGCAGCATCGTCGAGGGGTGCGAGTTCCGGCGAATCGCGGCTGTCTCCGCCCAGCGAGACACCCGATCGGAGAACACGCCGCGCAAAGGCGACGCGATGGACGAGGCGGTCGAGGGCACCTTCTTTTGCGAGTCGGTGGGCCCCCTTGGCCAGGAGCGCCTTTGCAAGCGTGCGGGCCAGCAATTCCGGCGGCGGCGTGAACTTCGCCTCGTCGAGGACGATGCCGTCGTAGAGCGTGCGCGCGAGGCCGACCGCTCGCCCCGTTGCGTCGTTGAACGTCACGAGCTTCTCTTCCACAAGCTTTTCCGGAAAGAGTTCGACGAGCCAGAACGGGTCGATTTCGGCGGCGCTCTCCACCTCAAGCCGCCCGCGGCGCACGCTCGCCGACGCACAAATCATCCATTCCGCGTGGCGCACGACGGAGGCTTCCGCAAGCGTTGCGACGCCCACGCCCGCGAGCGCGAGGTCACGCCCGCCCGCCTTTTTCCGCTTTGCGACCCGATCGGGGAAGGCGGCAAGCAGGCATCGCCGGAGGCGCTCCCCCGTCGTTCCGAAATCGCCTTCGTCTTCGGTCCCCTGTCCGCGGAGGCTTCCGTGCCTCGAAAGCGCCTCGACGCCCTTTCGCACGCGTGCGACGGCGCCGGGGTCGAGCTCGGCGGCGCGAATTGCACTGCCGGAAAAAATCGCAAACGCGACCTCCCGGAAGAGGTCGATCAGGGTCTCGACATCGGAGCTGTCTGCACCTCGGTCACCGAAGCTACGTGCTTGATTTCCAAAAGAAACCCGCGTTTCGCGGCGAAGATCGCGCTCGCTAAGGATCGCCGCCGCGAGGATCGCCGTCCCTCCGATACCGACCGAAATTCCTTGGTGAATCAAGCATCCGAGGCGAACGGGTACAGGAAGCGGAAGGACCTTTCGTCCGAGAGGCGTCGCTTCGCCGTCCGCGGTTGTCGTGCCGAGCCGTTCCAGGAGCGCACGAGCCTGCGCGCGCACTTCCGCTTTGGGCGGATCGAGGAGCGGCAGGTCGCGTTTACGGAGTGATGCGAGGAGGAGTTCGACGTCGGTGAGGTCGGCACGCGCGAATTCGGGCGTTCCGTGCATCGGTCGGCGTTCGAAGTCGGCCTCGGCGTACAGGCGAAAGGCGGTGCCGGCCTGCGTGCGGCCGGCGCGACCGGCACGTTGAATGCACGATGCACGCGATGACTTGGCGAGTTCCAGCGTCGACAGGCCGCTCCACGCGTCGAAGCCGGCGATACGCTCCAAACCGCTGTCGACGACGGCCGTCACCCCATCGATCGTGAGCGACGACTCGGCGACGTTTGTCGCGAGGACGACCTTCCGGCCGGCGCCGGCAGGCCCTTTGCGGACCGCCAGATCTTGGGCTTCCGGCGGCAGGTCCCCGTGGAGCGGAAAGATCCGAAGCCCCTCTTTCCCTGCGAGCCCGGCAAGTGCCTCCTCGGCCCGCCGAATCTCGCCGGCCCCTGGCAAAAAAACGAGGATATCTCCAGTGGTTGCGGCAAGCGCCCCACGAACGCCACTCACGACCTGCGCTTCCAGCGGGCGCTCGTCGGCGCCGAGGTAGGTCACCGCGACGGGGTAGGTGCGGCCTCCTACCGTTGCGATCGGCGCATCGAACCAAGTCGCGACCGCCGCGGCGTCGAGGGTTGCCGACATTACGCAGACCAGCAAATCGGGCCGTCGCAGGCGGAGGTCGCGGAGCCACGCCGCCGCGAGATCGCCGTGGAGATGACGCTCGTGAAACTCGTCGAGCACGACGGCAGAGACCCCCTTCAAATCGGGATCGGTGGCAAAGCGCCGAGTCAGGATCCCCTCGGTGACGAAGCGGAGTCGCGTCTTCGATGAAGAGACGTCTTCGAAGCGAACGGTGTATCCTACACGCTCCCCGATGCGTTCGCCGGCCTCTTCCGCCACCCGGCGTGCCGCCATTCGCGCCGCGATTCGTCGCGGCTCCAACACAATGATTTCCCCTGGTAAATCAAGGTCTAGAAGTGCACGGGGGAGGCGTGTGGTCTTTCCGGCGCCCGGTTCGGCGACGACGACGAGCGTCTTTCGCGCGTCGAGTTCGGCGAGGAGCCGCGGCATTTCGGCATCGATCGGGAGCGGCGTCACGGCGCAAAAACCGCGACGAGCACAACGGCGAGGGGGGCGGCGACGGTGAGCACGGGGAGCGCGCGTAGCACGTTTTTCGCGGGGAGAAGCGCGCCGGCGACCGCGACGGGCGGCAGAAACACCGCGACCATCAGGCAACGTCGCAGGTAGGCGCTCGGGCCGACGATGACGATCTGCGTCGGGTCGACGCCGCCGGGATGAAGCACTGCCTCAGCGGCCCGGAGGAGCGCGTACAAGAGCGGAGCCACCAGCATCGCAAACGCGCCCGCGCGCAGGAAATCACCTCGTGAGGTCGTCACGGTCGGTCTCGGTGCGCAAGGACTCGCGGGCACTCCAGATCGCGCCCTTCTGGGTCGCCGGAACGCGCGGCGACGATGCGGCAGCCGCCGCGACAGACTTCTTGCAAAGTACACGTATTGCACGGGGCCGGGAGTGCCTGATGAAACGCCGGCGCGTGGCTCGCCTCTGCACGGGGCTCAAAGCTGCATCCTGCACGCGTTCCGTCCGTCCGGAGCGCCGCAAGGGATCGACCGGCTTCGCAGCCGAAGACCCCGGTTTGTTTCATTCTTTGTGCGAAGTTCCGAGCCACCTCGTCGGTGGCATCGATCGACAAAAGGAAGGGGATGAGTGCGCAATCGATGCGGATCGACGGAGCGCCGGCGACGAGCTCGGCGAGGAGTCCCGGGAGCGCAGCGACCTGTTCCGCGGTAAGACGGAGTGATCGATAAATGAGATCGGTCGCGCGCCCCGCCGGCTTCACCCGCAGCAGCTGGACGTCGGCGACGCCGAGTTCGGCCGCCGCCGCGACCGTGGCACGCAACATATTAAAATTATTGCGTGTTAGGACGACGTTCCAGCCGACGCGTACGCCCGCATCGACGAGGCGTGTCGTGAGGCCCGCGACGCGCTCGCTGCCATCTCGGCCGCGCACGGCCGCGTAGCCGCCGTCGACGCCGTCGTGGCTTAGGTTCACTTGATCGAAGTGCGCGAGCTGGTGAACGACGTCGGCTCCGCTAGGGCCGAAGCCGCTCGTGGTGATGACCGCAACGAGACCGAGCCGGCGTGCTTCTTCAGCAATTTCATAAAGATCTGCCCGGAGCAGCGGCTCGCCGCCGCCGAACGCAACCGTGCGTACCCCTTCGGCCGCGATGGCGCGGACGCGCTCCAGGATGGTTGCGAGTGGGGGTGTAGCTCCGTCGGGGCGTGCATCGACGTAGCAGGCCGGGCATCCAACGCCGCAGGCATCGGTGAGGGATACATGCATTTCGACCGGCCCTTCAAGGACCTGATCGCGGGCGCTATCGACCGACGCAGGATCGACGGCGACGAGGAAATTCCCTGCGCGAAACCAAACGACGTCGCTTCCCGGGGGGCGGACGCCGATCATGGCGTCTCCTCACTTTCGGTTCGTCGATCGGGCTCGGACCCGTCGCCCACTTCCTTCGCTTCGGCGGCCGCCGCTTCCGCCGCGGCGAGGGCGGTAGCAGCGCTCGCGAGCAGGGCGCCGACGGCGACAGACCCGAGGAAGAGCGCATCGACGGCGCTGCCGAGGCTTGAGCAGTTTGCGCCGGGACCGCTCCGCGCGGCGCGGACGTTCGCAGATATTCGCGAAGAAAGAGGGGAGGTTGAGTCGTCGCGGTTTGTCATGGCGTTCGCCCGGGCAGCAGCGTCGCGAGCCAGGCGCGATCGCTTGTGTAGAGTACAAGAATTGCCGCCGCGAGCACTGCGACGGCTGCGAGCGGGGCGGCAAACCGTCGGGTGTTTGCGGCTCGTGCGTAGGGGATAGCGACGAGAGAAACGACGGGAATCGCTGCGGAAAAGAGCCAGAATGGGCGAGGGGAGGTCCCTTCGGAAAAGTGGGGGGCGAGCCAGCCGGTCGCGATGCCGATCCACAGCGCGCCGGCCGCCGGCGCAATGATCCACGTACGCACTTGGATCGACTTCGCGGACGGCCGCGTTTCTCGACCCTTGCGGGCCGAGAGCCAAGCGCCGCAACCGAGAAAAAGCAAAAGAAAGCCGAAAGCTAGGCGCGCGAGCAATCGCGCACGGCGACGCTGACGAACGACGCGCCGACGATCTCCGTCGTCGAGATCGGGACGCCGCTCAAGGAGCGATTGTGCCGCCGTGAGGTCGTCAAGGCTCAGCGCGTCGTCGATGGCTCGGGTGAAAGCGAGCTCAGCAAGCGTGCGATCGTCGAGCGTTTCGAGGGCGCGCACGTGGAAGCGATAGGCGCGCTCGGGATCTTGGGCCCGGAGGGCCGCATCCCCGCACGCGAAGGCGTCCGCTCCGTTCATGTTGCCCGCTTCCGTGCATGATGCAGGTAACTCTGCCGGTTCCTGGCGGGGTTCGCCGCCTGCCGGGGGGCCATAAATGCAGCCGGTTCCGGGAGTTCCGGTGGCTGAGGAGAGCCCGACGAATACAAGCGCCAAGAGCGCAGCGGCGCGCATCGGGAGGATCCCTACCTCGCTCACGCGATTCGCATGGACAATTCGGCCAGATTCCGATTCTTCACCGACCATGACTTTCCGCACCGCGTCGTCGACTCGCCTTTGGGCGCGTGCTTGCCTTCCGCTCCTTCTCGCGGCTTGCAGCGGCAAATGTGGCGGTGATCCGAATCCCCCGTACACGGTGCAGCCCTCCGTCCACGACGCTGGCGGAGACGCCCTCGCAGCGACGGCACCCTTCGTTCTTGATGCCGGGGCGGGGACGGCGGTCGCTCCGTCCGGCGGCGGAAAACACTTGGAACATGGCACGCTTGCCGCAGACGCCCCCGACGGCGGGCAGTTCCTGGCGGGCGTCTTCGCCGACGTCGACGGCGACGGCAAAGACGACCTCGTCGCCGCCGCCGCCCGAACCGGGGCCCACATTCCGCCGGACGTCCTCTTTTTTCCCGGTGCCGGTGCTTCCCTCGGTGCGCCGAAGATTATTCAGCCGGCTCCAAAATTTGGGGGGGGCGATAGCTGCATCCCTGGCGCAAAAATTTCGACGGTCTTGGGCGGTGTTCGCGTCGAAGTTTCTGCGGTTTGCGACGCATCCCCAGGAAATAACTCGGCCCGTCAAACGACGATTTTTACGGCGAAAACCGGGGATCTACAGGCGCGAGCATCGCTCACGATCGCTCGGAACGATGATCGCTTTACCGTCGATGGGCGCGTCGAGGATCGCGACAACGATGGAAGTCCCGACGTCACGCTCACCCTCGCTGTCGGAAAGACCGAGCTTCCGATCGCCTACCTCGATCGCGCGGGTGGACTCGTCGTCGATCGCGCGGAGCCCTCGAAAACCTTTGCGAAAGAGGCATCGGTGGTCCGGATGGTCGCCCGTGACGCCTCGCTCACAAAGGCACGTGAGCTCGCGGCCCTTCACGGAGCGCTCTGTGGCCCTAAGGCATTTGTGGTGACCTATCCGGATGCCCGTCCGTCCTGTGGGGAGCGTGCAGTTGTCGATTTGAACCTCGGGCACGCGCTGGCCACGCTTCCGAGCGACCCGCCGTCGGCGATTCTGCTTTATGAGCGGGCTGCGGCCGAGGGGGCAACGGCCGCTGACGAAAAGGTCTTTCTGGCAGCCCTCACGAAAGTTGCCCCGAAGAAAGCGCCATTGACGGCGAAGTTCTTGACGGCAGTTCCCGATTTGATGGTCGGGGATCCTTCCTTTGGACCGCTCGCGTTTGGCGCCGATGGGGCGCTTCTCGTCCGCGAAGCGGCGCGCACGACGCGCGTCGAGGCGGCGACCGATGTTGAGGCGGTCCTGGCCGATGCCATCCCTTGGGATCGGAGCGCCAAGACGCCCGACGGCGCGTTTTCCCTGGTCGAAGCATGGGACAACTGCGACGGGGTGACCGGCCGTGCAACGCTCGCCCCGGAAAAAGGGGCCGACACGAAGGATCCCCTCTTGCCGATCGTGCCGCGACTCCGTCCAAAAAATTGTGGCAATCACGGGGTCATCCTGCCGGTCCTCCCGGTGCGCCTCGGGGATGCGCTCTATGCCTACGTCGATGGTGAACCGTTGAAATTCGCCGCCCCTTACGCGAACGCGGAGCCGTCGAGCACTCGAAATTTCCTCGCGAATCCAGCACCTTTTGGCGCGCCGCTGGCTCCAAAAGGGGGTGCGATCGCGGTCGGTGGGCGCTTTGGTGTTGTCGTCGCCAAGGCGAAAGTCGGAAGCGCGACGGCGCTCACGAGCTTCCTCGTCGGCTTCGGGGACCCCAAAGACGGTCCGCTGAGCCACTGCACGACGAACGACGATGGGACGTTTGTTGCGTGCGTTCAAAAGGGGCGCGCGATCGTCGGCCATCTCTGACGGCGAACGCCGCAAATTTGGCTTGAGCGGTGCAGTTCCAGTAGCGCACGGGCATGCAGCTTCCCAGGCGTCTTCGCGACACGACCCTCGGCGACGTCCTCGGAACGCTCCACCGTGGCGGCGCAACAGGCGTCCTTGAGCTCACCGAGCCGGGCTTCGGCGCGGTGCATCGCGTGTATCTTGCAGGTGGTTCCGTCACCGCCTGCGAGAGCCCGCGCGGCCTGCGCCTGTCCGAGTGGCTCCTTCGGGACGGCGTCGACGCGGCGGTGCTCCGCCAGTCGCTCCAGCAGGCGGTCGCCGCCGGGGAACTCCACGGCCGCGTGCTCGTAACGCGCTGGGAAATCGACGAAAGACGAGTGGATCGCGCGCTTCGCGCCCAGATCCTTGCCCGTTTGAGCGTCCTTGAAGGGCTCTCCGACGCGACCCTACGCTTCCGCGCCGCGATCCGTCCCCCGCGGAGCTCCACAGCGCCCCTCGGGACGGCGGAGATGCTCGCCGGCCGAAGGCGTCGCCGGCTACGAATCAACAACGGCGTGGAAGCGAGCGCGCGCACAGAGGCGGCAGCCTGCCTGGGCGTCCCCGCAACTGCCGATCGCGCGACGGTGACTCGCGCTTTTCGCCGCCTCGTCGCCGATCGCCATCCCGACCGGAACGCGCGGGACGGGGAGGGGGTGATTCAGAAACGAAACGCGGAACTTCGCGCGATCGTCGAGGCCTATCGGGTGCTCATCGCGTCGTGACGGAGGGAGCCCCGAGTCAGGGGTACAAACGGAAGAGAGGCTCGCGATTGCTCGCGAACCCCTCAGATTTCCCGAGAAATCTCCAGAATCAGCGATTGACGCGCTCGAGGTAGTTGCCCGAGGTCGTGTCGATTTTGATCCATTCGCCTTCTTTGATGAAGAGCGGGACGTTGACCGTCGCGCCCGTCACGAGCGTCGCCGGCTTGGTTGCACCGCTCGCCGTGTCGCCCTTCACGCCCGGTTCGCTGGAGACGACCTGCATGATGACGTTGGCCGGGAGGTCGACCGCGATCGCGTTGCCATTGTAAAGGGTGAGGTCGCAGGTGAGGCTCTCCGCGAGGAAGCGTGCTTCGTTGCCGAGCTTGTTCTTCTCGACGTAGATCTGGTCGCCGGTGAGGGTGTCCATGAACACGTAGGTGTCGCCCTCTTCCCAGGAGAAGTTCATCGCGCGGGTCTCGACGTCGGCGAGTTCGACGGAATCGCCTGACTTCCAGGTGCGCTCGATGACCTTGCCGTTGGTGAGGTTACGCACCATGCAACGCGTGAACGCCTGGCCTTTGCCGGGCTTCACGAAGGTGTGTTCAACGACGTGGTAGGGAACGCCGTCGATCTGAATCTTGAGCCCCTTGCGGATGTCGGTCGTGCTGGCCATTTCGGCGCGGTCCGTAGCACCGTACGACGGTGTGCGCAAGCACGGTTCACCGGCCCCAACCTGGCGAGCTGAGGGATTGTGCGACGCGGCGCGCGCCCTTTCCGGGAATCATGGTAATCGGCCGCGAATGCGTGAGACCGACGAAGAGCTTGGCGAAATCAAGCGAGAGATCATCGAGTCGCGGGCGCTCGTCATCAAGACGAACAACCTGACGAACGCCCTCTCGGCCGACGTCAAGAGCATTGCAAAGCGGCAAGCGACCTACGAAGGGCGCATTCGTTGGAACAGTGCGACTGCGTACGTCGTGTTCGTCGTCGTCGTATTTGGCGCCCTGAAATTGACCTGGGACGCGCGCGTCGACCAAATCAAGGCGGAGACTGAAGGGCACGCTCAGGAAGCAACGCGCCTTCGCAAAGAGGTGAAGGACGCGAACGCACGCGATGAAGATCGCGCCCGCGCAGAAGCCAAGGCGCTCGCGTTTTACGACCTTGTTCGCCAAGGGAAGCGCCAGGACGTCGTCGAGCAGTGGGCGAGCCTCGAAAAAGAGCCTCTGTCGAAAGCGGAGCGGGCTTTCTATACAGACATCGTCGGTCGTACAAAGGCAGAACTCGCGATTTCACTTTGGCTGCAGGGCCTCGACAAGATGAAGCTTCAGCGCTGGCAAGAGGCGGTGAATCTCTTCGAGGAGTCGCTGCGGCTGAAGGGGGAAGGGGAGGGGACTCCCCGCGTGCGCCTGTCGCTTGCAGAATCGCTGAAGAAGCTTGGGCGCTTTAAGGATGCGATTCCGACGCTGACCGCCCTCTCCGAGGGGACCGTCGATCGCGAAGTTCAGGACGACGCCCTCTACCTGCTCGCCCAATGCCACACCGAGCTTCAGTCGTGGAATGATGCCAAAGAGGCCTACCGGAATCTGATTCGGCGCTTCCCCGATAGTTCGTTTGCCCCGCAGGCAAAAATGTATTTGGCGCAGCTGAACGTGATCCATTGACGCGACCGACGGAGCAGTATGTTCTTCGCATTGTGTGCGCTCGGCTGGTTCGCGGTTGTGCTTCGCGCGCGCATCTCGCGCGGCAAAATCTTCGCCATCTTTGGCGGCGTGATGGTTGGCGTCTACACGCTTCTCGCGGTCGGGCTTCGTCCACCGGCGCCTTCGACGCCGGTTCAAACGGCGCTCTCCGGACTCTTTTACTACCTTCATAGTGCGGTCTATTTGCACTTTTTTATGCTCGCGAAGCCCAGGTTCCGCGGGAACCTGTACCGAGTACTCGTCAGCTTTTCTGCGTCATTCATGCTGGCGGGGACTCTCCTCGGCTTGCCCTGGGCAGTCCTCCGGCCGTTTGGGATTACTGCCGGCGCTTGGATTCCCTACCTTCTCGCATTCATTGGAATTCTTAGCTCATTTGCTCCCCGGCGTGAGACCGTTCCGATCGCGGTAGATCGGAAAGATCGGGGACCGCTTGCGCGTGTCGCGATCGACAGGAAGGCGTCTGACGATCGCGAAGCTTTTCGTATTGTACAGCTCACGGATACGCACCTTGGTCCATTCATGTCGGTTCCGGCGCTCCGTGGATTCGTCGAAAGAGCCGTCGCGCGGGAGCCGGACGTGGTGCTGCTAACCGGGGACTTCCTCACGATGGAGTCCCAGGGGGACGCGAGGCACCTTCGGGAAGCCCTTGAGCCGCTTCGCGCGCTTTCGGGAAAGGTCGTCGCCTGCTGGGGAAACCACGACTACGAGTCGCCCGCGGTCGTCGAAGAGGCTCTCGCCCACTGTGGTGCGATCGTCCTGAAGGACGACGAGGTGGTGCTTGAGACCCGCGTTGGAAGCGTGCAATTTGTGGGGTTTGAGTTCCGCCGGGGCCGAGCACGTGCAGAGGCAATGGCTGCAGTCTGCACAAAATTTCCGCGGCGCCCTGGAGTGCCGCGGCTTGTGCTGCTCCATGATCCGAGCGCGATTCGTGATCTGCCGGAGGGCGAGGGGGACCTTATCTTTTCCGGCCACATGCACGGTGGCCAGCTCGGTTTCGTGTTTGCCGGCGGCAACGGGACGTTTCTCTCGTTGTTAAATGTGATCGATCACGGATTGTGGTCCCGCGGGCGTGACCTTCTGTACGCCCACCGCGGTACCGGCCATTACGGATTTCCGATTCGTCTCGGCGTCCCGGCGGAGGAGAGTCTTTTGCTGGTGCGATTTGCCGGCGAAGGGTGACGGACGCGCTTTTCTTTCTCGATTTCGGGATTGCGCCGATCGACATCAAAGCGGACACTCCCCTGCTCGTTCGCACGTGAGGGGGGCCGGTGGCGGTTCGTCGACTCACGCAGTCTTCATCCCCGTCGAGGTCTTCCATGCGCACCCCGTGGCTTCCGCTCCTTGCTCTCGTCCCCGCGTTTGCGTTTGCGTTTGCTTGCAGCGGAGGCGTCACCTCCGTCGCCGACGTCGACGGAGGGGCCGATGGGGGCGCCAGCACGGCTCTTCCGTGCGCCATCGACACAATTGTTGAGAAAAACTGCCGCCAGTGCCACGGGAGTACGCCGACCTTCGGCGCCCCGATGCCGCTCGTGACCCTCGACGACTTCAAAGCATCGCGCGCCGGGACGACGACCTACCAGCTCTCGCAGACGCGGATTCACGACCCGGCACGTCGGATGCCGCAGCCGCCAAATGCACCGCTCTCCGACGCCGACGCAAAGACGTTTGACGATTGGGTTTCGCAGGGGGCCCCTGCGGGAAATGCATGCGTGGGCGGCGTCGATGCCGGGTCTGACGGCGGCGGAATTGGTGCAACCTGCACGCCCGACGTCGAGCTGGCGTCTCCCGACACGTGGACGCAGCCGGCCGACTCGGCCGACGACTACATTTGCTACGGCGTCGACGTCCCGGTAACCGAGAAGCGCCAGGCGATCGCCTTCCTTCCGCGGATCGACAACAAGGAAATCGTCCATCATATCTTGCTGTTTCAGGCTCCGAAGGCGGTCTCCTCCAAGCCGGCCTCCTGCGCCTTTGGCGGCGAGCGGGATTGGAAGATCATCTACGGGTGGGCGCCTGGCGGCCAGGCCGTCGAGCTCCCCCCGGAGGCCGGCTACCCGATGGACGCGACGGCCCACTACGTCGTTCAGGTCCACTACAACAACGCCCGCGGCCTCGTCGGTCAGACCGATCGCAGCGGCGTGTCGCTTTGCACGACGAACAAGATCCGCCCGAACGATGCCGACGTTCTCGCCTTTGGTTCGATGAACTTCTCGGTACCGCCGATGTCGACGAAGGACATTACTTGTAATTTGCAAGTACCGTCGGGGTTGCCGGACATCCACCTCGTGGCCGCTTTCCCGCATATGCACGAATACGGGACGACGATTTCGACGACCTCTAAGGGGGTCGATCTTGGGAGCGTCGCCAACTGGAACTTCAACAACCAGCCTTGGTTCCCCGTCGATCACGTCGTCAAGGCCGGGGACACCGTCACGACGCGATGTGCCTGGAAGAACCCGAGCAACCAACCGATTTCCTTCGGTGAAAAAACCGGCGACGAGATGTGCTTCTCGTTCACGATGTACTACCCGAAGATCACGAGCCCCCAGTGGAACTGGGCCGTCCCGGCAGCCATCTCCAAGTGCACGAACACGCCGACTCCCTGACCCGTTCGTGACGCTCCTGTAGGTCGATCGAGGGAGTACCTCGGCGACTGAGTCTTCGGCGACCGGTGTACGTTACACGGGTCGCAACAGGTTCCCCATTACGCTCCACGGCAATACTTCCGGTCTCTCGCCGACCGCGGTCAAATCCCTCGAACGCCTCCTTCGCCGGCGCGTCCCGGCGACGAACGTCGGAACGCCGGAACTCTACCGGGGACTCGCCGAAGCGAGCCGGGAGGCCGGGCGCCAAGTAGGCGTTCTTGTTCACCGTTCTGGCGATGTCGACTATGTGATTGTTGGCGATGCCCACCGGCTCATGTTGCCGGATATCGGCCGCCTTCGTGCGGCTGCCGGGCGGTTTCGTGGCCTCCGGCTCATTCACACGCATATTCACGGGGAACCGCTCACGCGCGACGACCTCGTCGACCTCGTACGGCTTCGGCTCGACCTCGTAGCGGCGCTTCAGCTCACCCCAAGCGGCGAACCGAAGACCATTCATTGGGCGTGCAACGTCCCCACCCACCCGGACGACCCGCAGGCGCTTCCGTACCGCCTCCATCCGCCAATTTCGCCCGCACTTCTGGAGGTCGACGTCGGCCGGCTGATGGCCGATCTCGAAGCCGAATTCGCGCGTCGTTCCTCAGGGCGCGAGGTTCGCGCGAAAGACGGTCGCGCCATTCTGGTCCACGTCGGCGCGCCTGACCGCTCGCAAGGAGATGCCAAGCAGGCAAAGATGAACGCCGCCGCGGAAGGGGCGGCAAGCATGCGGGAGCTGGTCGAGCTCGCGCGGACGGCGGGCGTGGAAGTCGTCGATACGCTTGTTCAAATCCGCGAGCGCTTCGACGCGAAGTACCTGCTCGGGAAGGGGCGTCTTGAAGACGTCGTCCTTCGCGCGATTGACCTTGACGCCGATCTCTTGGTCTTTGACCGCAATCTATCGCCCGCGCAGGCGCTTGCGATCGCGGAAGTCTCCGATTTGAAGGTGATCGATCGGTCTCAGTTGATTCTCGACGTCTTCGCGCAACGCGCCCAGGGGCGTGACGGCAAACTTCAAGTGGAACTCGCCCAGTTGAAGTACAGCTTGCCGCGGCTCGCCCAGAAAGATGATGCTCTTTCGCGTCTTTCCGGTGGCATTGGCGGTCGCGGTCCCGGCGAAACGAAGCTCGAAGTCGGGCGTCGTCGTGCGAAAGACCGGGTCGCCCACCTCGAGCGGGAGCTCCAACAACTCGCGAAACAGCGCGTCGAGCGTCGTCGTCGTCGTGCCCGCGCGGAAATCCCTACAGTCGCAATTGTTGGCTATACCAATGCGGGAAAATCGACGCTCCTCAACGCAATGACGGGCGCCGACGTCCTCGCGGAAGACAAACTCTTCGCGACCCTCGATACGCGGTCGCGGGTCCTCCGCGTCGGCTGGGCGGGGCACGGCGGCCGCGAAGTTGTGGTCACCGACACCGTTGGATTTATTCGGAATTTGCCGAAGGACCTCTTTGCCGCGTTCCGGGCGACGTTTGAAGAGGCGGCCGACGCCGATCTCCTGCTTCATGTCGTCGACGGGTCGGATCCGGCGGCGGAAGCGCAGCTTGATGTGACCGCGGAACTGCTGGAGGAGCTTGGCCTCGGAGACATTCCGCGCCTCCTCGTTTTCAACAAGGCCGACGCAACCGGCACCCTCGATCAGCGCATGCTTTCGAGACGTTACCGGGATGCCATTTGGGTGTCTGCCGTCGAACGGGACACGACGCGGTCGCTCGTCGAAAAGATCGCCGAAGAGCTCGCGGAAAAATGGGTCGACGCCGCGCGCCCGCGCGAAACACCGATTGCGGACGGGATTTCGATCGCAGGCACCGTCGATTCCGAGGTCGCACAAAAGGCGATTGAAGCGGCGCAAGCGGCGATTGAGGCAAGCTTCGCCGGCGAGTAGCACCTGCGCAGCCCAAGTAGGGCTGCGAGCGAATTTGCCCGGCTCGAGGGCGGCGGTCCCGTCGGCTACGACGCAATCAGTCATGGATTTTCTTTGCGGGGCGCCTTCCGCGCGGCCGTTCGCCCATGCTAACCCGCGGTGCCATGACCGCAGGACCGCGCACCGTTCGTTCGCCGCAAGGGACCACGCTGAGCTGCAAGGGGTGGGTGCAGGAGGCCGCCCTCCGGATGCTCCACAACAACCTCGATCCGGACGTCGCTGAACGCCCCGACGACCTCGTCGTCTACGGCGGCACCGGCAAAGCGGCGCGCAGCTGGGACGCCTTTGAAGTGATCTGCCGCGAGCTTCGAGACCTCGGCGATGAGGAGACGCTCCTTGTGCAGAGCGGAAAAGCGGTCGGCCGCTTCCGCACCCACAAAGATGCCCCTCGCGTCCTGATTGCAAACTCGAATCTCGTCGGCAAGTGGGCAAATTGGGACGACTTTCGGCGCCTCGAGAAGATGGGGCTCACGATGTACGGCCAGATGACGGCCGGTTCGTGGATCTACATCGGCACCCAGGGGATCCTCCAGGGGACCTATGAGACCTTCGTTGCTGCGCGGAAGGCCTTCGAAGCGCGCACCGGGAAGCAAGCAACGTGGGTGCTGACGGCCGGCGTCGGCGGCATGGGGGGCGCGCAGCCGCTCGCCGCGACGATGGCGGGGATGTCCTGCCTCGGCGTCGATATCGATCCTTCGCGCATTCAGAAGCGCATCGATACGCGCTACGTCGACGAGCAAATCGACGACCTGGATGCGGCACTTGCACGCATTGAAAAGGCGACCGCCGACGGAAAACCTGTTTCGATTGGGCTGGTTGGCAACGGCGCCGATGTCTACGCCGAGCTCGTCCGCCGCGGCATTACGCCCGATCTTGTCACCGAACAAACGTCCGCCCACGACCCGCTCAATGGGTATATTCCCGACGGTCTTTCCTGGGAACAGGCCGATGCCCTCCGTCGCGACGACCCGGTCACCTACGTGAAGCGCGCGAAGGAGACGATGGCGCGGACCGTGGAAGCGATGCTCGCCATGAAGCGCTCGGGGGCCGAAGTCTTCGACTACGGGAACAACATTCGCGCCGGCGCCGTCGAAGCTGGCTGCAAAAATGCGTTTGATATCGAGGGTTTCGTCCCCGCATATATCCGGCCGCTGTTCTGCGTCGGCAAAGGGCCGTTCCGCTGGGTCGCCCTCTCTGGCGATCCGGAAGACATCAAAGTCACCGATCAGGCGGTCCTCGAAGCGGTCCCGAACGACCCCGATCTTCACCGCTGGATCACGATGGCCCAGGAGCGGGTCGCCTTCCAGGGGCTCCCGTCCCGCATCTGCTGGCTTGGCTACGGCGACCGCGCGAAAGTTGGCGGAATATTTAATGAACTCGTCCGCACCGGCAAGGTCAAGGGGCCCATCGTTATCGGTCGCGACCACCTCGACTGCGGGTCGGTCGCGTCGCCGAATCGGGAGACGGAAGCGATGAAGGACGGCTCGGATGCCATCGCCGACTTCGCCATCCTAAACGCCCTTGTGAACACCGCCTGTGGGGCCTCCTGGGTGAGCTTTCACCATGGTGGCGGCGTCGGCATGGGCATGAGCCTCCACGCCGGCATGGTCGTCGTCGCCGATGGCACCGAAGACGCTGCCCGACGCATCGAGCGGGTCCTAACCAGCGATCCCGGTATGGGGGTCGTTCGCCACGCGGACGCCGGCTACGAAGAGGCGATCGCCTGCGCGGAAGAGAAGGGGGTTCACATTCCCCATCTCGTAAAGTGACAGAAGTTCAGTCTGTTAGTGGGTAGTGGCTCACGCCGACCCGGCGCCCGTCGGGGTCGCGAACGTAGGTCGTAAACGCGGTCTCCCCGTCGAGGGGGACCGCGTTTTGCATGCAGGATGCACGAAAAGCATCCCGCCCGGCGACATCGGTCGCAAAGATCACGCACTCAAGGCTCCCGCGCGGAATTTCTGGTTCCTCGGGGAGTGCAACTTCGAGCATCAATACGCCATCTTTGATGGCCAGCCACGCGCTCCGGCCGTCAAAGGATTTCTGCGTTCGGAACCCGAAGAGACCGGTGTAGAACGCAACCAATCGCGGAACGTCGCCGCTCCGGAAGGCGAGATGGTGCAGTCGCATCCCGCGAATGGTACTCACGGCCCGTGACTTCCTCGGAAAAACTCACCACCGCCCCCACTCACGTGACCGTTGCCACCCACGGTCATTGCTTCGATGGCCTCGCCTCCGCCGTCATTTTTACGAAGCTCCTCCGCCATATCAAAGCTGGCAGTGAACTCTCCTTCAAATACCTTGCGATGGGTTACGGAGCGGGGGCAGGACCCGATTTCGATGCGCTTCTTGATGGCGACGAGAACGCTATTCTTGATTACAAGTTCTCCCGGTCTTCGAAGTTGACCTGGTATTTCGACCACCACGTGAGTGCATTTACGTCAGACGCGGAGCGTAGGACCTTCGAGGAATCGCGTGGCAACGGTCGGTTCTTTCACGACGGAACCTACGGATCGTGCACCAAGTTCTTGGTCGATATCGGAGCGAAGTTCTTTGATTTCAATCCGGAACCGCTCGGTGACCTCGTCTACTGGGCCGATATCATTGATCGTGCTGCGTTCCCAAGTGCGGCCATTGCCGTTGCGCGCCAAGAGCCGGCGTTGCGCCTCATGACTCTTATTGAGCAATCGGGAGAAGCGGAACTGATCTCGCGCTTTGTTCCTGCCCTGACGGAACGCCCCCTCGACGACGTCGCCAACGACCCGGAGGTGGTTGCAAGCTACACGCAATGGCAGGCGACGGCGGCCCCCTACGAAGCGCGCGTGAAGGCGCGCGCGAAGCTTGTCGGCGGAGCGACCGGCGCCGTCCTGGTCGATCTGACCGACGAACTCTCAGACGCTGCACCGAAGTTTGTCACCTACGCGCTCTACCCGGACTCGGCCTATTCGGTCGTGGTTACGCGTGGTTTGAAGAAGATCAAACTCAGCATCGGCTTCAATCCGTGGTGCGGACAGACGCGGAAACACGACATCGCGAAGATCTGCGAACGCCACGGCGGCGGCGGTCATCCGGTGGTCGGCGCGATCGCGCTTCCGCCCGGGGAGGTGGCGCGGGCCCAAGAGCTCGCGCGCGCTATTTCCGACGAACTCGCGCGGGCGTAGCCGAGCGTCCGCCCGGAACCGCCGGACGCGGTGCGGAAACGGCGCGCAGGATCTCCAGCTACTCGCCGTCACAGTCGAGGAACTGGCGCGGCATTCCCGCCGGTCGCTCGACGGAGAAGGCCCCCTCCGGAATCGGCGGATTCCATTCGACTTCTTCGTACTTGAAGACGACGTCTTCGTTCTTGCCGGGGACTTCCACATGCAGGGTCTTCGGCAACTCCGCCGTGCACATCGGACCGCTCGGCGGGATCGGCGGTTCGATGTTTTCCGGATCGATGCGCGCCTCGGCCATCTTGCCGGCGCTGTAGCCTTCAAGTTCTGCGTGGTAGAGCACGCCCCCCTTCTGCGTGACGACCACGTCGAGGACGCGGGTCCGCTGCTCGTTCCAGGGCTTGCCGAAGTCGTCGGGATGAATCCCAAGATGCAGCGTTTGTTGGGCGTCGCGCGTCGAAGGAATGACGAGTTCGTAGAACCCGCGTTTGTTCCACTGGATCGTACCCGACCCTTTCTGGTGGACGAGGACCGGTGCTTCCCCCCGGAGGAAGCCGACGAGCGCATGACCAGGGATCGGCACGCCGGTCGCCTGTCGCAGGTTGCAAGCCTTTGCAGGTCCTTGATAAAAGACTTTATTTCGCAAATCGGCGACCTGGAAGTTCTGACCGTCGGAGCCGAGCGAGAGGACGTTTACGCCGAACGCGACGGCGTCGAGACGCAGCTTTGCCGGCCGGTGGGCAAACAGAAGAACTTCGCCGCGTACGCGCCCCTCTTTTGCGAATTGATCGAGCTTCGCCGTGGCATGAATCCCGTTTCCGCAGGCGACCGTTTCGTGCATTCGGGAGAGCGCATCGTCGACGCTCGGAAACGTCGACTTCGGCGGTGCGACGCTCGGGCAGCCGAGGAGCAGCGGGGCGGCAAGAAAGGGGAGCAAGCGAAGCGCGTTCCGGCTCATAGGCGCGCGACCGTACCGGAACTTCCGAGGTCGGTCGTCGGGATCTTCGAGTAGAGACGCGCCATGGTCGCCCCGAAAGCCACGTCCGCTTACGCCCCCTCGTCGCTCCGCGCCCCCATCGAGGCGCTCCTGCCGCGACTCGGCATCCATCGTGGCTACGACGACGTGCCTGCTCTCGGCAAGGCGGTGGCCACTTTGTCTGCATCCTACAACACGGCTGGCGTCGCCGCCGGGAAGGCCCACTACGCGGCGCGCCTCGCGTTTTCGCTGCCCCGGGACGTTCCGAAGGCGGCCCACGCGGTGCGCGAACTCGTCGCGGCGAAGGCGCTCACGCTTCCTGAAGGGCGCCCGCTTCGTATTTTGGACGTCGGCGCCGGCTTTGGCGCCACGACCCTCGGCGCCCTTCAGGCCCTCGAAGGGGCGGCGCCGGGCCAGGGGCGCGGCAAAGTCGAGGTGACGCTCGTCGACCCCGAGGAGGGGGCGACCGCCCTTGCGAAGACCTTCCTCGAAGGGCTCAAGGGATCGTTTGACCTCAAAGTAGTTGTGTCGAAGCATGGGATTTCGCCGGACGGCAGCATCCAACCGGACCTCCTGCCCTGGTTCGGCGACGAGCCCTTTGGCTTCGCGGAAGCCTCGGCGAAGGCCCATCCCGAGCGGGCGGAGTCGATGCGCGCCGCAGGGAAACCGTCGACGTTTCGCCCGGTAAAGGAGGGGCAGGGGTTCGACCTGGTTCTATTTGGCCAGGTCCTCTCCGAGCTCGATCGGGGCCTCGATTCGGATGCACGAATTGCGCGCCATGTCGCTTTGTTGGAGCGGGTATTGGCGACGCGCTTGGCCCCGAAAGGGACGCTTGTCGTCGTTGAGCCGGCATTGAAGGAGCGCACGCGGCATCTGCATGCGGTTCGCGATCGTTTGTGCACCAACGAAAGCGTGACCCTCTTCGGCCCGTGTCTCCATCGAGAAGCCTGCCCGGCGCTCGCCAAGGAAACGGACTGGTGCCACGAAGATCGACCCGACGTGCTCCCCGCCTGGCTCGTCCCCGTAGCGCGCGCCGCGGGACTCCGCTGGGAAGGGGTAACCTTCTCGCCGCTCCTCCTCCGAAAAGACGGAGTCACCCTGCGAAGCACGCTAGCAACAAACGGGAATCGTACGCTCCGGGTCGTTGGCGACGTCACGCCGACAAAGGGGAAAGTTGAGGCGCAGGTCTGCGGCGATGGGCCCGAGGGGGAGGGGCCCCAACGTGTGCGCGTCATGCGCATCGACCGCGATCGCCGGGAGAACAACGAAGCGTTTGACGAGCTCTCCCGCGGCGACCTTGTCGTTCTCGAAGGGCCGATGGTTCGTCCCGATCGAATCGGCCCGGAGACGACGGTGAGCCGCGCGAATCCGGTGTAGGCTCGCAACCATGACCCGAGGCACCCGCATTTCCCGCAGCACGCCCCCGCTTCGAGGCCTCTACCCGCTCGTCGATGTGACGACCCTCGACGCGGCGGGGCTTGACGCCGTCGACGTCGCTGCGGCGTTCCTCGCCGCGCAACCGGCGCTCCTTCAGCTCCGCGCCAAGCACGTCGATGAGCCCCGGTTTCGCACGCTCCTTGCTGCGATCGCGCCTCGTTGTGCAGCCGTGGGCGTCCCGTTGGTGGTAAACGATCGCCCCGATTTGGCAGAGGAATTTGGCGCTCCTTTCGTGCACGTCGGCCAAGGGGACACGTCGCTGAAGGACGTCCGTCGCCGCTATCCGGGCCTTCGCGTGGGGGTCTCGACGCACACCGAAGAGCAGGCCGAGGCGGCGCTCCTCCTCCGACCGGACTATCTCGCCTTCGGACCTGTGTATGCTACATCTACTAAAGAGAACGCCGAGCCTGCCGTAGGCCTCGAACGCCTCGCGAAGGTCGCGGAGCGCTCGGAATCCCTTGGAATTCCGCTCTGCGCGATCGGTGGGATCGACGCCCGGAAGTTTCCGTACGTTGCCAAGCACGCGCCGTTGATCGCGCTTGTCGGCGCCCTCGTCGGCGAGACACCTGCAGAGTGCACGGAGCGCGCGCGGCAGTTTTCGTTGCTGCTGGAGCGGCCGTGAGCCTGCTCGCCATCGCCGGCCTCACGGCGCTCGGCGCGGCGCTAGGTCGGTTCGTCTACGGTCGTCTTTCCGCTTCGCCGCCCCCGAAGGAGACTGCGGCGTCGGTCGTTGCCGCAGCGGCACTTCCGAAGCCAAAGTTGGACGGATTTCCGACCGAATTGTTTGCCGCAAAGCCAGGGGATGTCGTCCTCCGAGGAAACGAGGAGGCGTGGCTTGCCGGCGCCTGGATCCTCGAAGAGGGGCGCGGCAGAGACGCTCGTGCGGTCTTCGCGATCTTTTTCGCGCCGGAGGCAGGCAAAGACGTTCTTGTTGTGTTAAGTGGCGATTCTTCCAAAGAAATTCTTTGGCTGGATCTCCCGGTCCCTATTGATGGTGTCCCGCCTTCGACGTTGGAAATCGACGATATTCGGTTTGAGCGGCTGCGAAAAAGACCCTTTGGTGTTCGCCGTTTCGGTGCGGCCCCGGAGGCGCCCGAAGAGGGGACGCTCGTCGAGTTTTCGGGGCCGGTAGGGGAACGGCTTTGGGCGTTTGTTGCGCCCGGCCAGACGCGCGCGTGGCGTGGCGTTACGCTCGCCGAAGGCATGTATGATCTCCTCGGTGGGGATCCATCCGCGTCATGACGGCCGACGGAAGCCGAAAGCTCCGCACACTGGTGACCGCGCCGCTTCTGGATGAACGCGAGGCTGTCCGTCGGATTTACGGACACGTTCGCGGGCGTCGGCCGCTCCCGCCGTCGCGGGTGAGCGGCGGTCGGCGCCTTACCTACGGGTTCTTGCTGCCCTTTCAACTGTTTGCGCGGCTCGTTACCGTGCCAGAGCTGCGCCGCGCCGCAGGCCGCCTCTTCCTCGCCCGGGCGCTCTTTGTCGTCCTGTTTACCGTGGTCGGAATGCTCGCGGTCGGCTTCACCGAAGACCGCCCAGCGGCCGAGTCGTCAGACATCGTCGTCGAGAATGGCGGCATCCACATTCGCGGGAGTGAAAAAGACCTCAAGAAGGCGGTGAAGGCCCTCCGCGAAGAGAACGCGCGCGAAGCCGCCGAAGGGGACCGCGTAGAGGCGGCGCTCGGCGCGGTCGTTGCCGACGTCGTCGAGCGGGAAGGGGCCGCGGCGCCGGTCATCGCACCGGCGGTCTCCTGGAAAAAGCGCCTGGCGACGCTTCTTGCGTTCCTGGGGGCCGCCGAATGGATTGCGATCGCGTTTACACGCGATTTTGACGACGTCGTCTCTCACGAACTTTCCGTCGACGCGGGTATCCTCCCCGAAGGCGAACGACCGTCCCCCCGCTTGCGATTTTCGCCGTCGTGGTTGTGGAAGAAATACAAACGTAAGTTTCGCGGAATTTTGCTCTTCGGTATCGGAGCACTTCCGCTGGCACTCGCGATCGCCTTCGGGCGTTTCGGCTGGCTCTCCAACGCGCTCTTTGCGCTCTGGGGCTTCTACTGGAGTGCCGTATTCGTTGCCGCAAAGAACGCACACGCGTGGGCCGACGACGGCCGCCCCACCGTGGTTCCTCCGCCCCTTCGAGCCGATGCCGAAACAATTCGTGTTCGCGCCGGTGCGCGGGTACCTCCGCCTTGCCCATCGGGTCACGAAATCGGTCCATGGCCCCTGCCAAGCCTTCGAGCGCAGCCCCCTCCCGTTCGTCGGACTGGCGCTCTTTCGGCTGCTCCTCGCGCCACCGTTCTTTTATCTAATTTTTCGCCCGATCATGCCGGTCGCTGCGGGACGAATCCTCGCCGATAATGATATCGAAGCGCGCTTTTTCGCTCGAGAAATGGCGATAGAGCCTCCCATCCTCGCCGAACCGTTACCCGCGGAGTTCGAGGAAGAGCGCTTCGACGGTGAGTTGGGGGGAGGCGTTCCGGTCGAGTTCGCGGGTGGCACGAAGGACGCGTGAAAAACGGACGGCGGCCCGGTCGGCCCCGTCCCCGTCGAGCGCCGCGGCACGCCCCTCTTCGGCAAACGCGATCGCGAGCGCATCCAGAAGGACGCCGAGCTCGGCTTTTTCCTTCTTCCCCTCTTCCGCAATCGCAAGAGCCGGGAGAATAGAGTTCTGACGGAGGGCGTCGCGCGCACGAGCAACAAATTCGTCACGTGTCGCGGTTGCCGCGGGGTCGCCGAGTTGCCTCGCGCGCGCAAGCGAGCCCTCCGAGCGTGCCGAAAGTCGAAGGGCTTCCTCGTTTGATTTGCCCTCCTTTTCAAGAATTTGTGCGACCGTTGCGGCCGGCAGCGGCGCAAATCGGAGGCGTTGCGTGCGCGACCGAATCGTCGGCAAAAGGCGGTCGGGGACCGACGAAAGCAGCAGGAAGTGGACGCGATTTCCAGGCTCCTCCAGCGTCTTCAGGAGGGCATTCGCCGCCGAGATCCCGAGCTCTTCCGCGCGGCGGATGATGAAGACCTTCGCCCGCCCCTCATGGGGGCCGAAGGCAGCGCGTGCGAGGACGAGCGTTCGGACTTGGTCGACGGAAATATCTTGTGTTTCTGGCGTTCGCCGGCCGATCTGCGATGGCTCATACAGGCCGCGCTCGAGCACGACGAGGTCCGGGTGGACCGGGCGCTTTTCACCCGCGCGCAGAAGAGATCGAGTGCACGCGCTGCATGTGCCGCACGCTTCGGTCGTTGGAAAAACGATCGGCGGCTCAGGGCCGAACAGTCCGCGCGCCCCTTCGACGGTCGTCCCGCGCCGTTCGCAAAGCAAGGCTTGCGCGAGGCCGAAGGCGGCCATTTCCTTCCCGACGCCGTCTGGTCCGTCGAAAACGTATGCATGATGCACCTTGTCGGCCGCGAGCGCACGACGCAGAGTGGCCACGGCCGGTTCTTGGCCGAGAAGTGTATCGAGGAGGCCGGGCATGGGGCGTCGTGCTAGCGCATTTTTTAGGCCGCCTGGTGCAATCCTCCCAGGCGGGGGCACGGTCGCTACTTGAGTCCATGAACTTTTCGCTACTCGCCCATATTCATGGCCATTTCGGCGTCTTGGCTGCCGCTGCGCTCGTTCATCCCGCGCTGCTCCTTCGGACCCGCCGCCGGGCCAATGGCGCCTCTTGGGGGGCCGCCGCCCTTGCGGCCGTTGCCTTCGGCGGCGGTCTTTTCATCTACCCCGACTATCGGAAGACGGTCCGGCGGGCGCTATTCGTCGCCCACCCGGCGCTTGGCTGGGCCTTCGAACGGAAAGAGCACCTCGCGGTCGCCGTCGTGACGCTCGCCGTCGCCGGAGCGCTCCTTCAGAGCGGTCCGCGGGATGTCTCTGAGGCGCGCGTCCGCGTTGCCGCCCAGCGCGCCTTCGCCGCCGCAGCACTCCTCGCCTGGGTCGTCGTGGCGCTCGGCGTAGCGGTCGCAGCGGCGTGAGTCAGCGGCAGCGCGCATCGATATAGGTCGTCGCTCGCGCGTACTTGAGGAGCGGCGTCCAATAGCTCTTCGTGAGTTCCTCGGACGCGAGCGAATCGTCAATAATAACGCCGAATTCCGCGAGGTTCGCCTTGTAGATGTTCTGCGAGCCTACGTAAAATGCACGATCGTCGACGAAGATGTTCTTGGCGTGGTTTGCCTGAGGCGTCCCGCTGGCCCATGCGGCGTTCGCCGACGAACGGAAGTACATGACCCGAAGGTGTTTGCAGAGTGCACTCGTCGGATCGGTTCCTGATTGTCGGGCCTGCGTATCGACGGCGCGGGCGCGCGCGACGTTCCACACGTCGCCGATCGTAAACCCATTGAAATAGCTGTTTGCGAGGCTCGCCGAGGCCCCCGCAAATGCCCCCTCGTTCGAGACGACGATATCGACGTCAACCCCGCGAAGTGTTGCGCGGTTTATGGCGTCGAAGACCTCGTAGTTCCACGACCCAAACGTCAAGCCAGCCCGCTTGATCGGCGCGACGTCCTGTTGGGAGATTTTTACGTTCCCTTTGGCCGCATCAATCAAAGCAACGAGCGCATCGTCGCCCGGATTGTCACCGCGATTTCCGAGGCGTCCGACGGAAATTACACGCTTCGATCCGGACCCCTTCGCCGCCGGTACGCGCTTCGCGAAGGAGGGGAGGCATCGATCGCCGCCGTCCGGATAGGCAGCCGCCGTGTTCGGCGTATTGCAGATGCCGTCCCAAAGCGTGTCGACGAAGATGGCTGCTGCGCGCGCCGCAGAGCCGTGAACGGCGATATTCAAATCATGAACGGGACTCGCCTCCAGGTAGTGGGGAGTCCACATGTTCATGCCACCCGTAAAGACCTTTTCGCCGTCAATCGTAACGATCTTTGCGTGATTCCACGTCGTGGGGCCCGTGTTGTAGCTCCCGACAACGAACTGAAATTGCGGATTTTTTACGTCACGCGTTGAGGGTACGGAGCGTTTCGCTCACGTTCAGATAGCCGCCGGGAAAAGACCCGAAAATGTAACGAACAGTTGGCAGGTTTGCGCGTTCTGAAGTGCGCGTTGTTGCGTTTCTCAGCATCGCTTCGAAGCGCCCGTCGGGCCCGGTGAGCGAACTCACATCGACCGATTGTTTTGCCGAGACAATCATGTCGTAGAGGGTGTCGAGCGTTTCGTCGCTCGGTCCGACGCATAGGCGTCGCGGTGCATCCCCTTCGTGGGCGACCGTCGCGCGAAGCGGCGCACAGGAGGAGCCGTCGCAGTCGGCGTTGCTGGTGCAGTTTCGAAGAGCAAAGTCGCTGTCGCAGCTGCTCCCAATGCAGGTCGGCGCCGCCGGCAAATTGCTCGAACCCCACGTATTTACAGCGGGAATTTGTTGGAGCCAGTCGGCGTCGAAGCGGGCATCGTTGCTGTCGCTCCAGGTGATCCCCTCCTCCGTCGCATGTTCCGCGCGGAGGCGTGCGATGACGGCGGTTCCGACGTAGCTCCCGCCACCGGTCAGTTCGTCGCCCCCTTCACTCGTACCTTCCCCCTCGACGGAGCAGGCGGCGAGCGGCGCAACCGAGAACATCGCAAATGCGGCGAAAAACAGCGAAGAGGCGGAGCGAAGACGCACGGCGCGAACCTACGTCGACCGTCGGGTTGGACGCCCGACAATTCGCAAGGAATCGGCAAAAAAGGGCCCCCGTGCGGAGATCGCACGAGGGCGTGTCGATGGCGTTGCCGCGATCAGCGACCGACGAAGTTAGCCGGGCGCTTTCCGAGGAAGGCTGCCATACCTTCGCGCTGGTCTTCAGAGCCGAAAAGTGCCGCGAACGCTTGGACTTCCAACTCGTTTGCCGTCGGAAGCGGGACGTCGAGCCCGCGGAGGAGCACGCGCTTGGCCTGAGCGACGGCGAGCGGCCCCTTCGTCGCGATCTTTGCAGCGATTTCTTTCACTTTTCCGAGGAGGTCTTCGGGGGCGTGAATGCCGTTGATGAGGCCGATGCGCAGCGCTTCCTCGGCGCCGATAACGTCGCCGGTGAAGCAGAGCTCGCGCGCCCGCCCAATTCCGACGCGGCGTGCGAGCCGGTTCGTTCCACCAAAGCCAGGAATCACACCGAGGTTGACCTCCGGCTGGCCGAACTTTGCCTTGGTGCTGGCGTGGATGAAGTCGCAGGCGAGCGCCATCTCGCAGCCACCGCCGAGGGCGAAGCCGTTGACGGCGGCGATCACCGGGATCGCAAGCGTCTCCATCTGCGCGCCGACCGCGTGGCCAAGCTCTCCAAATGCTTTGGCTTCCGGCCCGGTCATCGTGCTCATCGCGGCGATGTCGGCGCCGGCCGCAAAGGCCTTGTCGCCGGCGCCGGTGACGATGAGTGCGCGCAGATCCTTGTCGCGCCGGACCTCGGCAAGCACACGGTGAAGCTCGCCGACGAGTTCCGCATTCAGCGCATTGAGTTTGTCAGGGCGATTGAGCGTAACCGTCCCGACGAAACCTTCTTTTTCAAAGAGAACGGTGCTCATTTCGCCCCCCCGATCGTGCTCGCTCCCGGGACCTTTTGCCCCTTTTCGTCATAGACGTAGAAGCCGCGGCCCCCCTTCTTTCCGACCCATCCGGCCGTCACGAGGTTTTTGAGGAGTGTCGGTGCGCGGTATTTCGTATCGCCAATGTCCGTATAAAGCACATTGGCGATAGCGAGCACAGTATCCAGACCGATCAAATCGGCAAGTTCGAGGGGCCCCATCGGGTGATTCAGACCGAGCTTGGCGCCCGTGTCGATGTCCTCGGGCGTTCCGACCCCTTCCTGCACGGCGAACATCGCCTCGCACAGCATCGGAACGAGGATGCGGTTGACGAGGAAGCCGGGGGCGTCGTTCGACGTGACGACGGTTTTACCCATCTTTTCGGCAGCTTCCTTGATGGTCGTGTACGTGTCCGGCTCCGTCTGGACCGCCTTCACGATCTCGACGAGGCGCATGAGCGGCACCGGGTTCATGAAATGCATCCCGAGGACCTTGCCAGGGCGCTTGGTGACGGCGGCGAGCTTCGTCACCGAGATGCTGGAGGTATTGCTTGCGAGGAGCGCGTCGGGCTTCATCGCAGCATCGCAAGCAGCGAAGAGCTTCAATTTGAGATCGACGTTCTCGGTCGCGGCCTCAATCACGAGGTCACAATCGCCAAAGTCGGCGATGCCCGCGACGGGAATCAAACGCTTTGCCGTCGCCTCAGCGGCCTCGGCGGTGAGCTTGCCCTTCTCGACGAGCTTTCCGAGCATCGCAGCGATTTTGCTGGTCGCCTTCGTTGCCCGTTCCAGATCGACGTCGGCGAGCTTCACCGTGTAGCCGGCCGTTGCGGCGACCTGGGCAATCCCCGATCCCATTTGACCTGCGCCGAGAACACCTACCGTTCGAATCTCGATCGTCATCATTTCCTCGTTTGACCGTTGTGTGTGGGTACGCTGCGGCCCTCGCCGCGTTCAGGAAATCGCGTTTGATGCCGCAGGGGGGACTGCGGTGCGCGTTCGGCGGCAGACCGTACTCCAAGGGGGGACGTCGCGACGAAGCAAAGACGGCCTACCGGCGATCGATCCTGCCTTCTGACGGAAGTGCCGTCGTCGTTCCGCTTGCCGTTTCCGAGGAGATGGGAAAGAAGCCGTCCCGTGACCGCCGTCGTGCCCCACCGAACTGAGCCGCGACCGGCAGGGGCGCGCGTGCCGCGGGCGTCGTTGGAGGGGCTCCTGCGGGACGTATTCCACCACGACGCCTTCCGTGGCCCTCAGCGAGACGTTTGTGAGGCGGTTGCCGGCGGCGAGGACGTGCTCCTCGTGATGCCGACCGGGGCGGGAAAATCTCTGTGTTATCAGCTGCCTGGCTTGGCCCGCGAGGGGACGACGCTCGTCGTTAGCCCGCTTGTTGCACTCATCGAAGACCAGGTCGCCAAGCTTCAGGCCCTCGGACTCCGTGCAGAGCGCATCCATTCCGGCCGCGATCGCCTGGCATCCCGCGAGGTTTGTCGACGGTACCTTTCTGGGGATCTCGACTTTCTCTTTATCGCGCCGGAGCGCCTTGCCGTCGCGGGTTTTCCGGAAATGTTGGCGAAGCGACCGCTCGGTCTTGTTGCGATTGACGAAGCCCATTGTATCAGCCACTGGGGGCACGATTTTCGGCCGGAATATCGGATGCTTGGGCAGCGTCTGCCGCTGTTTCGACCGGCGCCCATCGTCGCCCTCACGGCGACGGCGACGCCCGCCGTTCAAGATGATATTTGCGAGCAGTTGGCGCTCCCCAAACCCCGTCGTTTCATTCAGGGATTCCGCCGGGACAATTTGGCGCTCGAAGTGCTGTCGTTGCTTCCGACACGCCGCGCTGCCGCCGTCGTCGACCTGCTTTCGAAGCCCGAGCAGCGGCCCGCCATCGTCTACACGAACACTCGCGCCGGAACGGAAGACCTCGCTGGCGCCCTGCTGAAGAAAAAGATTCGCGCCGCCGCCTACCATGCCGGAATGCCCGCCGAGACGCGCGAGAGTGTCCAGCGAGGCTTCTCCAATTCAGAAATCGACGTCGTTGTGGCGACGGTTGCCTTCGGAATGGGAATTGATAAGGGGGACGTCCGCCTCGTCGTCCACGCAGGGATCCCCCAGAGCCTTGAGGGCTACTACCAGGAAATCGGACGCGCGGGCCGCGACGGGAAACCCTCCCGCGCAGTGCTTTTTCACTCGTACGCCGACGTTCGCATGCATGAGTTCCTCCTCGCGAAGAGCTATCCCGAGCTCGAGGTTCTCGATGCAGTGTACACGCGAATCGGGCCGAGACCGATCCCTCAGGACGTCCTTGCGGCAGACGTCGATATGGATGGAGAGAGCTTCGAAAAGGCTCTTGATCAGCTCTTTATCAATGGAGGAATTGCCTTCGACGCCGACGGGGCAGTCCTGCGCGGCGACCCGGCGTTCCGGAAGTCGTATACCGCCCAACGAGCCCATCGTTTTGGCCAACTGAAGGCGATGCTCGCGTTCGCCGACGGTCACGGTTGCAGAATGCAGGCAATTATTCGCCACTTTGGCGATGCTGCCGATGATGGCGGCCCGTGTGGGCTCTGTGACGCCTGCCGCGACAGCGACTGTATCGCGAAACGGTTTCGCGACGCGTCGACAGAGGAGGAGAAGCTTGCCGCTGATCTTCTTGAGGAAATTGGTGAGCGTTCGCGGCCGATGGGGCAGCTCTTCCGGCGCTTCGGTGAGGCGCTTGGGCGCGACGCGTTCGCCCACGTCGTCGACGGCCTCGTTCGTCGTGGCGTACTTGCTGTGGAACAGGCGAGCTTTGAAAAAGACGGAAAGACGGTCGTCTTTCAGCGTCTCCGCCGCGTAGGTGGTGGGGGCGCGACCCGATTCACCGTTCTCGATGATTCCCCGAGAAGCGCCGTGATTCGGCGCGAGAAGGGGGCGCAGAAATCACCTGGCGAAGTCAAAAAGCTCCCTGATCCGAAGCGTCCCCGTCCGGCCCCCGAGAGCGGCAGTCGACTTGAGGTTGCTCTGCGCGCTTGGCGCCGCGAAGAGGCGAAGACGGCTCGTTTGCCAGCATTTCGTATCCTTACTGACCGCACGCTTGCCGCGATCGCGGAAGACTCGCCAGCTACCCTGGAGGCGCTCGGGGCCTGCGCCGGCGTCGGCAAGCACATTGTGAAGAAGTATGGGACGACCATTCTCGAAATTATAGAAGCATCCTGCTGAATCAAATCGAGTTCCTTTATGTCAAATTCTCCCGCTCTTCGCGAAATCGACGACCTCATGGACGAACTCGAATTGCTCCTGAAACGAGGCGACACCGTGGCTGCGCTCTCCGACGCCGGCATTAACGTCTCGCTGGCGATCGTCGCCGCGAATGGACTTCGCGCCTATTTTGCCGGCAAAAAAGCCGAGGCTGCTGAGGACTTGACGACCGTCGGCGAGGAAATTTTTGCGCGTCTTCGCGGCCACGACGCAGACTTGCCGTCCTGAGCATCGCCGACCTTTCGACCGCCCAAAAAGCGCGCTAAGCGCCTTCGCGTGACCGAACCCAATCGCTTCGCCCCGAAACCGGCCTGGCTCAAAGTACGCGCCCCCGGCGGCGAGAACTATGAGCGCCTGAAGAGTACCTTTCGGAAGCTCGACCTGTTCACCGTCTGCGAAGAGGCGCGTTGTCCGAACGTCGGCGAATGCTGGCGTGAGGGGACGGCCACCGTCATGCTCTTGGGCGATACGTGCACGCGCGGTTGCCGTTTTTGTGCGGTGACGACCGGCAATCCGCGTGGCGCGATCGACGTCCGCGAACCCGAGCACGTCGCCCGCGCGATTGCGAGCATGGGCCTCCAGTACGTCGTCTTGACGATGGTCGACCGCGACGATTTGCTTGATGGTGGTGCCGCTCACGTCGCAAAGACGGTGACACGGCTTCGTGAATTGAGGCCGGATATTCTGGTCGAAACCCTCCTCGGCGATTTCGGCGGAAATCACGATTATGTCGACGTTACCGTCGACGCAAAGCCCCATGTCTGGGCTCACAATATTGAAGTGGTCGAGCGACTTCAACGGCAAATTCGAGATGTTCGCTGCTCTTACGAGCGTTCTCTTGGTGTGCTGGAGCGCGCAAAGCAGCGCGATCCGTCGCGAGTGATCAAATCGAGCATCATGGTCGGAATCGGCGAAACAGACGACGAAGTCATCAAAACGCTGCGCGATCTTCGCAGCGCCGGCGTCGATATTGTTACCCTCGGGCAGTACCTGCGCCCGTCGCCCAAGCATGCGGAAGTTGACCGTTTTGTCGACCCGTACACCTTCGCGCGCTTTCAGAGTGAGGCCGAAGCGCTCGGGTTCGCCTTTTGCGCGTCGGGCCCGCTGGTTCGTTCGAGCTACAAAGCGGCTGAGGTGTTTGTGAAGAGCATCCTCCACCCCGGCGATGCCACCGCCGCCGAAGCCGCGCTCGCCGATCGCTTGGTTCAAGCGCGCGAAAACGCAGCAAAAAATGCGGCCGAGTTCGGGAACGACATCGAGGCGCCGCAAACGACGAGCGAGCTCGCGTCGAAGGCCACGCAAGACCTTGTCGGGGCCTCGGCGCTCATCCCGGCGGCTTCCCTTCGACGAAAGCCCTCCTGACGCCACGCCGCGCTTGCCCCGAACCGATGGCGGGGGGAACATCGCGTCGATGAAGAAGTCCCGCCTAGCAACGGTCGTCGGAATTTCGGTGCTCGCCTTTGCGTCGACCGCCTCGTCGGCCGAAGGACCGAGCTTCCTCGCGCCCGACCACACCGACGGTGCCGACACGCTTGTTCTCGACCTTCGCGACGACCTTTCCCAAGACGAGCGAAATGCGCTCGCTGCGGAGATCGGCGGGGAGCTCGTGGACGCGAGTCCCCACGTCACCGATGATGGGCAGATCTTCCTCACCCACGCGGGCGCTTCCCGGCGCGCCGCGATCCTGGAGAAACTGCGCGGGGACACACGTGTCGAGGAGGTCGAGCGGCTCATGGCGTTTGACGCGCTTTTTACGCCAGACGACCCACGGTTTGCGGAACAATGGCATTTGAGCCGCGTCGGCGCTGAGAGCGCATGGAATCGCTCGACCGGTACTGGCGTCGTCGTTGCCGTCATTGATACCGGCGTCGCTTGCGCCGATGATGGCGGCTTCACGAAGGGGACCGACCTCCACGGAACCCCCTGTGTGGCCGGCTGGAACTTCGTTACCGACGACGACAAGCCTTGGGACGACCACGGTCACGGGAGCCATGTTGCTGGAACAATTGCACAAACGACGAACAACGGCGTCGGCACCGCCGGGCTCGCCTTTGGCGCAGCGCTCATGCCGGTGAAGGTGCTCGCAAAGAACGGCTCGGGCTCAAACGCACAAGTCGCCGACGGTATTCGCTGGGCTGCCGACCACGGCGCGCAGGTCATCAATTTGTCGCTCGGTGGGCCGTTCCCTTCGTCAGTCGTCGGAAATGCCGTGAAGTACGCCCAGAAAAAGGGCGTACTTGTCGTTGCAGCTGCCGGAAACAGTGGGCGAGCTGTCGGGTATCCGGCCGGCTTTCCGGGCGTTATCGCGGTGAGCGCTTCGGATCGCAACGACGGCCTTGCCTGGTTCTCGTCACGGGGGCCCGAGGTCGGTATCGCGGCGCCCGGCGTAGCAGTGCTCCAGCAGACCATTTGCAATGGGGGTCAGGAAAAGTGCGAGGTTTTTGGCTCCTTTAACGGGACGAGCATGGCGTCCCCCCATGTCGCCGGCGCGGCAGCCCTTCTCATTTCTCAGGGGGTCACCGCACCGGACGCCGTCAAGGCGCGCCTCTACGACACCGCCCGTCCCAAAGACGACCCGAAACTCTTTGGCGCGGGCATCCTCGACGCAGGCGCGGCCGTCGGGCGAACCGCAATGCTCCACGATGTCGTTCGGGCGCTGGCCCTTGCGTTCCTTGGAATTGGCCTCGCACGCTGGATTCACCAGAAGCGCGGCACCTTCGCAAAGGCGGGACCGTGGATCGGCGCTGCGCTTTTTGGCGCGACCGGTTTGGTGCCGTTCGCCCACACGCTCGGCCTCCCCGGAATTGCGGGACCGGCGGCGCGCATCGTCGATTTGCTCGGGCGGCCGCTCGGTGACATGGACCTCGTGAGCGACGTTTCCTTTCACAAGTTCGCACTCTTGGCGCTCCCGCTCCCGACGCTCGCTGCCTTCCTGCTCGGTTTCCAAGCGAAGAGCTTCCGTCCGATTATCGGTGGGCTCGCCCTGGGCCAGGCGGCCTACCTCGTCAGTATGGTGGTCTTCCGTGAGCAGTCGTTCTTCTTGGGGACGACGGTGCTGACCGCGCTTGCGAGCGCCGGGACCGTCGCATGCCTCTGGATCGCGCGCGTTGCGCTCGACGAGAAGACGGCCTGAACGCGGACTCTCTTCCTAAAGCGGTGCCCTCTACCGAGGGCGCCGCTTTCTTTCGTTTTGTGCGTCGTTCAGGTGCCGATAGCTCTCGCTTTGCCGCACTTCTGTTATTCTTTTCGGAGAACCCTCTATGTCCCTAAAAATCGACCAGGACCATTCGCGGTTTCGACATATCGTCAAGGGGAAGGTCCGGGAGAACCTTAAGAAGTACGTCTCAAACGGTGAATTGATCGGGCGGAAGGGCAAAGATATCGTCACGATCCCATTGCCTCAGATCGATATTCCCCGCTTTCGCTACGGCGAAAAGCAGCAGGGCGGAGTCGGGCAGGGGGACGGAAAGCCCGGCGATCCCGTGGGGGGCGACCCAGGCGATCAGCCGGGGCAGGGGAAGAAGGCTGGCGAGGGGGGCGGGGAGCACTCCCTCGATGTCGATCTCACGCTTGACGAACTTGCCGATATCTTGAGCGAAGAGCTCGCTCTCCCGGATATCGAGGATAAGGGCAAGTCAAAGATCATTAGTGCGAAAGACCGCTACACGGGGATTCGCCGCGTCGGCCCCGAGTCCTTGCGCCACTTTCGGCGAACCTATCGCGAGGCTCTCAAACGGCAAATCTCGGTAGGATCTTACGATCCTTCGCGCCCGGTGGTTGTCCCCGTTCCCGACGACCGCCGATTCCGCTCCTGGAAGACGGAACCGGAGCCGGTGGCCAATGCGGTCATCATCTATATGATGGACGTTTCCGGCTCGATGGGGGACGAGCAAAAGGAGATCGTTCGCATCGAATCCTTCTGGCTCGATACGTGGTTGAAGCGCCAGTACAAGGGGATTGAGAGTCGCTACATCATTCACGACGCCAATGCGAAGGAAGTCGATGAACATACCTTCTTTCACACCCGCGAAAGCGGCGGCACAATGATCTCGAGCGCCTACAAGGTTTGCGCCGACATGATCGAAGCGAACTACCCACCCTCGGAATGGAATATCTACCCGTTTCACTTTAGTGATGGCGACAATTGGAGCATGGATGACACCCTCCAAAGTGTCGATATCTTGAAGAAGCGCATCCTTCCTTACGTGAATATGTTCGCGTATGGTCAAGTGGATAGTCCCTACGGATCTGGGCAGTTTATCAAGGATCTTCGAGAGCAATTCAAGGCGGATGACCGGGTGGTTCTCTCCGAGATTCGTGATCGCGACGCGATCATGCAATCGATCAAGGATTTTCTCGGAAAGGGGAAGTGACATGAACGAGTTCGCGCTTAAGACGCAGCTTCCGTCCTACCTTCGGACCGAGCAGGACCGCATTCGCAAAGTCGCGGAGGAGTATGGGCTCGACTTCTTCCCAACCGTCTTCGAAATGCTCTCCTACGACCAGATGAATGAAATCGCCGCTTACGGCGGCTTTCCAAACCGCTATCCACACTGGCGTTTTGGTATGGAATACGAACATCTGGCGAAGAGCTATGAGTACGGCCTCTCGAAGATTTACGAGATGGTCATCAACAACAATCCTTCGGTCGCTTATCTCCTGGAGGGGAATTCCCTCACCGACCAACGGATGGTCATGGCCCACGTCTATGGGCACGTAGACTTCTTTAAGAATAACTTTTGTTTCCGCACGACCGATCTCGACCAAGGGGGCAAGACCGTCGACCCCGCCCAACGGCCCGCTACCTACGATCCCAACCGTCGCTGGATCGATAAGATGGCCAATCACGGGACGCGGATTCGAAGGCATGCCTCACGATGGGGCACGACGAAGGTCGGAGAATTTATCGATCACTGCTTGTCCCTGGAGAACCTCGTCGATCCTCATGCCGCTTTCCGCGGAAAAGGTCCGAAAGAGGTTGCGGCGGAGGACGAGGAAAACCCCGAAACCATGGACGTCCCGCGACTGAAGTCGAAGGACTACATGGAGTCGTTCATCAATCCCCAAGAATACCTTGATGAGCAGCGGCGAAAGATCGTTGCCGAGCGCGAAAAGAGTAAGAAGTTCCCTCGCGAACGGGAGCGGGATGTTCTCGGTTTCCTTCTTGAGCACGCGCCCCTGGAACGCTGGGAGCGGGATTGTCTGGAAGTCATCCGGGAGGAGGCGCTCTATTTCCTGCCTCAGATGCAGACAAAGATTATGAATGAAGGCTGGGCCACTTACTGGCATTCACGCCTGCTGACCGAGCGAATTCTCGATGCTTCCGAAATTATCGATTACGCCGATAATGCAGCGGGGGTGCTTGCAACAAGTGGGGGGCGCCTAAATCCCTACAAGCTTGGGGTCGAGCTGCTTCGGGATGTTGAGGAGCGTTGGGACAAGGGGCAGTTCGGCAAGGAATGGGAGGATTGTGACGACCTCGATGCCAAGCGGAATTGGAACTTGCGCCTCGGCCTTGGGCGAAAGAAGATTTTTGAAGTCCGATCGCTCTACAACGACCTGACGTTCCTCGATGAGTTCCTGACTCCGGAGTTCTGTGCGCGGCACAAGCTCTTCGCCATTCAATGGTCGAACAAAGCGGACCGCTTCGAAATCGAAACGCGCGAGTTCAAGAAGGTGAAAGAGAAGCTTCTTTTTCAGCTTACGAATTCGGGAAATCCATTTATTTTTGTCGACGACGCAAACCACGAAAACCGCGGGGAGCTCCGCCTTGTTCACGAGCACGATGGCCTCGACCTGAAGGTCGACTATGCGCGCGAGGTCCTTCGTAGCCTTCAGCGTATCTGGAAGCGGCCAGTCCTGATTCGCACTGTCGTCGATCACAAACCGACGATTCTCCGCTATGACGGGCGGGAACACGCCCAAGCCGCGGCTCCGGCAGAAAGCAAAGAGAAGGGGAAATGAACGAGCGCGTTTCCGAGGAATGGCTCTCACGCTATTCGCCGCGCGAGTGGCTGCGTGCGGCCCTTGGCGAGCTTCGGCAAGCAGAAACGGCGTTCCGCGTACGGCAGGGAAAGGCGGGAATCGCCGGTCTTCGAAGAGCGGCCGGCATGGGATTCAATGCGATTTTGCGCGTAAAATCAGACGCGGAATACGGTCGAACCTACATGGACCATTTGACCGCGGCGCAGCAAGACCCCTCCCTCCCTCCGGCGGTCCGCGAAGCGGCTGCGATGCTGCTGCGGGTACCGTCGCCAACGGGGAACGTGGTCGTGCTTCGCACGCCGGCCAACGACGAGCGCCTCCTCGAAGCGACCCGCGACGTCTTGGCCCACGCCTATACCTGCGTCCTTCATGGGGAGGTCGACGGTGCGGCGCCGGCAGTGACGGGCGAGTTGTCATGAACCGTTTGTTTTTTTCGATACTTACCGTCGGTGCCATTTCTTGTGGAGCCAATACGAATCGATCGATGGCCACGTTTGAGGGGGCACCGCCAACGGTTGTTGCGGCCGATGAAAGCCCACATCCTGTTGCGACGATGGCTCCGGTTCCGGCGGTCTCCGTGGCGATTCCCCCGCCGCCCGTCGCAGACATTCCTCCGCGACCGGTTACTATTTCGCTAAGCCGAGCGTCACGGGGCGCGGCGGATCCTCATTTGGAGCTCGGTGATGCGGCATTTGAAAAAGATGACTTTGCCGGTGCACAAAAGGCCTACGAGGCGGCTCGAAAGGCGGATGAGAAGCACCCCGGCGGCGAGACCGGACTCGCTCGCACGGCGATTGCACTCCTCGACCTCCCGACCGACTATGCGGTCGCCAAGGGCAACAAGAAATTGCAAGTCGTCGCTGGGAAGCTCGACGTAATTTGTAAGAAATTTGAAGACTTTGGTCCTGCTTGGGTGGAGGCGGGGCGCGCGCGGCTTCTGCTCGGGGATGCCCCGGGCGCGCTCGCGGCGCTTCGCGAGGGGTACCGCCTGCTTCCAAACGAGCCTGAGGCGGCCTCTGCGCTTGGCGTCGCGCTCCTGGCAACGGGGGATGCCGCCGCGGCCGAAAAGTACTTGGTGCGTGCGCGCAACCTGGATCCGGGGAGTTCGGCGCGGCACGGAAATTTGGGGACGCTCTACTTCCTGCTTGGCCGTGTTCCTGACGCGATCGGCGAGTACGATGCTTCGGTCCGCATCGCTCCGAACGACGCGAAGACGCACGCCGACTTGGGGACGGCATTGCTCGCTTCTGGGGACTTTCGGCGCGCCGAATTGGAACTCGGGAAGGCGATCGCCCAAGAACCGAAGCGTGCGAGTTTCAAGAATAATCTCGGGTACGCCTACCAGTCCCAGGGGAAACTTGCGGCCGCGAAGGCCGAGTATGACGCGGCCCTTGCCATCGACCCGAAGCTCGCTAGCGCGTGGATCAATCTTGCGACGCTCTTGGCGAAGTCGCCTGCGACCCGGGGGGACGCACGAAAGGCGCTCCTGAAGGCGCAGGCTCTCGATGCGACCGATCCTCGTGTGAAGGCAAATCTTGAGGAATTGGATGCGCTCGAAAAGGGGCACGAGACCCGTTGACGATTCCGGGGTCGTTGAAAAACCTGGAATTTTCTACGGATGGTCGGCCGACGACGATCGGCTACAAGGTGCGACTCCCACCTCCAAACGTTTCGCAGTGCGGCGTCGACGGCTTGACCCCCCTCCGAGCGTTCTCCTAGGTTCCGGCATCTCAGCAGCGTCGCCCAGCCGTTGGCGTGGGCGCAGCGCATTCTTGACCCTGCTGGCTGTGCGAGTGCGCGCGGCTCAGGCGGTCGTTTTCGCGCTTCGTTAGGTTCGTCCCGTCCTGGGTGAGTCGCCTCGCTCAGCCGACACCGTGGAAAGGCTTCAGGAGGATGAGAGAGATGGCAGTCGGCCGTGTGAAGTGGTTCAACGACGAGAAGGGGTGGGGTTTCATCAAGCAGGACGAGGGGCCTGATGTTTTTGTTCACTATTCCCAGATCGCCGGGGACGGCCGAAAGCGCCTCTACGAAGACGAGCTTGTTCAGTTTGAGCTGAAGGAAGGCCCGAAGGGGTTGCAAGCGGTCGATGTGCGTCGTGTTGATGGAGAGGCCTCCGCACCCGACGCCTCGCTCAACTGACGGTCGCGTCGTTCAAGAAAAGGGCTCGGAAGCGCGAACGCCTTCCGAGCCTCTCTTCTTTGAATTCACGGGAAAGAGACTTCGCCGGTCGCGTTTGCGGGTGACGTTGCCGGGTCGCTTCCGCGTTGGCCATTGCCGTTTTCGCCACGGCAAACAACGCGCTTCCCGGCGGTTGCCACGATGCCGCAGCTGAAGCCGACGCCTGCAGCAAGTCCGGAGAGTCTCGGAAATTCGGCGGCAATCGGGACGATATTCTCTTTGCCCCCCACGCTCGAAATTTCGAAGCGGTCGTTGCTGCCAAGACCGCTTACGGCGCCGCCGCCGGCGACCGACGCGAGCAGCAGGTGGTTTTGCCCTACGACCACCGAGGTGGCGTCCGCGCGGAGATCGAGAGCTTTGCCACTCGACGGGAGCGTTACCGAGGAGACCCCAAGGAGGCCCTGCTTGTTTGCGCCCCAGCAGTAGACGTGGTTGGCCACCGACCGTACGCAAATGCTTGAGGTTCCTCCCGAAATCGCAGCGGCTCCGTCGCCCTGAAGCGGGAACGAGACCGACTTGACGCTGGTCGCGACTACGGTCGCTGCGGGGACAGCACCGGTTCCGAATTCGCCGCTCGTGTTGGTCCCCCAGCAACCGACGGTGCCGGCGGGGGCCGAAAAGAGCGCACACGTGTAGTCGCGCCCCGCTGCGAGCGGGGAGCCACCAGGGATGGCGGCGATCGACGCGCCTTCCGGGAGCGCGATGAGGGCGGCGAAGAGCTGGTTTCCACCAGCAATTCCCAGCTGTTGCGCGCGATTATTGCCCCAACAGAAGAGGCCGCTTGGGCCACCGGCGCATGTGTGTGACTCGCCGGCGGCGAGGTAGGTCATTCCGGTCAGTTCTTTGCCGGCACCGAGCAAAACGGCACCCGGAGCGTCGGTTGCCGTCGCGGTGCCCCGCCCAAGCTGGCCGACCTCGTTGCCGCCCCAACAAAGAACACGACCGTTGGCAACGAGCGCACACGTATGCGACGCGCCCGCAGCGATCGCAGTCGCGCCACCGACGGCGGGGACGAGCAGTGCGCGCGGGCTCAGCGCCGGTGCAGCGCTCCCTAACTGGCCGTTTTTGTTTGCCCCCCAGCAATAGACCTCGCCAGTGCGCGCCGCGGCACATGCGTGGGCCGAGCCTGCCGTCAAGAGGGCGAGATCGCTCGTTCCGGAAAGTCCGCCGTCGCCGCTGTCGACGGAAGCGTCGCCGGCGTCCGTGACGGTGCCGCTGTCGGCCCCGAGCGTCGGTCCGATCCGCCGACCTTCTTGGTCTTCGGCGCTTGCCGGCTTTCGGACGGAAGACCAGGCGCCGCAGTTTGCATATTTTGCTGATTTTTCAACGAAATAGCCGTCCGACGCGAGTACAGCCGTGACAGCGCCGGCCGCCATCCTTTGGCAAACCGCTGGCGGCAAACGCAGGCGGGCGCCTTCGGTATAGGCGCCCCAATCGCTCTCCATCCAGAGCGGCACGATGCTCCGCCCGAGCGCGTCGACGATGCCCGGCCGCGACTTCCCCGCCGGCGCGCCGGTCACGAGGCCGATGTTGCGAACGCCAGCAAACGCGTCGATCGTGCACGCAGCGTCGGGGACGACCTCGCGCGCATTCTTGAATGCCGCAGGGACGTCGAAGCAGGTTCCGCTTCCGTCGCCATCGGTTCCACCGAACACGTCGCCCGGCGCCACCGTCGGGAGCGATTCCGTGGAAATGCTCCCCGCGGAGGCCGGCTGCGGGGCGAGGCCAACTCCGTTGCCGAATTGCTTGTCGGCCCGGTCGAGGACCGTCGCCATCTTGACGCAGCTTCCCGCTTGGCAGGTTTCGTCGTCCGCACAGGCGACGGTAGCGAGGGGAGTGCCGTCGGTCGTCGCTTCCGACCGTGTCTGTCCGAAGCAAAGGAAATGGACCGGCAGCCGCAACAACGCAACGCGGTCGGTGGGCGCCGTGGCGGTGAGCTGGTTCACGACGATTGCCGTCGCACCCGAGTAGGCGATCGCCCGCGCTGTGATCGGAACGGTCGGATCGTCGCCAGTCTTCACGAGCTTGAACGTCGCGGGCACGCGCTGCGCATTGGCGCCGACGCTCGTCGATTGGTCGTAGACGATTTGTCCGCCGGCCTTCACGACGAGGCGCAAGCTGTCAATATCCTTCGGAATGTCGCTGTCGACATCAAGAGCGATCAGGATTCCGGGGGCCCGTTCGTCGGCGCAGGCTTGCGTCAGAAAAGGGGCGGCGAGGAAGGGAAGGAGAAGCGCGCAGCGACGCAAGGAGATCATGGGCACCGTTCGAAGGGGGGCGATTGCGCGGAAATCCGCAGGCGCAAGACGCCATTCTGCGCCGATCTTCCGGTGCCGCAAAGGGGGAATTTCTCCGACTCGGACGCGGCGAGCGCAATTATGGCGGGAGCGGAGAGTCGGCGAAGGGGGGCCGGTAAGTCAACCGTTCGAAGCGTATTGCGCGACTTCCGTCCGACGGTGTTAGCCTGCCCATCTATGGCAGCGGTTGGAACCCTCTTGGCGGCAGGCGTACCGTACCGCGTTGGCGACGTCGTCGACGGAAAGTACCGAATCGACGGCATTTTGGGGCGCGGCGGGATGGGACTCGTCGCTGCGGCAACCCATGTGGCCCTCGATCAGCCGGTCGCCATTAAGTTTCTCAAGCAAGAACTCGTCGGCGACGACGCGACACGAGCCCGCTTCGCGCGCGAAGCACGTGCCTGCGTTCGCATCCGTTCCGAGCACGTCTGTCGGGTGCTGGACGTAGGCGAGATGGCCGACGGCGTTCCGTACATGGTCATGGAGCGCCTCGAAGGTCTTGATCTTTCTCAGGTTTTGAAGGCCGAAGGGCCGTTTGAAATTTCGCGAGCGGTCGATTGCGTTTTGCAGGCGTGCGAAGGGCTCTACGAAGCCCACCGCCTAGG